>JAHWIN010000011.1 GCA_019322475.1 Candidatus Woesearchaeota archaeon
AAGAAAGCCCCCGGCAGGCAGGATCCCTCCGGGCATGCCTCCAAAAAAGCCACTCCCCCCTTCCTTAAAACCCCCTTTAAGAAAGCCCCTTACTCCTCAAGCAAAGCCCCCTCAGGGAAAGGCAGCAGAGGCTAAAAAGCCAAAACCCCAGTTTAAAAAGGCGGAAAGCAGGGAATCTCGAGCAATATTCAGCAGATTGTCCAAGATAGCAGAAGAGGCTCAAAAAGGAAGGGCTAAAAAGAAGATAAGCTCCCTAAGCCTTACAGATAAGGAATCCAGTGAACGGGTCAGGAAGCTTAAGAAAGAGCTGAATATAAAATAGCTCCATACCTTAAAATGATCCATAAGAAAGGCCAGGTATCTGCTCAGGTTTTCATCTATGTCATAGCCATAATACTTTTCTCGTTCATCCTGGTATACGGCTACAACTCTATAAGGGAATTTAGGGAGAAAGCAGAGCAGATAGCCTATATCAAGTTCAAGACAGACCTTACATCCTCAATCAAGAGGATATCCACAGACTATGGAACCCTAAAGAGGGAAAAGCTTTTCTTAGGCGGAGATTATATTCAGGTTTGTCTTGTCCAGAGCTATAAGCAGGAAGAGAACTTTGATATGATAAGCTTAGCGATAGTGGATCCTCTGATCAAGGACAGCTTTATGGGCAGGGTTGATAAGAATGCCTTCTTGGTCAAGAAAAGCGTCTCAGAATCCTTTGATGCTGGCACTATAAATGTATCAGGAGGGTACGCATGCTTCCCTGTGATAAACGGCAGGGTAAGCATGCAGTTTGAAGGAAGAGGAGACCATACCCTTATATCAGGATGGAGCTAGCCAATCAAAATATTTTTAAACCTCCTCACACCCCCTTACCTTAGTTATCTGCTAAAGCTCCTATGGATCCTGGCTTGTTAGGTGGTAAAGATCAATTGTGATATGTGTGGTAAGGAGGCAAGGCTTTTCAAGGCAGATGTAGAAGGCTCTCTTCTTAACCTTTGTGAAAGATGTTCTAGGTTTGGAAAGGTTATATCTCCTCTAATTGAACCGATAAAGGTAAATAAGAAAGCCCCTTCTTCCGCTGCCGCTTCAAAAACCCAGGAGAAAACGGAAGAGCTCGTTCTTTCGATCATTCCTGATTACAGTTCTATAATAAAGAAAAAAAGGGAGGCATTAGGTATAAGCCAGGAGGATTTTGCCAAAAAGATAAATGAAAAGTCTTCCCTGGTCCACAAGCTGGAGACAGGCCAGTTAGAGCCCCCTTTTAGCCTGGCAAGAAAGGTAGAGAAAGCCCTCCATATAAGGCTGATAGCCCAGCAGGAGCTTAAGCTGGAGGCATTAGCAAGCCCTAAAAGCGGGCATTTCACTATAGGCGACTTTATCAAGATTAAAAGATGATCACCTGCTGAATATGAGCCCTTCACAATCTCCTTCTTTCTTATTATATTCTTCCTTAAAATCTTCTTTTAGCATGCTTAAAAGCTCACTGGTCTTACCCAGGCACAACACATCAGATGGTGGGCATGGAAGTATATCACAGCTGTCTATCAATATTGCCTTAGCACCCCCTAATCTGGATTTTAGCTGCGTTATCTTATCAGAGTTATAGATCGGATAATAGATAATCTCGTCAGCCTTTTTGTCAGACTCAGAGATAAAGATGGGGTTGCTTATCCAGATTCCGTCTTTAGCTTCATTTTTTATGTATTCTTTAAATTCAGGATACTCTTTAAAGTTAGGGAACCTCATGCCTATAGAAGACTGCATGATCAGGGCTGAAACCATAATGGCCAAGATGAAAACTGTATTCTTTCTCCTTCCTGCTTTCTTGAACATCTTAACAGCCCCATAAGCAGATATCAGGTAAAGATAAGGCAGGAATGTCAGGGCAAACCTGGTTTCCTTATGTGCTATAGACATAAAAAATATGAAGAATGCCGCAAAGATCCCCAGTACCAGTGACTTACCCATGTCTTTTTTCTTCAGGATAAAAAAAGCCCCTATGATGGAAAATAAGGTCATAAGATTCTCTGTAAGCAAAAATTTAAGGTAGAAATGAAAAGGCCTGTGATATATCCACCCTGTATTTTTGGTCATGAATGCCTGCAGCAGGAAAGGGTATATTGGGTTTTTATAGGCTGTCAGGTTAAATATCAGGTAAGGTATCGATATAGCAAAAGCGCCGGATAAAAGCATAGTGATCTTATAGGCTTTTTTATCCCCATGGACCAGGATCATGGCTGCCATCGGGACTATCACAAAAAGTTGCAGGAATCTTGTCATGCAGCTTACCCCCACCATCATACCGCTCAATATGTATTTTTCTTTAACAAAGAGATAAACAGCCAGAAGTGCAAAGAATGTCGAAGGTATCCCTGTAAGCAGTGTAGAGCTGTAGAATAAGAACGTAGGGCTCAATGCAAGGAATAATGCGCCTAAAAGGGCAGAATTTTTATCAAAAGCCTCTTTTCCTATAAGGTAGGTAAGCAATATGCAGCCTGCCCCAAAACCGATCTCCAGGATTCTTCCCACCAGGAGGGGATTTATCCTGATCTTCCATAGGAACCCAAGGATTATTGGCCATAGCACAGGCCTTGCAGGCTCCCACAGCCCAGCATGTCCAAGGGAGAATATGTATTTTCCCATCCCCATATAGGCTGCAGAGTCCCATAGGATCCCCCTTTGGAAGATTAGATGGATTATCTTTATAGTTATGAAAAAGGCAGATATTATGTAAAGTGCTCCTTTCCCTGTACAATTCTTCTTAATCTTCTGCAGAAGATCCATATTCCTTGCAGTTTTCATCATAGTTATAATATCTGCATATCTCATTCAGGACATTGTTCTTTTCCATAAGCCCTTCAAATTTCTCCCCTTCTATGACTATGCTGGGGTACTTCTCTATCCCGTATGTATGTTTGATTATGGATATTATGGGTTCATCTGTTTGTTTTGAGTCAAATGAGAAGACGAGCAGTTTGTCCTTGAAAAGCTTCTTGAGGTATGTAAGGACATATGCCTGGTCTTCACAGTCGGGGCATTCCCCATCATCAGAATAGAAATATAATATTGTGGCTATTTCGCTGTTGCAAAGCTCTTTTGTCTTTTTTGCAAGAAGCCAGTACCTTACCTGGGCAAGGGCATATTCTCTTTTTAACAGTCCGAAGCTGCCCTTGTTTATCTTGGAGTTTTCATCGAACCTCTCCAGCCTCTCTCTCGCAGACTCAAGGCTTTTTATGTTGTCTTCAAATGTCTTAGAGACAGCATCGCAGTTCTCCTCCTGGCTTAGCTGATCGACAAAAGCATACTGGAGCTGCAGGCTGTTATATTCCAGGTTTTGCAGCCTGTTGACGGATTCTATATACTCCACCCTTCTTCCCTCTATGACAAGCCCCATCATCATGCCCAGAAGGAAAATGCCTATCGTGATTATCGCAGCTATGATATATTTTTCAGTGCTTACCTTCCTCATACCTACCACCTCTGCTTTTTTCCTATTATCATTTCAGCGAGTATCCCTATCCATATCACTCCAAGAAGCACAAAATAAGCGAATAAGTAAGCTATTATTGATAATATCCCATATTTGCCTGCATTTTCCTTTGTGCTTATGTGCGATTTTGCAAATATATAGATGGACAATACAAGCATTATCACAGCAGATATTATGCTTGCAAAATTAAGGTCAAGTATGTGGAAATCTATCTTGAAGTTCCTTATGAATGTCATGATGTCAAAGCCGACATGCCTAAGCCTTATTATGCTTCCCATAGGTATCCAGAGATTATAGTAAAACATAGCCCCTATTATTATGACTGCAAGAAACCCGCTTACTATGATGAGAGGCATCTGGATCAGCCCAAAATCTCCATAGTTTTTGTTGAGCATCATCTTTCGGTATTTTAATGCATTGTATATGGAGCCCTTATACCACCTGTTCCTTTGCTTATATAGCTGCTTAAGCGTTTTTGGGGCTATGGTCGAAACCTCCCCTTCCAGCAGCTGGATTATACGGTAATGCTTGCTTTGGAGCCTTAATGCCATCTCCAGGTCCTCAGTAAGGTTGAAGTCTTCATCAAAATAGCCCACCTTCTTCAGTATTTCTGTCCTGTATATGCTGAACGGTCCGGGTGCAACATGTATGCAGTTCAGCCTGCTCATAAGCTCCTTGTAGAACATGTTTATCAGGTACTCAAACCACTGCATCCTTTGCAGGAAGTTTTGTGGTTTTTCTACCTTAAGGACAGGAAGCACACAGGCTATATCCTTTTTGTCAAAATAGGGGAGTATCTTCTTCAGGGAATCTTCTTTCACAAATGAATCAGCGTCAAGGCAGATGAAGAATTCCCCCTTTGCAGCCTTTAGACCGGCATTCAATGCAGCCCCTTTGCCTTTGTTTTCCTGGCTTATCAGCCGTATATCAAATCCCTTGTTCTCCTTGATTACCTTCTTGGCAACCTCCTCTGTTTTGTCAGAGCTGCCGTCATTGACAACTATAAACTCCATCAGGTTGATTGGGTAATCAAGCTTCAATACAGAGGTTATTGTCCTCTCTATCCTGTCCTCTTCATTGTATGCAGGTATTACTATAGTTGCAAAAGGAAATCCATTGAGCTTCTTAGGTTTTTCAGCAGGGCTGTCATCCAGCAGTACCAGGAGCCAGAATACCACAAAATAGAGGGCAGCCAGGTATGCAAACCAGATGATTATCCTTATGAAAGTTTCCATCTTTTTCGAAAGTTATATTTTCAATATAAATGTTTTGAAAATAACCTTGCCCTGCTGCGAGATGCCCTGATCCTGACAGGTTAGCCCTTCTATAAGTTTCTTTGCCCTACAATCGGCTACCTTTTTCCTTATCCCTTCCAGAAACCCCTTATTATTTCAGCCCTTTTCTTATTGAGCCCGCCCAGCCTATAGATAACTACATTTTTTATCCTGTTCCTTTTGGCGATCTCCAGGTCCCTTTTCAGCTCCTCATCTTTCAGCTGCTTTTCATCCCCGATTATTCCTTTTCCTATAACCCCCAGCCCGATAAGATAGTTCTCTTTATACTCCTCTTGTCCTTCTCTTATCTGCCTTTCAAGATACCTTTTGATCGCCTTGTTCTCTATCATGCTTGTATAAAGCATGCCTATCTTCTTATGATTGTATTCCCTCGGGCTGAAAGAAAGGGCAAGAAACCTGAAAATACGCCTAAAAAGCGCATTTTCCATGGGATATTCAGCAGTTATTATCCCTTTGTTATATCTCCCGGAATTTTTTATAAATTCCCTTATGATCTTCCTGTTCCTGAAAAAATTATGCAGCTCTTTTTTCCAGTTGCCTCTTTTTAATGGAAGTTCCGCATCCCAAAGCACCTTGATCCTTTCTTTGTCTTCTTTTAGCTCACCGATGACCCTTTTAAGCGCCCCTCTTTTCGAAAAGGGGCTCATCCAGTACCCCTCTTCTTCTTTTAATGTTGGCCAGTATATGATATCTTTTACGTTCTTGTTCTTGATGATCTTCTCCCTGATGCCCTTAAACTGGCTTAAGCTTGCTGAAGCTATATACACATCTGAAGGGAAGCTTATCATCCTTAATCTTCCCAGGCTTTCTCTGGTTGGAAACTCTTCAAAAAATCCGATCCTCATTTTTTATAGTCAAACCTGTACCTGAAGACATCCTTCCTGATTGGCCCGATAATAGCTTGGTATGCTGTTGCCATGACTATTGTAGAACCAACCTTTATCCTTCCGAATGTATCGAACCTTCTTACAGAGGTGTCTATCTTCCTGTTAAGTATCCCGAATCTTCCATGTTTAAGGCACCTCTTTATGTAGTCATTTTCTTCAAACATAGTCAATTCCTCATCAAATCCTTTGATCCTATTGTGTATGCTTTTTTTGACCAAGATGCAGCACCCCCCAAGTACAGGGGAGACCTTCTCAGAGACCTTGACGAAGCCGTTAAAGATCTTAAAATAGGCCTTGTCTTCTAATCTGTTGCTCATGGGCCTAAGAAGGCAGCCTGCAGCCCCAAGTTTCTTTTTCTTGAACTCGTCAAGGATGCCTTTGATAAACCCCTCTTCAAGGCAGCAGTCAGCATCGAGAAAAAGAAGAAGGCTCCCCTTTGCTGATTTAGCCCCCCTGTTCCTCCCTATCCCGGGTTTATTCCCTCCTTTAACTATCCTGCATCTGAACCTTCTTGCTATATCCCTTGTCTTGTCCTTTGAATTGTTATCAGCTATTATTATCTCATAATCCTTTATGTTCTGCATTTTTATCGAATCTAGGAGTTTGCCGAGGTATTTTCCCTCATTATATGTTGGAATTATGATGCTAAGCATAATCCTGATTAAGTTAGGGGAATATATAAATCTATGGCAAAATTTATAATTTAGTTATCCTTCCCTTCTGTAGGGGATTGTTATGGATAAGATAAATTCCGGAAGCAGGATTCTTGACAGCATGATTGGCGGAGGCTATGAAAGTGACATAATAACCACCATATATGGCCCTGCAGGCTCAGGCAAGACGCTCTTGTGCCTTCTTTGCAGCATCAACATAGCCAGGAACAGGAAGAAAGTTATTTATGTTGATACAGAAAATAATTTCTCTGTAGAGAGGCTCAAGCAGATAGCAAAATACGACTATCACAAGATACTTGGCAGGATGGTATTCTTGAAGCCGACATCATTTGAAGAGCAGAAAGATGCCTTTGACAGGCTAAGGAAGATAATGGACAATGGCATAGGCCTTATAGTTGTTGACACCATAGCCATGCTTTACAGGCTTGAGCTGGGAAAAAACGACCAGGTTTATGATGTCAACAGGGAATTGGGGAGGCAGATCTCCTACCTGGGCGAGATAGCAAGAAAAAAGAACATCCCCGTCTTGATAACAAACCAGGTCTATGCAGACTTTGAGAAAAAGGGAAAAGTAAACCTTGTTGGAGGGGATCTTCTGAAATACAGCTCCAAATGCCTCTTAGAGCTGCAGATAACCCCTGCACGAAACAGGAGATGCATAGTAAGGAAGCACAGGTCCATAAGTGAGGATAAGGAGATTATCTTCAGGATAGTTGAAGGCGGTATGATCGGCACAAAAGAGGGAAAGGGCTTTAAGTTCTTTTGACGCATTTAGGCCATACTCTATGATCTCAAGCTGTTCTGTCTTGTTTTTAAGAACATCTCTCCCTCCTCCCCTATTTTATGCTGTCACCGCCTCAAACAATAGTTTTTTAAACAAAACTTCACTTACATAGGCAGTGACTGGTATGAAGCTCAACGAAAAGATAAGGGATTTTAACAAGAAGAAAAATGGCTTGCCTATAGATAAAGAACTGGTAAAAAAACAGCATGAAAAAGGCAAGCTGACAGCGCAGGAGCGATTAAGCCTCCTTCTTGATGAAGGCACATTCACAGAGATAGGCGAATTTATAGAGTTGAAAAGCCATGATTTCAATCTTCAGGAAAAGAAAAAGGCTGGAGATGGAGTTATCGCAGGCTACGGCCAGGTTAACGGCAGGCCTGTTTGCGTATATGCGCAGGATTTTACCTTCATGGGCGGGTCTATGGGAGAGATGCACAATAAGAAGATAGCCCAGGTTATGGATTTTGCTTTAAAGACGGGCTGCCCGATCATAGGGCTTTTTGATTCTGGCGGAGCAAGGATCCAGGAAGGCATCAATGGCCTTGATGGGGGAGGCCACATCTTTAAGATGAATTCACGCTGTAGCGGCGTAATACCCCAGATAAGCGCAATAATGGGGCCTTGCGCAGGCATCGCAGTATATTCTCCGGCATTGACTGATTTCGTATTTATGGTTGACAAGATAAGCTACATGTTTATAACCGGACCTGATGTTGTCAGGAGCGTAACAGGAGAAGATGTAGATTTCATGGGCCTTGGAGGCGCAGATGTCCATAGCACCAAGAGCGGGGTTTCTCATTTCTCTGCCTCAAGCGAGAAAGACTGCATACTGCAGATAAAAAAGCTGCTCAGTTACCTTCCTCAGAATAACCTTGAGGATACGCCCCCCATAGATATGGGTGACACCCCTGACAGGATAAACAGCAGGCTGAACGAGATAATACCTGCCGATCCGAAAAAAAGTTACGATGTTAGGGATGTTATAACAGAGATAGTGGATAAGAATTCCTTCTTCGAGGTCCATTCAGGATACGCGCAGAACTGCGTTGTAGGCTTTGCACGCCTCAACTCCAATGTTGTAGGCATAGTTGCAAACCAGCCAAAGGTCCTTGCAGGCTGCCTTGACGTAAACAGCTCTCAGAAGATATCCCGCTTTGTAAGGTTCTCTGACTCTTTCAACATACCTTTGATAAACCTTATTGATGTAACAGGATATCTGCCTGGAACAGACCAGGAATATAGTGGTGTGATAAAGCACGGCGCTAAGATCCTCTATGCTTATTCAGAAGCTACAGTCCCAAAGATAAGCCTTGTTATGAGAAAGGCGTATGGCGGAGCCTATATAGCCTTGGTAAGCAAGGATATGGCATATGATTACACCCTTGCATACCCTATGGCAGAGATAGCGGTCATGGGAGCCGAGCAGGCAGTCAATATCCTTAACAAGAGGGACAAGGCCTCTAAGCAGTGGGATTCCATAAAAAAAGAAAAGACAGCTGAATTCTCTGAAAAATTCTTAAACCCCTATGTGGCTGCAAGCCAGGGAAAGATAGACAAGATAATAGACCCTAAGGAGACCAGGATTGCACTGATAAGCGCATTGGAGATGCTTATGCCCAAAAGGGAGGCCACAAAAGGCAAAAAGGCCATGCCAAGAAAACACGGCAATATGCCTCTGTAAAATGCAGGATTTAAAGGTCAAGCTGGACGGAAAAGATTACGACGTTAAGGTAGAGGAGCTAGACTCTGGAAGGTTGAAGGTATATCTTGATGGGGAATCTTTTGAGGTAGAGACAAGGTCAGACATAGAAAAGCAGCTTTTTGAAGAGGTCAAAAGTTCAGATGATCCAAAAGGAAAAAAGATAGTGGCTGCCCCCCTTCCCGGAGCGGTATTTTCTGTATCTGTAAAAGAAGGGGATAAGGTGTCTAAGGGGCAGAAATTGGTAAGCCTTATGGCAATGAAGATGGAGAATGAGGTTTGTGCTCCTGTCAAAGGGATTATAAAAGAGATTAAGGTAAAAAAAGGAGATTCTGTCGATAAAGGGGACATCCTCATGCTCTACAAGGATTGACTCTCTGATTGCTCAAGCTGGGCACATACCCCTCAGCTTGCTGCGGTGGGGATTTTTTATTTTAAGAAGCAGTTAGTTCATTCCACCTGAATTCCCTGAGTTTGATCCCCCTTTTTCTTAAGTGCATAGAGATCTCTTCATTCAGTTCAAGCAGGCCCTTAGACTCAGTTAGATAGGCCATCTCCTCTATCTCTTTTATGTTCATTTTTCCTTCTCCCCTGAGGTCTTTCCGAATAATATGCCTGCTAGGACATTAAGGGCCCATGCCTGGAAAACATTGATCTGCAGCTGGCTGAAATTCTTGAAAACATAGTTCCACAGCCACATTACCGGAAAAGCAAGGATCAATCCCACCAATGCAGACAAAATGATGATAAGAAACATAGTGTATCCCAACTCAAATATCCTTTTTAATAATGGTGTATTGTCCAAAAAACCCATCTTGATTAATAAGTAATTCGTGCTAATTTATAAATCTTATTGAAAATAAAAAATAACTGGCACCAGATAGGTTTCTATTGGGCATATCAAACAAAAAAAAATAAATACTCCTCCAATATACTTGATATGAAGATGGCATCAAATAAGACAGAGCACAGGGTAAGGTACTCAGACACGGATCATTTTGGTGTTGTTTATTATGCCCGCTATCTTGACTGGTTCGAAGCAGGGAGGACAGAGATTCTAAGGTCAAAAGGCATCTCTTACGCAGATCTGGAAAAGAAAGGTCTTTTTGCTCCAGTTATAGAGATAAAGGTTAATTACAATAAGCCGGCAAGATACGACGATATTATCGAGCTTGAGACCTCTGTTGAAAACATAGGGAATTCAAGCATCAGGTTCAGTTATAAGGTTTTCAGGAACCATCCGGAGTCAGATGGCGAGCAGGCCGAAAAAGAGCTTTTAGCTGAAGCATATACAGTCAATGTTTTCATCAATAAGGGCATGGAGCCTGTAAGGATACCGGATTACGTTAGGGATATCCTGAAATGAGCCTGATCATCTGACGATTCTTAAAAAGATAGCAGCCATTAAGAAAAGCCGAAAATATCTGTTTCCCTGCTTTTCATTTGGCTATAACATCACCCTCGATGATCCTTGTCTTTTTTCCTTTCTTGTCCTTTATTATAAGAAAACAGTCTTTATCAACATCAGTTGCAGTCCCTCTATACGTTTTTCCTATGCTTCTGACAACAACCTCAGAGCCTAAGAACGATCTTTTCTTCCACTCATTGATTATCTTATTGTATTTTTTATTTTTAAGTTTCTCAATGTAAGCCTCAAGATGCCTTAAAACCGCATTTATCAGCCGTTTATTGTCTACATCTTTTCCTATTATCTGGCTTAATGAAACCGCCTTATCCTTCAGGCTCTTGGGAATCTTGTTGTTTGTGTTTATCCCTATCCCCACTATCGCTTTATCACCTGCCTGTGTCAATATCCCGCATACCTTCTTTTTATTGTAGGTCAGGTCATTAGGCCACTTGATAACGGTTTCTACCCTATAAGTATCTTTTATCGCATTGTATACGGACAACGCAGCAGCAAAAGTAAGATAACTCATTTCAAAAGGCTCAAGAACGATAGACATATAGGCCCCTCCTCTTAAGGAGCTCCACCTCCTCTTAAATCTTCCCTTCCCTTTTGTCTGGGAGTCTGCTATTATCACCGAATTTACCTTAAACTCCCTGGCTTTTTCACTTGTAGATCGCAGTTCCTTAAAGTGGTAGGCCTTAAGCATTTTCTCCTGAATTTATCTGCTCCTGCCTCCCGGCCATAGCCCACGCCAAAGGCATACTCCCTTTCTTTCTCTTTTCCATATGCTGGGAAACAGCTGTGCTTATTATCAGCACCTTCTCTTTTTTGGTAAGGCTGTTTTTCCTTGGCTTCTCTTTTACAAGCTTCCCTATTATGCCATGCTTTTCTATGAAGCTTGTGGTTATATTGCCTTTGACAAAGCCCTTGCAGTTAAGCACAGCTTTATGGAAAGGGGCAGTCGTCTCTACGCCTTCTATCATGAACTCATCCAGTGCCCTCTTCATCCTGGCTATGGCTTCATTCCTGTTGGCGCCCTTGCACATTAGTTTAGCTATCAAAGAATCATAATGGGGGCTTACAACATGCCCTGTATGGCATGAGCTGCATACCCTTATCCCTGGCCCTCCTGGAGGAAGATAGTTTGTTATTGTGCCTGTCTGCGGACAAAAATCCTTTGATGGGCACTCTGCATTTATCCTGCACTCTATAGCAGACCCATCTATTTTTATATCCTCCTGCCTGTATGCCAGTTCTGCGCCTGCAGCAATCTTTATCTGCTCCTTAAGAAGGTCAACACCGGTTATCATCTCAGTTATGCCGTGCTCTACCTGTATCCTTGTGTTCATCTCCATGAAATAAAAGTTATTCTTGTCGTCAAGAAGGAATTCAACAGTTCCAGCTCCCTCATATTTTACAGATTTCACTATCTGGGTTGCAGCCTTCCCTATGGTCTCCCTTAATTTTTTGTTTAGGGCAGGGGAAGGTGCCTCTTCTATCAGCTTTTGGTGCCTTCTCTGTATGCTGCAGTCCCTCTCCCCAAGGTGGATAACATTGCCATGGCTGTCTCCGAGTATCTGGAGTTCTATATGCCTTGGCTCTTCCATGTACTTTTCCATGTACAGCGAATTATCCCCGAAAGAGGCTTCAGCTTCTGATCGTGCGCTCTTGAAAGCAGCAGCTATATCTTTTTCATTCCTGACAACCCTCATCCCTTTTCCACCCCCTCCCGATACAGCCTTGATTATAAGCGGATAACCTATAATCTTGGCTGATTTTAATGCATCAGCCTCGTCTTTTAATGACCCTCTTCCCATGATAACAGGGATGCCTAGGCTTTTTATGGTCTCTTTTGCCCTGTCCTTATTGCCCATAAGCACTATTGACTTTGAGGAAGGCCCTACAAACTTGATCCTATTCTGCTCGCATATCCTTGCGAAATCGCTGTTTTCTGAAAGGAACCCGTATCCAGGATGTATTGCATCTGCATTTGCCTTTTTGGCTATCCTTATTATCCTTTTATAGTCCAGGTAAGAATTAGAGCCCTCCCCCACGCAATATTTTTCATCTGCAAACCTTACTGCCAGGGTTTTCTTGTCCTGTTTTGAATATACCACAACTGTTTTTATGCCTAGTTCCCTGCATGCCCTCAGTATCCTTAATGCTATCTCGCCCCTGTTTGCTATAAGCACCTTCTTGAACAGCTTTTCCCTGCTTACCTTGGTATACTCCTTTTCCTCTTCTACATTGGTCAATCCTTTAGCGAGCATATCCAGGAAGGATTTGGATGATCTGTCTTTGATTATCTTGTTGATCTGGCTTTCAGTAAGGTTAGGGAGCTTTTTTGCAAAGTTCTTTGCTATAAGGTCCCCAAACCCGTTTATATCAGGATTATGCATCAGTTTTTCATCTTTCTCTAGGGTAACTAGATGTGATTTTATTATCTTCTCTATCTCATTGCATATATAAGGGACCCTGTCGTGGGTTTTCTTAGCTACCCTTTTCAGAAAGCCATAGCTCTTTGCCATCGGCAGAAGCAGCTTGTTTACAGTATCTGCCACCCTTCTCTCTGTGCTTCCCATATTAGGATATAGTTGGTTTTTTCTTTAAAAATGTTGGTTTTTTCTAAGGGCTCTTATCAAACAGCAGGGGGCCTCAACTTGCCATTTATCCAAAATGTAGCTTATTTGCCCCATACCCCCTCCAAAAACCGCCACATTTAAATAGCCATAATAATTCTTGACCCCCAGTATACAGAAAATTCGAATTCTGTACGAGTTGGAAGTATAACTAAACTAAAAGGTGAATATATAAGATGGGATTTGAAAGCAGTTTTGGAGAAAGAGAGATGCACAAGGCAACATGTGCAGATTGTGGTAATGAATGTGAGGTTCCTTTCAAGCCAACAGAAGGCAGGCCTGTATATTGCAGGGAATGCTACCAGAAGCACAGGAAGCCAAGGTCAGGCGGAAGAGGCGGATTCAAGCCTAGGTTTTGATCATTCTGTTTCTTTTTTATATTTTTTAAAATTTTTTAAGAGCAATCTTTATAAATCACTATGGATTTCTTGTTTTTCAAGGGGGATGTTTTTCGATGGATTTTACATTTACGCCAGAGCAGTCAGCTATAAAGAAGATGATCACAGAGTTTGTAGACTCTGAAGTCAAGCCTTATGCAGATGATGCAGATAAGGAAGAGATATTCCCTGAAGAGCAGATAGGCAAGCTGGCTAAGCTCGGAATCATGGGCATGTCTATACCTAAGAAGTATGGCGGGACCGAGCTGGATAATGTTTCTCAGACTATAATAATGGAAGAGGTCAGCAGGGGCTGCAGCGCAACAGCAGTCACTATGGGCGCACATTCAAGTCTTGCATGCCATCCTATAGTCAATTTTGGCACTGAAGAACAGAAAAAAAGGTTTCTGCCAAAACTCGCTTCTGGGGAATATTTAGGTGCATTTGCCCTTACAGAGCCCAATGCAGGAAGCGACGCAGTCAATGTCCAGACTACCGCAGTTCGTGAAAAAGATAATTACATAATAAACGGAAATAAGATCTTCATTACAAACGGCGGTAAAGCAGACCTCATAAACATAGTGGCTACGACCGACAGGGGCAAAAAGCACCATGGCCTGAGCATATTTGCTGTAGAGGCAAAAAAGGCTAAGGGATTCAGCCTCGGCAAAAAAGAGGATAAGCTTGGCCTGAGGGGCTCCAATACCCAGGAGCTCGTCTTTGAGGATATGGAGATCCCAAAGGAAAACCTTATTGGGGGTATTGAAGGTGAGGGGTTTAAGATAGCTATGAGCGTTTTCAACTCAGGGAGGATAGGCATAGGCGTCCAGGGAGTTGGCATTGCCCAGGCTGCTTTTGACGAAGCCTTGAGGTATGTCCAGGAGAGGGAGCAGTTCGGCAGGAAGCTCCATAAGTTCCAGGCTTTGCAGTTCATGCTTTCAGATATGGCAGTTAGGATAGATGCTGCAAGGCTTTTGTGCTATAGGGCAGCGCATACTAAAGATAAGGGAAAAAGGTATGTAAAAGATGCTGCTATGGCAAAGGTGTATGGCTCAGAGACAGCCATGGATGTGGCAAGAAAAGCCCTACAGATACACGGCGGCTACGGCTATATCAAGGATTACCCTCTGGAAAGGTTTTACAGGGACGCCAAGATAACAGAGATCTATGAGGGCACGTCTGAAGTGCAGAGGCTCGTTATAGCAGCAGAGCTTTTAGGCAGGGGCTTTTGAATAAACGAAAAGAGATAACATCTGGGCTATACCAGAACTATAAGATTAGAGGATCAGGCACACGATCAAAATGAAAATAATAGTATGTATCAAGCAGGTTCCTGACACTAATAAGGTAAAGATAAACCCTAAGACAGGAACATTGGTCAGGGAAGGGGTCAAGGCGATAATGAACCCCGAGGATAAGCATGCTTTGATAGAGGCAGTAAGGATAAAGAAGGATCATGGCGCTAAGGTGGCTGCCCTTTCTATGGGCCCCCCTCAGGCAGAAGATGTATTGAGGGAAGCATTGGCCCTGGGTGCAGACGAAGCCATATTATTGTGCGATAGGGCATTTGCAGGCTCAGACACATGGGCAACAGCAAATGCCATAGGTGCAGCTGTAAGGTCTATCGGGGATTGTAGCTTATTGTTGTTTGGAAGGCAGGCTATAGACGGAGACACAGCCCAGGTTGGCCCCCAGGTAGCAGAGTTTCTTAACATGCCTCAGATAACATATGCCCGGAAGATAGAGATTATCGGTGATAAGGTGAGGGTTGAAAGGCAGATGGAAGACGGCTACGAGATAATAGAGTCAAAGATGCCCTGCCTTATAACCTGCATGGAAGAGCTAAACAAGATGGAATATCCTTCTTTGGGCGGCATAAGGGAAGCATATATGGAAAAAAAGGTAAATGTTCTTGGGATGAAAGACATAGGTGCGGACAGCTCAACTGTAGGGCTGCTAAGCTCTCCCACCTCTGTAAAAAGATCATTCACCCCTCCGCCAAAAGGCAGCGGCCAGATGATAAAAGGCTCTGCCAAAGAGGCTGCAGATAAGATAGTTTCTTTATTGAAAGAGAAAGAGATGGTAGGTGCATTCTGATGGTAAAGGCAAGGCTGTCTATGAACTGCCCTGAAACCCAGCTTAACCTGGGAGGCATAGTCTTGATAAAGGGAAATGATTTTGAGGACATCCCTGATCTGCCTGAGGTTCAGCAGGCCATAGCTAATGGCTATTTAGAGGTCCTTGCTGAAAAGAAGAAAGAGGGACCCAAGGAAAAAAAAGAAGGCAGCGAGATCCTGGTATTTGCAGAGCAAAGGAACGGCAGGATAGCAAGAGTAGTCTTTGAGCTTTTGGGAAAAGCAGGGGAATTGGCAGATAAGTTAGGGGTAAATACAGCAGCCATACTTTTGGCAGATAAGGATGATGGCTTAAGCAAAGAGATCATAAGTTACGGAGCAGATAAGGTTTATCTTGCTCGATCACCTTTATTAAAAGACTACCAGACAGGCTTATATGCAAAATCAATATCAAAACATATACAGGATACAAAGCCCCAGATAGTCCTTTATGGAGCGACACACATAGGAAGGGATTTGGCCCCCAGGATAGCCCAAAGGCTCGGCACAGGATTGACAGCAGACTGTACAGATCTGAGCATCACTGATGAGGGTTTGTTGTTGCAGACAAGGCCCGCATTTGGGGGAAACCTTATGGCTCAGATAATATGCAAAAAGCACAGGCCCCAGATGTCCACAGTAAGGCCGGGAGTCATGAAGATAAAGGAAAAGGATGAAAGCAGAAAAGGGGAGGTGGTAGCTATAACTCCAGATATCTCTGAAAAAGACAGGCTCACAACTCTTGTAAAGGTGATAAAAGAGGCAAAAAAGAAAGTAAACCTTGAGGAAGCTGATATTATAGTTGCTGGAGGCAGGGGCCTTGGAAAAAAGGAAAATTTTAAGCTTATAACTGATCTTGCAGCCATTCTTAATGCAGAGGTTGGAGCTTCAAGAGCTGCTGTAGATTCAGGCTGGATATCCAAAGACCACCAGGTTGGGCAGACCGGAAAGACAGTACGGCCTAAGCTCTATATTGCAGTAGGCATCTCAGGAGCTATCCAGCACAAGGCTGGGATGCAGGACTCCAGTTTGATAATAGCAATAAACAAGGATTCAGAAGCACCTATATTCGAGGTGGCAGATTACGGGATAGTTGGGGATCTGTTCCAGGTAGTTCCAGAGGTCATAAGCAGGCTGAAGCAGGAAAAAGTGTAAGCTGATTCTTTATATGATGTCGTTTCTAAAAGTGATATTCTAAAGTACCAGTCCAGTGATAAGTGCTTCTATAGTACAGTAGCACCCTGTTTGCCGCGTGCGGCATACAGAGTGCCACCGTACTGCTATAATCTCTGGATGTTATCCTGCCTATATGCTTAAAAGCCAAATAACCATAAGTTTTATAATGAAAATAAGCTTTTCTAACATTATGATTCATCCTATACAGAGGCTTATAGTCCCCCCTTTATTGAAATTGGTGTGGGTAAAGGAGATAAAAGGCATAGAGAACATTCCAAGGGATGGGCTTTTTGTGGTTACGCCTAATCATCAGAGCTTTTTCGATGACTGGCTTGTCCCAAGCATAATCATGCCTTATCTAGGCAAAGAGCTCCATATGTATGTAAACAGGAACTATTTTAAGAACAGGCTCTTTAGGATGTACTGTAACCACCATAAGTGTATCCCTGTTGAGGTTCATGAAAGCAGGGATAAAAAAGAGCTTAATGAAGCAGCGTTCCAGAAAGCCCTGTACTACTTAAGAAAAAAAGAGCCGATATGCATATATCCTGAAGGCCACAGGAGCTTTGATGGAGAGCTGCAAAAGGCAAAAGTAGGTGCTGCAAGGCTGGCGATAGCTGCTAAGGTTCCTGTGCTGCCTGTAGGAATATCAGGGTCAAGAGAGGTTTTGCCTAAAGACAAGTCATTCCCCTCCCTTAAAAGAAAGATCAGCATAATCATAGGAAAGCCGATACAATTAAATAACTATTATGGCCACGAGGATGATAGAATGGCTTTAAAGGAAGCAACAGCCTTGATCATGAAAGAGATAGCAGGATTGATAGGCAAGGAGTATAATTATTAAGATGGACTACCCTATATGGGGGCGTATAATCCCCCCAGTCATTGGATTATGGATAAAAAAGATAAATGGGCTAGAGAACATACCAAAAACAGGAGGCCTTGTAGTATCTGCTAATCATTCAAGCTACCTTGACCATCTGATGATATCTTCCATAGTCGTTAAGTATTCAGGAAGGAAGATCCATTACCTTGCAAAGAAAGAGCACTTCGAAAAATTTTTCCAGAGGCTTTGGCATAAGAATGTCGGAGCAATCCCGATAGATCGCCAGTCAGGAGGCAAAGAGGCATTAAATACCGCAGTTAAATATTTAAATGATGGAAAGATAATAGGGGTATATCCTGAAGGGACAAGGACGCTTACAGGAAAGCTTCAAAGGGCAAGGACCGGGGCTGCCAGGCTTGCCTTAGCAGCTAAGGTTCCTGTTTTGCCTATAGGCCTTATAGGTACATTTGATATAATGCCCAAAGGCCAGCACTACCCTAAGATGAAAAGGGCAGTAGTAAATATCGGAAAGCCCCTTTATTTTAAGGAGTATTATGGAAAAGAAGAGGATAAGGCGATAATAAGGTTGGTGACCACTAAGATAATGAGGGAGATTGCCTCATTATGCGGGCAAAGATATGAGTTTGATTAAGATGAAAATAGCGGTTATAGGTGCAGGAGGATGGGGAACGACCCTCGCCAATCTTTTGGCTGAAAAGAACAAGGATGTTACCCTGTGGGCTCTTGAAAAAGAGGTAGTTGACGAGATAAGCTCTAAAAGGGAAAATTCACGGTTTCTACCGGGAATAAAGCTTCTTGGAAACATCACCCCAACAAATGATCTGGAAGATGCCGTTACTGATAAGGATTTTATCATAACTGCAATACCCTCTTCATTCATTAGGGGGATGGCAAAAGAGATGTCCCGGTTTATCAGCCCGGATACTATTGTAATATCTGTGACAAAAGGCCTCGAAGACATGACATTCAAGAGGATGTCAGAGATCCTGGAAGACGAATTAAAAAACAGGGTAATCGCATTGTCCGGCCCCAATCACGCAGAGGAGGTCAGCAGGAAGATACCTACAGCGACAGTCATAGCATCCAAACATTCAGGCATCCTTCCTAAGGCCAAGGCAGTCCTGGAAACCCCTTATTTTAAGGTTTACCCTCATGACGATGTCGTAGGGATAGAGATATGCGGCGCAGTCAAGAATATAACTGCTATAGCCATAGGCGTTTGTGATGCCCTTAAATTAGGCGACAATGCAAAAGCGTCTATAATAACATTGGGCCTTACCGAGATGAGCCGGGTAGGAAGATTTTTTGGGGCAAAAAGGGCAACATTCTACGGCTTAGCCGGAGTAGGCGACCTTATAGCTACATGCACCTCAAAGCATTCCCGGAATAGGTTTGTAGGGGAAAGGATTGCAGAGGGAAAATCATTTGAAGATATAAGGGAAGAGATGCACGGAATGGTTGCAGAAGGAATAAGGGCAGCAAAGTCTGTTTATGATCTGGCAAAAAAAGAGGACATAGACCTCCCTTTGACAACCCAGGTCTATAAGGTCCTCTATGAGAAAAAAGACCTGAAAAAAGCCATAAACGACCTTATTACCCTCATCTGAACAGCTTTAATGGTTTTACTCCTCTGTAAAATCCTCGATATTCTCTTTGAATTCGCTGTCCTTTTTTATTATTCCTCTTCCTTTCAGGTATTCCCTTGCAAGTATATAGAATATCAGGCCAAGGCTTTTCTTCCCCTTGTTGTTGCACGGAACGACTAAGTCTATATTGTTTGACTGGTTGTTAGTATCGCACAATGCTACGATAGGGATCCCTATCTTGTTTCCGTCTATTATTGCATTCCTGTCAGGCCATGAATCTGTGGCAAAAAGTATCTTGGATTCGGAATATATGTCCAATGCAGGATTTGTAAGCATCCCTGGCGGGTATCTCCCTGTTATTATCTTTATGCCTGTAGCCTTTCCAAACGCCTTTATAGATTTCCAAGCATTCTCTCTCCTGCTCACTACAACGATATCCTCCGGAGCGTATTGCGAAAGGAAATTAGCTGCTATCCTTATCCTCTCATCTATCCTGCTTAGGTTCAGTATGCTCAGCCCGTCAGGCCTAGTCTTGTAGATGAACTGTTCCATATAGCGTGTCTTGAATTTTGTTCCTATGTGGATTCCTGACTTAAGGTACTGGTCCTGAGGTATTAAAAGCTGCTTTTGTTCTGCCATCGTATTATCCTCCTATATGTTGGCTGCGCTTCTTTATAACCCAAGCGCATCTTTGTTTTAGCCATAGCCGGCTGAAACTTAGGTATTGCTATATAGGATTCTATCTTTGTTTAAAAACCTTGCGGAACTTCGTATGTATTAAGCTTAGTCGAGGTTGTTGCCAAAACGATGGGGGTCATCAATTTGTGAGGCTCTCTTAATTGTATCTTTTAGTCGACAGGGGGGACGCCCCCTCCGGGGGATGTCGAATATCAAAGGATAGGATTAAGAGCCGAACCCGATGACCCCCGACTGAAAGGAGAGTTTTGGCAACAACCTCACAGTCGGAGCTTAATACATACGGAACTTCAAACTAAACAGCTAAATAAGTGCCAGCAGCTGAACTATAGCTCCAGAAAACCCCCTACATGAAAACTATACAGAAAAGACAGCAACATCCTCATAAACAGGCCCCTTTGGCGTCAATCTGCTCTTTACCAGCCTGAAATCCCTGATATCTATAGCCTTGCCCTTAACATCTATCTTTTTCAGGCTTCCTATAAGTTCTTCTTTTTCCGTTACAGACTTTACCCTTGCTAGTGTTATATGCGGCTTAAACTCAAAATCCTTCTTGATCTTAAGGTCCTTTAAGGCAGTTTCAACACCCTCCTGCAGCCTCATGACCTCTTCAGAAGGCTTTACCCCTACCCATATCACCCTTATATAATCCTCGCTTGGAAAGACCCCTATCTTGTCCAGCTTAAGCTTAAACGGCCTAAAGCTTACCTTTTTAAGCCTTTTTTTGGCCTCTTCTGCCCTTTCTTCAGGCACCTTTCCAAGAAACTTTAAGGTGATGTGGAAGCTTTCTGTTTTCTTCAGTTTAGCCAGCTTATCATCTATCTTGTTCTGTATCCCTTCCAGCTCTTTCTTTAATCCGCTAAATTCTATAGCAACAAAAAGCCTCATGCCAAAAGGGCATAGATTTAGCTATATAAACCTTATTAAAAAGAAAAATAAAAAAATATCAAGAATAAGTTCAGCTTACTCTTCTTTCTTCTCTTCTTCCTGAGCTGGCTCTTCGCCAAAATCTTCCGTATCTTCTGCTTTTGGCTCTTCTTCCTGAGCTGGCTCTTCGCCTGCTTCTGGAGCAGCTTCTGCAGGAGCTTCTTCGCTGGATGGAGCGCTGCCTTCACCGACAACCTCTCCAAAGCCGACCCTTCTCAATACCCTTGTTACCTTAACCTTTACTTCATCTCCTTCTTTGGTGTTAGGCACAAAGATGACAAAGCCGTCTTTCTTTGCTATTCCGTCTCCTTTCTCTCCTACAGCCTCTATCTTCACGTCTATCTCATCCCCAACCTTTACTGGGGCCATAAAACTTCTATTTGGTCTAAAATCTCTTTCCATATTCTATTTCACCTTATCTAATATTTGCGTGCTCTCGCACAATCTTACACTACGTGTAATACCCCCTAAGAATAGCCAGGAGTATTTAAAACTGATGGTTTTTCACCCACCATCCAAATAAAAATCAAAAAAAAATCAAATATCCTTAAGCCCCTCCTCAGTCACCATAAAAGAGCATTCCCCGTCAGCAAGGTAAGGGGAATCTACAAGCTTAGCAACCCTGCACCCTTTCTTCCCTCTTCTTAGGTATATCCTTGTCTGGGAGTTATGCGCCACTATATGCCCCCCTATGGCTTCAGTCGGATCCCCGAAGAACATATCCGGCTTTGCCATGACCTGGTTGGTGACATATGTGCATAGGTTGTTGGCTTCTGCCACCTTGGCTAGTATATGCATATGCTTGTTTAGCTTCTGCTGCCTGTCTGCCAATGTTCCTCTTCCTATAAACTCTGCCCTGAAATGGGCTGTCAGAGAATCTACTATGGCTAATTTTATATTCAGGCCCTGCTTCTTTATCAGGTCGTCTATCTTCTCTGCAAGAAGCATCTGATGGTCTGAATTATAGGCCCTTGCAACCTTTATCCTTTTTAGGGCATCATCAGGATCCATCCCAACCCCTTTTGCTATCTGCACTATCCTTTCAGGCCTGAACGTTGACTCTGTATCTATAAAGACGACATAGGATCCGGGAATATCCTTAAGGCAGTTTACGCTTAATATGTGCGCCAATTGTGTTTTTCCTCCGCCGTATGCAGAAAAGACCTCCGTTATCCCTCTCGATTCAAACCCTCCGCCTATCAATGAGTCAAAGGATTTGCTGCCTGTGCTTATCTTTATTGTGGTGCTTCTCTTCTCTAATATGTCCATTCCCGACTCAAACCCCATGTCCAATGAAGCTCTTGCAGCAGCTATCACCTTTTTAGCAGCTGATTGCGCCATCCCTGTAACCTCGATAAGCTCTCCGGGCGTTGCAACAGCGACAGCCATCAGGTCATTATACCCTACAGTCTTTAGTTTTTCAACAGTAGCAGGCCCTACGCCAGGAAGGTCGCTAAGAGTTTTTTCCTTCTCTTTCTTCTCCTTTTTTTCTTGATCTTCAGTTAAGCTTTCTTCCATTGTCTCTTCCTTAGGCTCTTCTTGTTCCATCTCATCATCTTTTTCTTCAATCTGTTGTTCTTCTTTCTTTTTCATCATGATCACCTCACATAACTATCTCTTCATCCATCATGCTGCCATTATCTCCTTTTTCTTTATCAGAAGATGAGCCTTGCCCTTTTAGGACAAGGTACTCATACGCCTTCTGCAGGACTAGGCTGGCTTTTGGCAGGTCATTAAGCCTTAAAGAATTAGATGTCTGCCATTTCCCTTCTTTATCTGTATATCTTCTCTGTAGGGTTATAGTCCTGTATTCTACAGGCCCCCCATCCTTCTTGTTTGTGCCGTTATTTTTCCATATCGTAGCACTTATGGCACCAGTGCTGAACTTCTTCTCTGGCAGATTGCCAGCTTTTTCTCCATTCATTTAAAACACCTCTTTCCTTTCGGTTTTTGTTTCAAACCCACCTTATTTAGGAAGAGCAAGCTTCCGGCGGGCGAGGTATTGCTTTATGAGCAACCTATTAAGTTAAGCCATAGTCCTTTATATACCTTGCGCGCACTTGGCAAGTGGCAAGTGGACCATGGATTTTAGCCCTACAAAGCCTGAAAAGCCAAAATTTAAAGGAATCAGGGTTGGCAAGTGGAAACCCCCCAAACACCTAATTTCTAACTAAACCTGCAGAATACTAAGCTGTTCACTTCTGTTTCCGTTTTATCGGAAAAAGCCTCATTATTGCCAATAAGGCGATGATTGCACTTAAGATAATTGCTATAGGGATAATGTTTGATTTTTTCTGTTTATCTTCAATTACATAATCCTGATCAGTTATCATATCAGGTTCATCCATTTTTTCTTCACAATCCAGAGTTTCTTCCAGCCATCCATAGTCCAAGGAAGGGCACACTCTTCCCAAGAATTCAATCTCTTCAGCCCGTTTCCAGCCTGCAGGCAATTTTCCGCACCTGTCGATGTCTTCGACAAAGGCGCATATCTGTTCCACATCATTTACTACAGCATCCTCACAGTCTCCATTAGCCCCCGAATGCTGGACAGTGCAGCAGAAATCGCTTTTTATTGGGGCGCAGTCTGAACTTCTCTGCACCTCATCATAACCCTGAGGGCATTGGAACCCTTCGATGGTCTTCCACCCACCCGGAACAGTGCAGGTCATGCATTCATCTCCCATGAAAAATTCAGAGCACTCTTTTGTTTGCTCGTTTATCCCATATCGGGGTAAGGCCTGCGCAGCAAAGACAGCCAAAGGGATAGATAAGGCAAAGAATGCTGTAAATAGGATTGATATTGGTTTTTTTCTCATTATTCATATCTTAATCTTTGATCATTATAAATATTTCTAAAATAAAGGATATGATAATCTATTCCTCTTGGCTTTGCACTTTTATTAACCTTATTTATGTGCACTTTGTAATTAATGTGCAAGCCGTTCTTCTTCATATCCCTATTAGCTTGCATACTATCAAAACGCCCAGAATAAAAAAGATAATCTTCTCAGCTAAGGACCCGACCTTGATGATCCCTCTGGCCTTCATCCTGCTTAGAGGATAAAAAAGCCGCACTCCTTTTTTTGTAGCCATATCAAGAAGAAGATGCCCTAGATACCCAAAAATAACCGCCATCCCGGCAAATTTCAGTCCAAAAACAAAAAAAACAGCAGATATCACCAATGGAAAATAAACAGTATGGAACACACCTCTATGGCTGAATAAGCTGCTCAGGTATGAAAACGGCCTAAGCCCCTTGGATATCTTTGATGAGCTGTTGTCGATGTCAGGAAATACCGAAAAAAACAGCAAGACTGCAATAAACAATATCTGTTTTTCTACCTTAAAATAATCAACCAGATAAAGCCCTATAAGAAACCCAAAAGCCAGATGTGTCCTGAAAAGCATCTTTATATATCTTCAAACCCAGGAAGTTTATCGCCAGATCCATCGCTCTTATTTGTCTCTCCTGAGATCTCCTCTGCGCTTGAGCTGTCGACAACTACACTTTCCTCACCGCTATCAGGCTTGGCCACATCCTCTTTTTTCTCTGGCTCTTCTTCAATACCCTCTTCTTTCTTGTTCTCAGCCTCTTTCTTGAGCCTCTCTATCTCTTCCTTAGGGTCAGGCTTCGGAAAGACCCTGTTTGCTACAAACTCCAGCCTGTCAAAAAGCTCGTTCTTGCTTGTTCTCCCTATGACCTTTATTATGTTGCCAAGAAGGCTTGTTTTTACCTCTTCAAACCTCTCCGGATTATCCTTATACTCCAGTATCTTCTGCTGGTCCATCTCAAGGAGGTTTTCAGCCTGTCTCCTGAAAAATACAGCCCTTATGGATTCTGAGCCGTCATCTATTATAGCGTTCAATACATATGAATAAGCAGGCTCTACAGTCTGATGGCTCTCGCAGAAAAATCCTCCTTCCCTTTGCCTTACCCTTTTGTTGCACTCAGGGCAGACCTCAAAGAACCTTGGCTCAAATACCTGCAATACTGTCCCGAGAAGCTCAACATCATTATCCTCTTCTTTAAGCTCGCTGATCTTCTTCCTTGTAGATGAATATGCCTTTACCTCCCCTAATGTCTCACCTTCAGGGTTTATCTCTATCTTGCTTCTGTCACCAAGATGGATCTCAGTCCTGTTGTTGTTCTCTCTCGTATATCCTGAGATTATCTTTACAACATCCCCTTCTTTTATGTCCTTTAAGGAATCTGTCTGTGATCCCCACATGACAACCCTTATAGAGCCCGTCTCATCTGCTATTACTATATTAGCGACCTTTCCCGGGCTTCCGTCCTTCCTTTGGAACTCAGTTATAGGATATGTCTGCTGGACCTTCCCTACAGTCTCAACATCCCTCATCCCCGCAAGTATGTTCTTTATCTGCAGCCTTGTGGCAGCAGCAGCCTCTTCTATAAGCTTTATCCCAAGGTCATTTGCAATTATATGCGCCGCTCCTTCTTCAGAGACAAGTCCTGAAAGCTGCTCCATCTTCTGCTTTATCTTAGAATTGATCTCATCTTCGCTCATCCCTGATTTCTCTTTTATCTTTTCAACGATCTGAGACAGAGGTATTTTTATCATCATGATAAGGTATCTAAATCCATTTAAATAATTTTATGTTTTGGAATATAATGGTTCTAAAATCAAAGATAGTGTGATTAAGCTGAACTACATATTTACTATCTCCTCAGCTATTCTTCATCATATGCACATAACTTTTAGCGTTTCAGGGCTCTATGGCTATCTGGGAGGAGCCCCTCTCACTCGGGGGTATATTCACCCTTTTGGCTATTATCTCCTTCATCTCATTGCCTGCATCATCCTCTGCAGTAACTGCAAAATAATACCTGCCTTCAAACCCGTCTAGGAGTATATTATTCTCCCCCTTAGTAATCGGAATTTCCAGCTTATTCATCTGGCCTGTGCTGATAGGTGGTTTTGAAGGGCTGTCTTTACCCCCTATATTGATTATCTTCTTATAATAGACCTTATAGCTTGAAGCATCAGAGGCATTGTTCCTCCATGTAAGATACCACCCATCCTCTCCTTTTTCCAAAAGATTCCCTTCTTCATCTGTTATTATCTCTGTGGCAGGAGGCTCAAAATCATCCTTGAACCTTAGCCCGTATTTGGCTATCATCTCCTTTTCATAATAAGGGTTTTCAAAGGAACCATCCTTTATTTTGACAAGTAATGTATAAGTCTTCTCAGGATAAAGCTTAGATTCTTCACCTGAAATAGCAGGGGCATCAGCTATAGGCACTATCGGGATTATCTCATAATCCTCGATCCCCTCTACTCCATCTTCACCCTTGACCCCTTTTATTATCCTGTCCTTGTCAGAGCACACTATAAAATCATCGCCGTCATCAGCCTCATAGCTCCCTTTCTTAAGGCACTCGACAACACTTTCCTTTATCTCCTTAGCTTTTTCACCATACTCTTCAAATTTATCTATAAAATTATACCCTCCTTCATAGCTGAAAGAAGGCTTTAGCGAATAATCAGAATGCCCTTCCTCAGAACTCACTATCAGGTCCTGGGCTGCAATCCCGTTGACCATGATTGTATCTCCCTTATTCTCAAAGGTAAAGTCATAATTATCCAAAGGTATGGGAACAGCAGGATACGCCTTAAGGTACACATCAAGCTTCCTGTTGAGGAAATAAGAAAAGCCCACAGCAAGGTCCCTCTCTTCAGGATAGCACTCTGTCGTAATAGTGATCCCGCCCTCTTCACTTTCAAAAGTCTCCCAAAGGGAATATCCATCATCACCATACACATATTTCCCGCACTCACTATTATGGAACCCCCCATTGCTTCCAAGATCATAAACTGCATCATAAAATGCGTATTCTGCTGATTGGTCTATGTATTTTTTTATCTTAATGGCATCATACATCAGTTTATAAGAGTCTAAAAAAACCTCTCCTATGAATTCTGTTTCTTTTGGAAGGTTTCTGGAACAATTCAATCCATAGAATAGCAACAAGGATATTGCAAGGAAAAAAATTACAGGATAATACAATATCATTGCTCTTTTATTCAATACCATCATGGGCCACTTGATTCTCCTAGCTCCTTTAATGTCTTTTCATATTTTGTTAGATTTCTCCCTGTCCCATGAGTTAAGTCTACTCCTATTAAAGGAACGCCCCTATCTGGATTGGGGGTTATAGCTCTGGAATATCCTGCATCGCTTGAGATTATGCCCTCAGTAGAGCTTATCTGCACCTTAAAGCCTATAGATTCTAAGGTTAGGTATGTTTTCTTCCCCTTTTCAACCTCCTGTCTTTTAGATTCATCATATATCTTAAGGTTATAGTAATCACTCTCAAATATCTCGGTGGCTTTCTTTTCAAGCTCATGATAATTATCTTTATTAAAAGAATCAACTATCAACTCACTAAAACTTTTCATCTCTCCGCCAGACTCAACCCTCGTTTCCAAAATCTCTATCATTTTTTGTTCTGCCTTAAGGTTATTCAATTTGCCCCTTATTAGGATATGATCAGCCTTGTCTTTTGTCCTGCTGCGGACCCCCAGAAAAAGGACAATAGCTACAATTCCACAGACTCCAAACAAAAAAGAAGCAAGGTCATCAACTGCAATCCCCTTTTTTGACTTGAGTAGCTTATGCATTTTGCTCACTTATTATCAGTTCCCCCCCTATTATTTCATTATTATAAGATATATCCATCTTCATAGTTTTTCTTTTTGTGCTGATCTTCTCATCCCAATTCCTGCTTCTTATCACCTTGGGACCTATCTTTTTCTCTTTAGGAAGCTTAAGTTCCAGCTTAAACGCTATTTTTTTGCTTTTATCTCCTACATCATAGCATGAATGCAGGTTCTCTTCTGTAAATCTGCTAAATTCTATGGTTTTGGGATTATTTATCCTGTCTAGAGCAAAGCAGTCATCAGAAAAGAACCTTTCGATATATGAAAATTCCTCTATCCCTTCTGGAATACTTGCACTACTTTCAACCTGGTTGTATATAGCCAACATAAAAATTATTAGCATGATACTTAGGGCTATGCCAAAAATAATGTAAGGGATTAATGAACCTCCAGGATAAAATGATATCCCTTTTTTATGCAGCTTCTTCATTTTCTTAACGTATCCGCCATAGCTAAACTTATAGGATCTATCCAATCAGGCTTAATAGTCTCTCCTGCCTCTTGGCCAGCATAATTATCAATCTCGATTACCATGGCTATCTTATCATTATCCAGCATGGGTTCACCATCCTGGGGAACCAACGCTGCTCCAGTAATCTTGCCTGATTCATCATTCTTCAGGATGTTATTGATCATCAAGCACCCCATCTTCTTTATCTCCTCTTTTCTTGGGGATTTAGGGGAGAAGTATATCCTGATATTATTGCCCTCACTCTCTCTTTCCCCTACCTGTATCCTTATGACAGCATCTACACCACCCACTTTATCTTCCATCCTGCTTTCAGCTAAGCTTAGTGGATTATTGCCTATATCCTCTATATACTCATTTCTTGCGTGCTCTGCCTTAATATCATTTCCTAGTCTGATCATAAATGAGGCTGCTATAAGGTTAGCCGCTTTCCCTTTTTCAATATCCTGGTCTTTGCCGATTCCAGAATCTACAAGGATACTTTTTATCTTTGGCTTTTCTGCAATCTCTTCACATTTAAGCCTTCTCAGGTCAGGCTTTTTTTCGCTTACTATTATCTCCCCTGCTATCTTTCCAACATACAGTTCTT
The DNA here is from genome assembly GCA_019322475.1 of Candidatus Woesearchaeota archaeon. Classification (GTDB taxonomy): domain Archaea; phylum Nanobdellota; class Nanobdellia; order Woesearchaeales; family JACPBV01; genus JAHWHQ01. The sequence goes on from JAHWIN010000011.1 coordinate 28,344, forward strand.
TAGGCTTATTTATAACTTCAGTTAAAGGAGCATAATTAGAGCTTCCTGCAAAGGCATATGTAGATTCTGTAACATCATCAGCTGTAGAAGAAACACTCACAGTATAGTCCCTTATGATTATATCCATATTAGAGACATCCTCAGGATATTTGGTTATAGTATTGACCCCGTTAGGGACAAGATACATCTGTTCTATCATAAGCCCTATATCCTTTGCAGCCCTTATTTTAGGTATAGCATCACCATACCCATAGCTGTAGGCTAATCCCTGGAACGTCAAGATAACGATAGCAGTCACTATTATTTCTATGCCCACCTTATAAAGTAGCTGCCCTCTTTTTGAGTTTACCCTTATCCTATCAAACCCAAAAAACCTCTTTTTTTCTTTGGTTCCCACATTAACCTTCTTCTTCCCCCTTATCCTCTGGAATGCATGTCTCTTTATAGCATATCCCTGTTACGCCCTTGTATTTTTGTATATAAACCGCCCTGTTTCTTTGGTCAAATACGAGGGGGGAACTGGTGCTATGGAAAGATCCCTCACTGTCTGCTACCAGGGTATATCCCCAAAGGGCTATGCTCATCAATGTATTTTCTGCACTCTCCTTATTATATCTCTCAAAAGTAAAACCTCCCTTTAGGAAAAAATTTTGGTAAAAAGGCTTTACATCCATCTCTATATCTTTTAATGGAACATCCGATAAAAAATCAACATAATCCATACTCATGCATTTGGCTTTATGGTTGCAGAAAACCTCTTCAACACCGCCTATCTCTTCACCTTGCCATCCTTCCTGGCATAGGCAAACACATGCTTTCCTGTCTTCACAATTATCCGGCCGTTTAATTACTATTGCTTTTTTATATCTGCCTGTAACACGCTCATAAGCCCCGATGCTTATCTCCTCAGAATACTTAGAAAATCCGTATATTGCAGTTCCTTTGTCCATTATTAGGTTCATGCTTCTTGTACCGCCCTCTTCAGTCTCTTTTATCACTTCTATAAACCTGTTAAAAGACTGCTCTCCTCCGCTCGTCACCCTAAATAGTGACTTTGCCAGGAATATTGCTGATAAGAAGAACAAGAGGGCTATGATTAGCCTTAGCAGGAACTCAGTCATAAGCCCTCTTCTTTTTTTTGCTATAGAAAAATCTAAGATGCCTCTGCATTTTCTTGATTTTTTAGATGAACTCATTGTTTTTTAACACCAATCCATGTTTCTATTAAGTTTTTTCTACTTCCTTTTTCTGAGGAGTTATACATTTTCTGTCTATGCTGGTAGGGTCTTTCTCATAATCTTCTAAATCCTTTTTACTGACACATCCCCCAAACTCGCTTACCCCTGGATCACATGGGCATTTATCCACCATGTCAAGGATATTGTCTCCATCCCAATCCCCTATCAGGCTGTGCGCCTGTCTGGACTCTTTTCCTATAAGGCTGTTGAATATCAGCAATAAGACAGTAGCAGTTACTAAAAGGATTGCTGCAACTATGACAACTGTCAATGACATCTCTATAGCTTTTTTATTCTTTCTCATTTTTACACCTCTCCTATATTCTCCCAAGTTCTATCTTTAATCTTGAACTCTAAGCCAATATCAGTTTACACTCCTTTGAGCCTTTCTCAGCGACAAAAAAGCTGTGTTTATATTGTTTGTCTATGTTTACACATTCCTCCCTTGTAACGCTTGGAGTGATTCCAACAAACATATCCTTTGCCTCATCAAAAGAAGCGCAGTACCCCATATCATCGATGCACCCTTCATCTATATTATCCACTAATTTATCATAAAATATAGCATAATGCGGCCTAAATGCCTCTATCAGGGTCAGAGAGCATTGCTTTCTTGTGACTATCCAGTTTCCATAAGCAGACGTTTTTTCTATAGTTTCCATAACATTTTCCTCAACCTTATCTATGTAACCTTCTTTTTTCCCATATCTGGCTAATTCTCTAAGTATCTTATCAGAGGGATTTAGCTTGCCGATCATAAAATAATTCCATAAGGCATGATAAGCTATACATATGCCTTCATCACTATCTTTTTTATCTTTTTCTTCTTTTAAGCTTTCATCTACTGCAAACTCAGTAAGCATAAGATTAAACTGGGTACACGGAGGCTCAAAGCTGAACCAGGGATTGTCTTTGTTTGTCCAGCCCTCCGAAGAGTCGCAGATGCAATTAGCCCCTTTAGAGGATTCACCTTCACAGAATAAGCTTTCTGCTTTGACGCATGGAGGATCAAAGCTTGCCCATGGCTCTTTCTCATTCACGCACCCTTCTTCTATGTTGCAGATTTGTTTTCCATCCTTCATTACCTGGCAGTATTTTTTAGTGCATTCCCTCCCATTCTCAGTTCTTGTTTTCATATCATTGTTATCAAAACCATGCAGGCCTGGGATATAACCAACACCATAGGTCTTTCCAGTTTCAGGATCGATCACCCGGTCATCAGTAAAGAAACAGGCAAGATTTTCCCCTTCAGGCTTGTACAATGCAGGATACTTTGGAAAAAGATAATAAGGATTTGTATTTCCAAAATATATTGCATTTCTTTTTTTGATTTCTGCCCTTTCCAACTTAGCATATTTAGCGACTATATCATCATCTTTATCAGGGATGGCTATGCAGGGCATTATCCCCTCAACAAAATGATCAGCGACACGCTGTTTTTTAACATTAAGCAGCCTCATGTTCGTCCCTTTTTTTTCCTCAACATACTCAAGTTCTATTGTATACTCCTTCATTTCTAAAGTGCCATAGCCGGAAAAGCAGTCATTATCCTCTTTGCATAAGGCAAACGCTTCATATAAGCTGTCAAATATGTTTTTAATCTCCTCTGGAACAGCCTCTTCCGGAGAAATCTCCTTTTCATATCTCCCGGGCAAAAATCTTTCAAAGCCCTTAGCTGCTTCCGCCGCCCTGGGTATAAGCCCTCCAGAAGAAAAAAATATGCCTCCTATGATAATAAAGACTATTAGTAAGATGGAGATTGTCATAACAGTCCCTGAAATGGCTTTTTTATTCATTAAACTTAACCCCTCTACACCACTTGCTTCTCCAATAAATAACAAGTCTTGTTTCTATCTCAATCTTAATCTATTTCCACCCAAAAAACCGGTTTACTATGCCTATTATCTGCTCCCTCAATCCTCCATAAAAAAATAGTATAAAGATGGCAAATAAAAATAATAGCGCCCACCATATCACTTTTTCCCATGGAAGCGCCAAAGCGCCTTTTTTATCTTTCATTATTCACCACTAATATCTGATTGTATATCACAAAGGCCTTCAACATCATTCAGCCGTGAGATAAGTATAGCGTTTGTTACTTCTTCCGGATAAGGGTCACTCTTCCACAAAAATCTTCTTAGATCCCCAAATAGGGCAGTCTTTGATACATATGTTATTGCATACGTCTCTTCCAATGGCCTAAAATCTTCGATGCCTTCAACATCAATGATTGCCTTGCCTTCCCCTTCATACTCTTGGATATACCTTTCATAACTTAAAAAATTATTTTCCTCTATGCAGCATTTCTCTCCCTCGCTTCCCTTGCATGACCATCCTTTATATTCTTCCAGCCCCTCGCCACATTCATCACTGCATACCCCCCCTTTATTTAAGCACTCTACTTTTTTATTGCAGCATACCTCTTTTTTTATCTCTCCATCCACCTTTTTGCTCGGGCATCTGCTGGATGGTGTTTCTTTTTCATCGCTTTCACACACCTCTCTGCACCAGCCCCCTCCTTGTATATTGCATTTGTTGCTCTTATCTATCACGATATGCTGGGTATCCTGAAGAAACTGCTTTAATCCTGTAGCAGAAAAAGATCCTACATCCTTGTTTATGTTGAAATCATAGCATATAAAGCATTTCTTTTCTCCTGTCCATGTAGTCCCGAACATATCATCTTTTGTCCCTTCCAGCCACATCCACCAGCATCTGGCTGCCAGATCCCCTATCTCCATCATGGCCCCCTCAGTCTCATCCCCTGTATACTTTACATAACCTGGATCAGGTACATCTTTATGGATAATTTTGCATGTCCTTGGAGCCAGGTTAAAAAGGGTAAATCCGAACTTCTCAACCTCTGTTTTTGTCCTAAGTGCGTTAAAGCCCCTGCATAGCTGTTCAGATGTTGCTGCTTCTGCCTTGGAAAAAAACATCCCATGTAGGTTTACGATCATAAGCGCAGAAAAAAGCAGGATGGTAGTGGATACAATAAACTTCATCCCCAGGGCTTTCTTATTTCGACCTGATAACATTAATTATCCCCCTTAACATTAAGAAGAAAACTACTGTAAGGAATAATGCCACTATAATCTTAAATAAGTCCGCTGACAGACCCTTCTTCCACCTCATCATCCTACTCTCGAAAACCATAGTCATCTACAGGCGTAATTTCTATTTAAATCTTTTGAATCCTCCCGAAGAAAACAGTCCATTCTTTAAAAAAAAGCTCTGCATATAATCCATCCTCTGGCAGGCATGATGCTCAAAACACCATATAATCAAGCTAAGATCCTTCATAAAAACAGTTAACCTTAAATAAAAGTACATACTTAGTACGTATTATGCAGAAACTGGTATTCAGGAAAAAAGTATCTAAAGGAAGCAGGTTTAATCAGATATATATCCCCAAATGCCTTGAAAACAGGATATCAGTGGGGGATGAGGTAGAGGTAAGGCTGGTAAAAAAGCATATAGGCCTTTACTATTCCAGGGGATTAGGAAAATTGTCCGCTTTCAAGGAGAACCTGATAAGGGACATCTTCTCTTTCCTGGAAAGTTTCGATAAGATCCTGAACATATTTGTAGTAGGCTCATTTTTATCCATGAAGATAGATTACAATGACATAGACATAGTTATAATAACTGAAGAGAGGGAAGATGGCATCGAAGAGCAGGTTTATGGCAAGCTTATAGATAAGTTCAACCTAAAGTTCCATATCCTCAATATAGGGAGGAAAAAGCTGGAATACCTGCTTAAGGCCTGCCCCCTGACCAGGGCCATGTTCAGCCTTTATGTCAGCAATAAAGACGTCAATTTAGAAAAAAAGAAAATAATCGATAAAAATCATCTAAGCTTTTTGCTTATGATGCCCGAAGACCTGCTTGAGATAAGGCTAAGCAGCAGGGTCTTTTTCGATAACCTAAGGAGGTTGATAGTTATTGAAATGTTTTTAGATGATAAAAGTTTAGAGCTAGAGGATGTAAGCTCGGAATTAAGCGATTTGATAGGTAAAAGGCTATACCAAAGGATGAAAGATAACCTGGAGGTAGAAGAGAGGGTTGTTGGAGATATGAGGGCTGTCATAAAGGCAAAGCTGATAAGGATAAGAAAGATGATCTAGATTAAGATGGGGAAAAAAGGCGATATAGACCAATTGGCCAATATAATGTCAAGGGCATTAAGGCATAAGATAGGCTCGATAGTCAACAAGGACGAGTTCTACGCTGAAAGATACTCAAGAGATTCTGAAAACCTTATGAAAGAGGCTGAAAAGGTCCTGGACAGAAGAAAATGGAACAAGGAGGATAAGGCAGATATCAGGGAAAGATTGAAGGAGAAGCTGCTTAAAGAGCTGAAAGAAAAGGATTTTCTTGACCAAAAGAAATTTGATATCATGGATGAAGAGGCGGATAAGGCTTTAGAAAGGTTCGGGTTGATGCCTTGATATCATCCAACACAACACGCGCTCTCAGGCTCATCGCAGTCAGACCAGCCCCCTTCCTTGGGAGTAATCTCATTGCCCGAATAAGGCTTGCAGCAGTAGTTCGTAGTCCCTGAAATCCTGCATACGTTTACAGAAGAGCTTTGCTCTGTCTTTTTAACATTCTCTTCAAAATTAGCCATCCAGGAAAAGATAAGCACAGCGACAATGACAAGGACTACTATAGAAAAGATAGTTGTCTTAGAAACACCTCTATTGTCCATTTTAAATAAAAAAAGAAAAAATAAAAAGATTAGCAGTCGTTTTTATCTATGGTTGTCCATATGCATCCTGCATGTTCTGGAGATTCGCATGCTGTCCTATCATTGCTGAAAACACCGCAGTCCTTTCCATCATCTCCATAAGTTTCAGTGCATGCCTCTGCTTTTGTAGGCTTGCAGCAGATCTCTCCTGCAGTGACGTCTGAGAATTGCCCGTATACCCTTAGGCATATAGAGCTGCACCCTTCAATCTCGCTCTTTACCAGACCGTTAGCCTCAGCGCATGTCCCTCCTTTCGTGACATCAGAGACGCCCTTGCTGAAGACCCCCATCCTGCCTGTAAATACAGCCCATAGGACCACCAGCACGATAAGGACTATAGCTGCTATTATTATCGTGTTCAGGCTCAATCCTTGTCCCTTTTTCATAATTATGCACCTCTTTGTTTATTCTAAATGCTGATTATACCTTATAACTATTGTATGTTATATTTAAAACTTTCGGGTCGTGCTTAAAAAACAGCATTATTTTAGCATATGTCTATAGACAGATAAAGTATCTTTTCACCGGAAGCGTCTATAGGTATGGGGTCTGTCTTATGCTTCTTTTCCCCCGGGCATCCTCTTTCGCTTTTCACATCGACTATTGTCGCCTCCTCCGCCCTTGCCTCAAAATCATAATTTATGTGCCATTTTTCAAGCGTTTGGTTAAGTATATCCTTCGTCATCTCATTTATATACTGGCAGGAGCTTTTCCCGCCCCTGCACATAACCTGCGGATTCTCATGATCCCTCCCGCAGTCTTTATAGAGCTCTTTTATGCTCATCCTGTGGGTGCTGCAGTTCTCTGTAGTTGTTCCCATAAGGGTGCTTAAGATGTTGGAGGCAATCTCAGTCTGCGTATACCCTTTTTTGTACTCAAAAGGCTCTTTTAGCATTATGAACCTGATAGCAAAAAGCATGATTATTGATATCAGTATGACTATTATAGCGAGCCCCATTATCTCCATCTGTGCTTTTTTCATATTATAGCAAGCGACACAAATTTTTATACAATATACAGGTCACTTGCTTATTACTAAAAGACAAGATTTGTTCAAAAACTTTTCTTTTAGTATAATCGTTCACTTTTTATAAAATTCTATGGCCAGGATCCCAAAGCCGATATCCTCTGAAGTTCCGTTGAATAAGGAGACAGGTATGAATGTTGAAAGCCTGTTCGAATAGTTTGCCATGGTGCCGTTATATAATATCCACATTTTTTTTTCTGGAAATATCTCTTCAACCCATATCCTGCTGGACTCAAAAACATCGTAATAATATATGTTGTTTTCCCTTACAGTCCCGGAAGCGGCCTCCAGCTTCATGATGTCTATGCACCCCTCTGTTATTATGTTCTCTCTGGAGCATTGAAGCTCAGGAAGGAATGAAGCCTTCTGCGCTGCCTGTATGGCCTCCAGCTGGATGTTCTCCTCCATCTCCGTCTTTGAAGACCCGCTTATGACATTCATGTAGAAGACAAAGCCGAACATTACAAATACTATGAAGATGAAGAGTATGGCCACGGATTCGCCCATCTGTATCTGTGCTTTTTCATCCTTCATTTTTTTCAGTAGATAAGTGTGCATGAGTGCAGCTTTGCCAGGTTGTTTGCGCTTCCCTCTTCCCCGCTTATGTCCTTTGCAGCATCCTTTATGTCATCCATATCCTCCTGACTAGTGCCTGGAAAATCAGAAGCCATCTTTTCTGATCCTTCCTTTATGGTTTCTATGCCTGTTATTGCATGGTCATATGCAGTTGAGCAATGGCTATTTCCTGCATATACCACTTTCATCCTGGACGACCTGTTAAGGTAAACCCTGCTTACCAGGCTTAGTTTTCTGAAAGCCTTCCTCATCACACAGTCATACATCTCCTTGTCTTCTGCAAATATCGCCCCAAATAAGCTTTCTTCCTTTAGGTAATGGCTTTTTCCCTCTGATCTCCACTCTGCCCCGTTCTTTTCCAGAAACTCTATCGTTCCTGTAGGCTCTATAAGGCTTGAATCCTTCAATGTAGTAAGATTGGCTGCTGTTAAGCTTTCATCATCCATCCCGCTAAGCTTTTGCAGTATGGCATCAGCATTGGAATTGCCCAGCAGTATTACCTTGACCTTATAGTTGTTCTTGTCTATCAGGCTGCCAAGCTCTGCTTCTGTAGTTAATTCCTTGTTCATCTCCTTTGGCAGCTTATCATAGATCCTCTGCCCCAGCCCCTCATTGTTGTCGACTATTATATACCTTAGCTGAGGATCTGTAAGATAAAGGAAGTTGGTTGCCCTGTAAGGCACGTTCCAGTCCAGTGCCCAGGTTATCATCTCTTTGCCCTTCAATACCCCTGGAGAGAATATAACATTGCCCCTTGTCGATTTTGGGCTCACCCCTATAAAGTACCTGTTGCACTCAAATCCTATGTCAATGTTAGGCAGGTCTATGATATTGACGGTATTCATGGAAGCCTGGGCCCCCGTAAGCAGGGACTCAAGCTTTGTGACTATGCTTCCTTCAGTCCTTACTTCAGAGAATTCCCTCTGTTTATTGACAACATTTATGAAGAATATGAATATGACAGCCCCCGCTATAAGTATGAATATCCAGTTGAAATGTACCTCTATCATGCCTCTTTTTTCCATCAGAAGCTTTATCTCTTATTGTCTTATTTATATTTATTGGAAATTTCGCCTCATGGAAACCCCTGATGACTGTTCCGTGTTTGCCAAGAAAGCAAAAGCTGCGCCTCTCTGGAATAGATTAAAAGATAGAACTAAACCCTATATCCCTGTTAGATATTCTTATTTTTTGCAGGCGCCTTTTTCCTCTTAGGCATTGCCTTTTCATCGGCTTTCCCGCTTTTATCTTCTTTGCCCTTTTTTGCCTTATCTTCAGCTACAGCATCCTTTTTGATTTCTTTCTTCTGGATGCCCTTAGCTTCTTTTACAGGCTTTTTCTTTTCCTTAGCTTCTGTTTTCCCGCCCTTTTTCTTCTCTTCAGAAACATCATTCTGGCCTTCCTTTTTTCCCCTTATCCTTCTTGGCCTTTCTCCTTTCTCCTTTCTCTTTGTTTCCCACACAGGTATATTCAGTTTGTCGAATTCCTTCTTGACATCCTCATGAGAAGCCCCTTTTTTGATATCTATCTTCCTTGAGGTAGGCTCCAGATGCAGCATATTGCATTTCCTCCTCCTGACATTGCCGTCTATAAGAACATGATTGTTGTCTAAGATTTCCAGAATTACAGCCTCTCTGCCTGCATCCCTTCCGCATGTCTTTATGCAGATCCTTCCTGTTTCCATCATTTTTAGTTCCTCCGGTCTCTCTGTATATGGGCATAGTTGCCTTATTGCCCTGGAGACTTCATTCCTTTCTTGCCTTTTCGACAAACAATGATTTCATGCATCTGCCGCATAGCGCTCCGCCATAAGGCCTGTTCACCTTCTTCCTGCTTTTGGCCATCTTCTTCATCTTATAAGGCCTCTCTCTGGCTATTCCTGGAAGTACAGCACCGCATTTTCCGCACTTGGCAGCCTTGGGCTTCCTGTGCTTGTAATGGGTTGTAGTCCTGCCTCCGGGAGTTTTTACACATATCCTCCTTAAAGACCTTGATCTTTTTCTTGGTTGCGGCATTTTACTTTCACAAATCTAGTACACTTTAAAAAGCTTTCTTAATGCTATGCTGAATATGATTGATAACAGGATATATGTCCCAAGCCATCCAAGCTTCCATCCAAAAAGGTTAAGCACCTTTATCTTGTTGTTGTCTACGCTTATCTGCTTTACGGTCTTGTCCTTGACCTGTTCTATGGGCTTGCTGTATTTCTGTTCCTCATTTATCGTAAGCTCTTTTGTATAGCTTTTATGGCCTATATTGTACTCAAGAAGGTATTCTCCCTCCTCTCCTTTTAGTATCCATTTCGTTTCCCCGTCGCTTATGGTCTTGTTTAGCTCCCCATCACTTTCTATGCCGTTGGGAAGAACAAGCTCAACATCCCCCTTCACATTTTCATAAAAAGACATGGTTGTTGTAAACTCCTGGCTGGGCCTTATAGGAGAATACGCAAGGTTTGCATTCATCCATCCGAATATCAGTATTATCGGTATAAATGTAAAAAGCATGGACCTCATAGAATGGGTCATGTATTTCATGTTCGTCTGCATGGCTTTCTTCTGGACCTGCATCATCTTTTGGGGCTCGCTCCTTAGCTCCTTCATCTCTTTCTGCAGCTCCTTCATCTCTCCCTTGAGATCCTTCATAAGGCTCTGGTTGGTGGTGTACTTATAGATGGCTGTTATCAGTACAGTTATCAAAAAAGCCATTATGACTACCACCCAGAGAATAGGCAGTTTTAGTAATGGGTCAAATATTGGGCTTAATATACCTTCTAGCATTTTATATTATACCTCTTTTTTGTTTTAGCTTATAAACTTTCTCATAGCAGGGTACATGTCCATCATGTGCTGCTTGGCTATCTCTTCATATAGGCTGTATACTATCATGACAGCAAGCAGGATGCCCATCCCGCTGCTTAAGCAGCTGCTTAGGTCAGCAAGTGCTGCCAAGAGCCCCACTGCTATGCCCCCCATTATGGTCAGGGGCCAGATATACCTTTTAAGCAGGCTTTCAAGTACCCTTTGATCCCTTCTGAAACCGGGTATCTGAAGACCTGATGCCATCATCTGCTTAGCCTGTGATTTAGCGTCCATGCCTGATGTCTGGACCCAGAATATGCTGAATATTACAGATCCGCCCACCATGAATAATGTGTATACAGATGCCTGTATTAGGTGCTCTCCCGTCAATGAATGGGTGAGTATGTTGGTGACTACCTGGGGATGCTGCATCCAATATACAAAACCCCCTACAAGCTGTCCGCTTCCCTCGCTGAATCTTGCAAATATGTTAGGCCCTATCCAGTTCTGCATCAGCCTCCCCCAAAGCTGGAAATTAGCCATCAATGCAGCTACAAGTATGACTGGGATGTTGCTTGTATATAGGAATGCCAGCGGCCACCTTATGCCCTGCCCCCTAACTCTTCCAAAAGAAAGTGGTATTTCAACCTTCATCGCTTGGGCATAGACCACCACCATAAAGACCAGCGCTGTTGATATCAGTGCAGCAAGCTTGATTCCTGCAGTGGTTGGGTCTCCTGCAGCCAATGCCTGGAATAATGCAGGTACAGCCCCTACAGAATATGTTACACCTGTCAATCCTCCTGGCCCCGGAAGCCAGTTCAATGCCTGGATAAATATCTGCTGTGAGACTCCCGCAGCTATGAACAGTGATACTCCTGAACCAAAGCCCCACTTGCTGACAACCTCATCAAGGAATAATATGAGCATGCCCCCTAAAAAAAGCTGGAATACGAGCAGAAGCTGTATCTGGAAGAAAAGAGGTGTTCCTCTCAATGCCTCAGGCGGAGAAAGGCCGCCCATAAATACATATACTACAGCCTCAAATATCGTGAAGAATATTGCCAGCAGCTTTTGGATCCCCTCAAAGTTCTTCTTCCCTTCTGTTGTGGTAAGGTCAAACTTTACTATCTCAGACCCGTTCAAAAGCTGCAAGACGATAGAGGCAGTGACTATAGGCCCTATCCCTAATGATACTATGGATCCGAAATTAGCTGCCAGTATTATTGAAAGGTATTCAAACTGCGCTAGTTTGTTTGGGCCTAGCCCGAAAAGCGGCATAAGCCCAAGAACAAAGAATATGACCAGTACTATCAATGTCCATTTTAGCTTTTCTTTAAAGGACAGTTTTTTTTGGGTTGGGCCGCCAACCTCAGGAAGATTGTCAAGAATGGTTCTCCAGATAGACATTTTACTTGGGAGGCTTTGCCTCTTCTTTTTTTATGCTGCTCAAGATGACCTCTCCGCCAGCCTTTTTGACTTTCTCTACAGCATTTTTAGATGCACTTTCGACCTTTATCTTTAGTTTGGAATCGATTCTGCCCCTTCCTAGGAGCTTGCCATACCCTAATTTCCCCAGGTCGATGAGGTTCCCTTCCTTCAGGAAGATTTCAGGATGTTCACATATGAGATCGAGATTGACAGCTTTTGCCTCTTTCCTTGCGCCTTTGGTCTTGAACCCGTGCTTTCCGAAATATTTCTTGTCCTTCCAGTATCTTGGCTTCATGGCATCTCCCCTTTTTCCGCTGCCTGCCATGCCTCTTCCGCCTCTGCTTCCGGCACCCCTGTGCTTTTTCTTGCTGCCCCATCCGTGGGTATGTGTGCCTCTCTGCCTGCTGAATTTCTTTCTTTTGTTGATTGTCATTTAGATCATCCTTTTCAATAGGTCATTGATCTTATCTCCCCTGTACCCCAATGCCCCGTGGGACTTGAACCCCACTTTTATGCCTTTTCTTCCGAAACCCTTTTTAGGGGGGCTGAGCCTGAAGAAAGGCTTGATCTTCTTTCCGTCGATAACTATAAACTTAGAGTCATACTTTATCCTGCCTTTCCTGTCTTCACCCCTTCCTTTGAATTCTTCCCCTCTTTTTTCCACTACCTCTTTATGCATCTCATCGCTTATCTCCCCATAGGTTACAAAGTCCTTGACCTTGTTGATCATGCCTTTATAGGTAGGATTGTCCTCTACTATAGTGCAGTAATTCTTCCTGTACAGTCTTAAAAGGGTTAAGGTGTCCTTGATGTCTCCCTTTACGTTTATGGATCCTCTAACCCTTACTATTGCTATCTTGCTCATTTTCCTCTGCCTTCTCGCATATTTTTCCTTCTACTATCCCAAGCTCTTCAAAATGCTTTGTGCTTGCTTTCACCTTGACCAGCTGGTTAAGGGCGTCAAAGCAGGCTGATAGAAGGTTGCTTTTTGTCTTTGTCTGCCCTTTTGTTTTTGACCATATGTCCTTGATGCCTGCAAGCTTTAATACCTTTTGGCATTCGTTCTCTACCCTCAGCCCTGTCCCTTTTGGGGCAGGGATCAGCTCGATGACGCATGACCCGCATTTGCCTTTCACTGCAAAAGGGATTGTATGCGCCTCTTTGCACCCGCATTGCCATGACCCGCATCCTCTCCTTATCTTTATTATGTTTAGTTTGGACCTTCTTAGCGCTTTTTCTCTTGCAGGCACGGTTTCTTTGCTTTTCCCATATCCTAATCCTACATGGCCGTTATTGTCTCCCATAGCAGCAAATATGGCAAAATGGGGCTTGTTCCCTTCCTGGGTCTTTTTCTGTGTCTGCTTGAATATCCTTCTTTTTCCCCCTCCAAACTTCCCTTTTGACTGCCCTATCAATAAAAGGTCGGTTGACAGGTTAGGGAGCAGAACATCTATGATCTCAGCTTCCAGTACCTTAAGCCCTTTGTCCATTATCTCATCAATATCCTTTATTTCTTCATCCTTTACCTTCTGGCCCAGGCTTGTTTTTGGTTTCCATGCAGTCTTGTCAAATCCTCTCTTGTCCTTGATCTCCTGGACTATCTGTTTTTCTACGTTTCCTACTTTCTCTTGATTAGGTTTATTTTCTTCTTCAGGCATTTTATGCACCCATAATCTTGTTTTTTGTTTCTTCGAATTTATCTCCATTAAAATCCTTGATGTGTTTTCCATTTATCCTGTCATCTGCAGGAAGTATGCTTTTTGAATGGGGTATATTTATTTCTGCGTCAACACATCCTTTTAAAAGGGCATATATCCTTGAGCCCTTGACAGACTTTTGAAGCCCCATATCGAAGATAAGGTCCTTGATTCCTTTTTTCTTGGCTTTGCTTCCTATCAGCACCCCTACAAGATAGGCTGAAGGTATGTTCCCTTTGTTTCCTTCATATCCGTATTTTTTTAGCTCAGAGCTGTGCCCTGCCAATATTACCTTATCCCCGTTTTCACCGTATTCTGTTATCTGGGCTGATATGTTCTTCAGGCTTTTTCTTACTACAAGCCTGGGCTTATTTGAGGATAATATCCTTAGCCTTTTCCTATAATCTGTTTTTCCGTTCTTTTTTCTTTTAAAGCCCAGTTTCATTTTTTCATCATCTCTTCCAGATACAGCTTGATATGCCGTCTGCTCCTGAAAAATCCTCCTTTGGATCTTAGGTAAATATCCTTATAGGTTGCATTGTCGATTATTTTTTTCTCTTTCAGCTCCTTTAGCAGTTTCCTTTGGGACCTTATCTTGTTCATCCACTCCTTCTTTTTGGGTATCCTTGCCCCTCTGCTGCCCCTTATTGAGCCCATCCCTTTTTGTTTCCCTTTTCTTTTTTGCACAAGCCGCTTCCTGGCTCTTCCTCTTGAAACGCCCTTAACATGGACCTTGCTTATGGCCTTGTCTTTTATAAGGCTTCTTATGTCTGCCTTGGTTATCGATTCCTTTATCTCCTCTAGCCTGTCCTGGTCTAATCTTATCCTCTTCTTAGAGCATTTCAATATCTGGGCAGCCAGCCTTTTGCGCTTGTTTAGTTTCATTTTTTATCGTTACGCCCTTAAATTTCCCTTTTTGTGAGAAGCTTGTCTTTCTCTTTCTTCTCATTTTCTTTCTTTTCTTCGTCGGTTAGCTTCTCCTCAAGTTTTTCTCCTTCCTTGCTTTTTTCCTCTTTCTTCTTTTTCTTCTTCTCTTCCTTGACCTTTTTATTATCAAGCCTGTTTTTTAGGCCCTCTTCCTTCCTTTTCAGGTACTCATCAGCATCAAGGTTTATTATCTTTATTCCATCTTCTTTTGCTTTTTTCAGCAGCATGATCTTGTTCTTAAGGTTGACGCATGAAGCTATGATTGCCCCTTCTTTCTCCTTATCTGCCCTGCTCAATTCCTCTTTATTGTGTATTATCCTTATCTTTAGTCCCTCTCTGCTTAAGCCCCTTGTTCCTTTTGGGCCCCCATAGCCTGTAGAGACCTTTCTGGCATGGCCTTTTTTCTTCAGCCTTATCTTTGAATGAAGCCCCCTTGGCTTTACCCATCTCTTCTTAAGCCTTTTTTTATGGGCATCCTGCCTTATAAAGCTGGGCTTTTTAAGTTTCATGTTTTTTCTCACTTCCAACAGCCGGTTTATTTCGCTCATTTTATCTTCACTGCATCTGCATGCCTTTTTATTCTATGGTCTTTTCCCCTTTAGAGGTTATATAGCATCCATCTTGGAATATCCTTCGGTCATATTTGGTTCTTTGAACCTTCTGTTCTATGTCAGCCGCAACCTGGCTTGCCAGCTCTTTATCAGGTGACCTTACTATTATTATGTCCCCTTCAACCTTCACATCAGCCCCTTCCTTTATCTTAAGTATCCTTGGGATCTTCTCCCCGAAAAAATTCTTTATTATAAGCTCATCTCCTTTTACAGAAACGTTCATAGGAAAATGCCCCGAGCAGATCTTTAGCCTGTAATCATAGCTTTCATTTGCCCCCTTTAGCATGTTCTTTATATGGGCTCTGAATGTATTTACAAGCTTCTGCTCTCTTTTGGTGGATCTTAGCGCCTTTAGCACTATCTTGTTCCCTTCCTTGCTTATGCTTATCCTTGGATTAAAAAGCTTTTTGGAAGCCTCTCCGGCCTTCCCCTGTACCTTTACTAAAGGCCCGGCTACCTCAGCCTTGATCCCCTCTGGAATTTCTATCTCAGCCTTTATTTCCTTTTTTTCTTTGGCCATTTTCATCTGGTTTTGATCATCAGGTGCATATTTGTCTTGCAGCCCCCTGTTTTCAGTAGCAGTAAGCTATAAGTTTTCCTCCCAATCCTTTTTTCTTGGCTTCATTATGCATCATTATCCCTTTAGGCGTAGATACAAAGACTATCCCAAAATCCTTTGCAGGAAGATACCTTTTCTCGAATTTTTCATAGCCGTCTTTCTTGACGCTGTATCTTGGCTTTATGGCGCCGCATTTGTTCAGCTTGCCTAGAAGATTGACATTTATCACGCTGCCTTTAGATGTTATAGTCTCTTCAAATGACCCTATGTACCCGTTTTCGTTCATTATCCTGAGCACTTCCTTGATTATCTTGGAGCAGGGCCGTATATTGCACTCTTTCTTTCCTATCTTCTCTAGGCTTAATATGGCCGATAAAGCCGTTGCTAATGTGTCATTCAGCATTTTTTGACCTCAGTTATATTTTTTAAAGCTTAGTTTGGTAGCGATGTTTCTAAAGCATCTTCTGCATACGTTCAGGCTGTATTTGCCTATGTGCCCTCTTGGGCTTCCGCATATCCTGCAGTGTTTGGTGGTTGGCCCGAATTTTCTTTCCTTGGGGGCATTATGCTTTAAAAATCTTTTAAGCTTGACAGGCTTTGCCTCCAGCTGCTTGAAGACTTTCCTATGGTCCGAATAAGTCATTATTATTCACCTACCTCAACATTGAATTTTTTCTTCATGAACTCTATTGCCTCTTCTTTCTTTATCCTGTTCTTAGGGGCTATCTTTTTCCTCATTATCCTCCTTCTTTTTATCCTGAATCCGGGCCTTTCAAAAGTTACACAGGCCTCAAGCCCCATTATCCCTATCTTAGGGTCATACTTGACCCCCTGTATGTCTATATACTCATTGATTCCGAATGCTATGTTTCCTTCTTTGTCAAACTGCTTTATGCTTAGCTTATTCTCCTTAGCGTCCAATAGCTTGATAAGGGCCTCTTCAGCCTTTTTCCTTCTTAATGTAAGCTTGCACCCTATTGGTAGCCCTGGCCTCAATCCCCATCCGGGGATCCTTTTTTTTGTAAATGTTTTAACGGGGTCTATCCCGGTTATCATCTTTAAGAGCAGCATGCCTTTCTCCAGCTTGGACTGGTCTTTTCCTGCCCCTATGTTAAGCGTAACCTTCTCTATCCGTATCTCTTTCATAACGTTCATTTTATTCCTTTATTTTCAGTGAGATTGCGGGCTTGTCTTTTCCCACGACAAAAACATACTTTTTCAGGGTTTCTACCATATCTCCCTTTTCCCCTTTATAGATGACCTTGTTTAGTATGACATCCTCTATCTTCCCGATATCCCCTACGTGTTTCCCCCCTATAAGGTACACACAGCATCCTTTTTCAAGCTTTATGTGCTCCTTTATCTCATGTTTAGGGAGGCTGATGATTACAGTATCTCCTACCCTGTAGCTGTCTTTTTCTGTCAATATATTCTTTCCGTCATAAAGGTTGAGCTGGACTTTCCCCCCTACCTTGGTCTTTCCGGTGATCCTGCAGGGTTTGATAGCAGATTCCTTCTTGTCTATTGGAATGATGCTGATCTTGCCTTTATCGAGCAGGGCCCTGAATCTCTCGTCGCTTTCCTTTACCTCTATAACATCCATAAGGCCTACAGGAAACTTTAGTTCATCCCTCCTGACCCCGTCTATTAGTACATTTTTCTCATGGAGCATCCTTTTTGCCTCTTTTGAGTTCTTGGCTGTTCCCAATATGTCTCTTATCACCAGCTTAAGCGGGAGCCCCATGCTGATAGGGTGGGGTCCGGGGCACGCCTTTGTGACAAAAGTTACCCCCCTTTTTTTTATAGGCCATGATCTGGGGATTGCCAGCCTTTTTAGGTGTGATTTCATTTTTTCTCCTTTCTTCCCTCTGTTGTTTGGATCCCTCTTTTCCTGTCGATTATCTTCTGCCTCATCTTGTCATCAAGATTAAGCTCGGTTATCATCAGGTTTGAAGGGTTGATCATATATGTTGTCTTGCTTCCCTCTTTCTTGCTTATCTCTATTCCGCTTATCCTTGCTTTCCCTTTCTTTAGGTCGACTTTTTCTACGTTCCCTCTGTGTTTCTTGAACTGGCCCCTCATCACCTTTACCTTGTCGCCTTTTTTTAGCCCCAGGCTCCTGATCTTATACTTCTTTATGAGCTCCTTTGAAAGATGGGAATGGGCAAACTTCTGTTTTATGTGCAGGGGAGCATTATACCTGTATTTCCTTTGCTTCCTTACCTGCTTGCTGCTTTTCCACTTGGCTGAAAATTTTTTCTTCATTATACCACTATCCTTGCCATCTTGGCTACACCGGGCCACCTTTCAGTGGCCTCTTTCGCTATTGGCCCCTTGAATATGGTCCCTTTGGGGTTTCCTTTCTCGTCCTTAAGTACGACTGCTGAATTATCCTCAAATTTTACGCTCATCCCATCCGGCCTTTTATACTCTTTTTTTTGCCTTACTATGACTGCCAGGACGGTCTGTTTTCTCATCTCAGGCTTCCCTCTGACTACAGATGCAAGTATCAGGTCTCCTACGCCTGCAGCCTGAAGCCTCCCCTTTACTGTCTTGTTCCTGTATACGCTGCAGACCTTTATTACTTTAGCTCCTGAATTGTCGCATGTGCTTACTTTCGCCCCTAATGGAAGGGCCCTAGTTACTTTCGCTTTTACCGCTTGCATCTTCTGCCTTCAACTCTTCCTTTTCTGTTTTTCTTGTTTTGCCCTCTTCCAGGGACTCTATCCTTTCCTCAAATCCTTTCTCTTTACCGAGGTTTTCTATTATCACAAAATTCTTTGTTTTGCTTAATGGCCTGCATTCAGATATCCTGACTATGTCCCCTTTCTTTGCATTTATGCACGAGGGATTATGCGCTTTTAGCCTGGTCCTTCTTTTTTCATACCTTTCATACTTGGGGATATAAGCCTGCCTTATGAACTCTATCGTTGCAGTCTTTTGCATCTTTGTGGATATTATGACTCCTGTTAATATCTTTCCTCGGCATTTTAGGCTGCCGTGGAATGGACATCCTTTATCCTTGCATTCCTTTGCATTTCCGGATTTTACTTTTATGCCTATATTCTTGCTCTTTCTTTCCATTTTTTCCTCATGCTTTACATAATCTCTATGGTCTCTGGTGCAAAACCAGACTGGATAAGCATCTCTTTGACCTTCTGCTTATGGTCTCCTTGCAGCTCTATCTTTCCGTCTTTTGCTGTTCCGCCGCAAGCAAATTGTGTTTTTAGCTTTTTAGCCAGCCCCTTTAGGTTGATCTCTTTCTGATCTATGCCTTCAACGACAGTGCTTATCTTGTTGAACTTTTTCTTCACTGCTTTCACGATTATCTTCTGGCTTTCTTTCGCTATCGTTTCACAGACGCAAAGCTCTTTTGGTAATCCGCACTTGGTGCATATTTCGCTCATGTTTTGTTATCTGCCTCCGGTTTTTTTTCATTTAATATCGTTAATATCCTTGCGATGTTCTTTTTTATCTGTTTGGCCTGGCCGGGGCTTTTAGGGGTCGTTCCTGTCGCTATCTGGGCATTTAGCTTGATGAGCTCTTTCCTTAGTTCTGCCAGCTTAGCTTCAAGGTCCTCCTTACCCATTGACCTTAGTTCCTTTATCTTCATCCTTTTTCTCCCCTTTCTTCTTTTTATTCTCTTTTGGTTCTTCCTTCTTTTCCTTTTGGCTTTCTTTCTTCTTTTTGGTTTTACCCTCTTCTTTTGCGCTTTCCGCATCTTCTTCTGTTTCTTCTATTCTCTCTTCTTTCTCGTCTAGTACGTCTATATTGTCAGGAAGCTTGATATCAGGGGGCATTATGGATATCTTTATCCCTACGATGCCCGACTTCAGTTGTGCTACAGCATAAGCCTTGTGGACGCCTTCTATGGATATGTCTCCGCATTTCCTAAGATACCCTGAATAAAACCTCCAGTTCTTAGCCCTTGAGCTTGGTATCTTTCCGCTTAGTATTATCTCTATCCCCAGAGCCCCGGAACCCATGACCTCGGTCATTACCTTATGGCCTATCCCTTTAAAGTTCTTTGTTCCGAACCTCTCAAGGTATGATGCGATGTTCTCAGCCATTATAGAGGCGTTAAGCCCCCTGTTTTCTACCTCAGAGATCTCTATCTGGGGGTTCTCCAGCTCAAATCTCTTCTTCAATGTTTTTGTAAGCAGCTTTATGTTCTGGCCTTTTCTTCCTACCACAAGGCCGGGCCTTGAAGAGTATACAACAACCTTTTCTCCCAACGGTGTTTTTTGTACCTTTACATGGCTTAGCCCAGCATTTTTTAGGCCGCTTTTTACATATTCCTGTATCTGGAATTCCTTTATCTTTTCAGTCACAAATTTTCTTTCTATCATTTTTTGCCCTTTTTTCCTGCATCCTTCTGTTTTTTAGGCTCTTTTTTGGGAGCTTCCTTGTTTTTTTCTTTCTTTCCTTTTTCTTTTGCCTTTTTGTTTTCTGATTCCTGGACTATTATCTCTATATGCGTCCTCTTGGCTTTCCTCCTCCTTTGCCTTCCGTAACGCCATGGCCTGCTTGCCAGCTGCGCATTTATGTGCGGGATATAAAGGTCAGAGGTGTTGATTCCCTTGAACTGGGCATTGGCCTCTGCACATTCTATTAGCTTAAGGATCTCAATCGAAGCGTTTTTAGGGTATCTCCCGGGCCCCATCCCTTTCTTGTGGCTCAGGTCTCTTTTGAACCTCTTGAACTCGATTGCCTCTTTCCCGGCTATGACATTCTTTAATATCTCTTTTGCCCTGCCGGTTTTCTTGTTCCTTATCAGGTTGCATATCTCTACGCTGAACTTTGTGGATATGGGGATAGACCTCCCTACCGCTCTGGCCATGTTCTCCTTGTCATATTTTTTGGTTGAATATTTATATGCCATGTTTCTATTTCACCGATAATGCAGATGAGCTTCTTGTAGCGCCTATTCCTGGAGCAGAATGCTCTACTTTTCCTCTTGTTATTACAAACTCCCCTAGGTGGTGCCCTATCATCTCTTCCTGGATCATCACAGGGGAAAATGTTTTTCCGTTATGGATCCCTATGTTGGTCCCTACCATCTCAGGAAGTATTATCATGTCCTTGCAGTGGGTCTCTATATTCCTCTTATTGGATCTTATCCTCTTTAGTAATATCTTCTGCTGGTCGCTGAATCCCCTCTTCAGGCTTCTCCTTGCCCTTGAAGGCAGCAAAGGCATGAGCTCATTTAGGCTCATCGCTTTTAGTTCATCCAGCGTTTTTCCCTTGTAATTGAATTCTTTCTTTGCCATTTTTATGTATTACCTCTATAAGCCTTATCTTTTCTTCCTTCCTGTCCTCCTGGCAGCTATCTTTCCAACCTTCCTTCCAGGTGGAGCGTCCCTTGATACGGTAGAGGCCTTTCCTTTGCTGCATGTGCTGGATCCTCCGAAAGGATGTGAAACAGCGTTCATGGCAACACCGCATACCTTGGGGTATTTTTTGTTTCTCGCCTTCATGGCATAATGCTTGAATCCTGCTTTTAGGAATGGCTTGTCTTTTTTTCCGGATCCTGCTATCTCTCCGATAGTGGCCCTGCACTTTGGGTTGAATCTCCCTTCCTTTTTAGAGGGCAGCAATATGATTACCTTATCCCTCATCTTGGATACTACCTTTGCAGAAGCGCCCGATGACCTTACGAATTTGCCGCCGTCTCCTGGCTGGTTTTCTATATTATATACTCTTGTCCCTTCAGGGATGTCCTTTAAGAAGAGAACATTCCCTTTTTTGACAGCAGCTCCTTCTCCCATCTCTATCTCGCTCCCTACCCTTATGCCGTCTGGAGCCTGCAGCAGCCTTTTGTTTCCGTCTTCATACATTACATCTGCTAAAGGGGCGCTATGCCCGGGGCAGTGGATTATATCTACGACCTTGCCTTTGCAGCGTTCTTCCTGATATGCTCCGTAAGTGGCTTTTCCTTTGTACCTGAAGCTTGGAGCCCTGTAAGTAGGCGATCCTTTTCCTCGTTTTTGCTGGATTAGGTTTTTTCCCATTTTATCATGCTGTTATATTATCCTGTTTGATTGCCTACATCAGCCCCAGCTTTGTTGCAGTGTCGATAGCCGGGTTGTCGTTTGAAAACCTAACGTATGCCCTTTTCTTTCCATCAGGCCCGATTAGGGTATTCACTTTTTCGATCTTTACCTTGAATATCTTTTCTATGGCCTCTTTGACATCTTTTTTAGTGGCTTTCCTGTCTACCTCGAATAGGAGCTTGTTCTCGCTCTCCATCATCCTTATCGCTTTTTCTGTAGACAGCGGATTTTTTATTGTTTTGTATATGTCCATTTTACATGAATAGTTTCTTTTTTTCAAGCTCCTCAACAGCCCCTTTGCTCCATACTGTCAGCCTTCCTGGAACAGCTCCTGGAGCAAGCATGTTTGCATTTATGTTCTTGACTTCACATACATCTATCCCTGGTATGTTCTCTGCGGATTTGATAAGCTTGCATTCCTTTGAAACTACGATCAGCGGACCTTTCTTTTTCTTGTATTTTCTTCCCCTTAGCTTGCCCTTTCCTGCCCTTACCTTCTTCTTCTCACACCTCTTTAGCTCATCTTCCAGGCCGAATAAGGCTAAAACATCCTTTACCTTTTTTGTCTTGTCTATAGCCTCTATCTCTGAATTGATTATGATAGGGTAATTGTCTGTGATTCTATGCCCTCTTTCACTCACTAATTTTTTATCTATGCTGGCAGCGATAGCTGATCTTATTGCCGTTTTTCTTTCCTTCTTGTTTATCTTCTGCCACCAGATCTTCTCAGATTTAGGGGGGTGTGCTCTCCTTCCTCCGACAGTCCCCGGAGCGATAGCCCCTGCCCAGTTCATCCTCGTTCCCCTTCTTGAAAGTATCTTTCTTGGAACCCTTGATATCCCGAATCCATAACTTCCCCTGTAATTATGCCTCCTTCTTGAGATCTTGCCGGAAGCCCTTTTGCCTGCTTCAGTAGAAGCCCCGTACCTCTGCCTTTTATGTGACATTATGGCAAGGACAGCCCTCTTTATCAGGTCAGGCCTTATATCTTCTTCAAACTGCTTAGGCAGCTTTATCTTTCCTTTTTCCTTGCTTTCCAGATCAAAAACCTTTGCTTCCATCTTTATCTTATCCTTCTTATCATTGCACGATATTTTTTATTATAGGAGCTTCCTTAGGGATATTTTTATTTGCCCTTATAGGCATGTTAAGCCTTATCATCCTTTTTTTAGGCCCCCCTATTGATCCTTTTATCAGGACATAGGGGTTCTTGACAAGCCCATAGCTTATGAACCCGCCTTTAGGGTTGATCTCCTCTGGTTTCTCTCCTATCTTTATCAGCCATTTGTTATATTCA
The DNA here is from genome assembly GCA_019322475.1 of Candidatus Woesearchaeota archaeon. GTDB lineage: Archaea > Nanobdellota > Nanobdellia > Woesearchaeales > JACPBV01 > JAHWHQ01. Next base: position 51,308 of record JAHWIN010000011.1, read on the forward strand.
GTCCTTTGGAAATATCCTGTCTGGCCTGCATGGGGTATTTTCCACATTATGTTTACCTGCCCGCACCATGGCCCTAATGATCCGGGATTCCTCCTGCCTTTCTCTGCCTTGTGGTTTTTTCTCCCTATGCCGAATCTTTTGACGGGCCCTTGCAGCCCTTTTCCTTTTGTTATGGTATGAACATCAAGCTGGTTTCCCTCCTGGAAAACATCCTTTATGTTGATCTCTTTTCCAAGTATATTTTTTGCATAATTAAGCTTCTCTTCTTTCTTACCGCCGATAGCTATCTCGAATAGCTCAGGTTTCTTCTTACCTATCCTTGTCAGCTTAGGCTGGGTATATACTACTAAGGTTATGTCGTCAAAATCCTTTGCCTCTTCTTTTTTCTTCTCCTTTTTAGGCATTATGATCCTTCTCTTAAGTTCCTTGTCCAGGTTGTCAGCAGGAATGTCAGAGACAGCCCTTAGGCCGTCGATGGTTTTTTTGTAAAAGCGGATAGAAGCAGTCTTTAATGGGGGGCATTCGACGATAGTAGCAGGGCAGAATATTGTTCCCCCTTTTGTCATGGAATTTGGGTTGTTGTCATTGATCATCAGATGGGCCATGCCTACCTTATATCCTGCAAAGCCAAGCAGCTTTGCCTCCTTTATATTAGCCCAGGACCTTACTCTGGCTACCTCTCTCTTGGCCCTCTTCCTTGGATGATAGGCCAGGCTTCCGAATCTTGGTCTTCTTGTTGTAGGCATTTTTTATCCGAAATATTATATTTTTTGTTTCTGCTTCAGCTCACCCCTGAATCTTGTTCCGGGATATGTTATTGATTTGTAGTTTTTGATACAGCCCCGTATCTCATTGGGTTTGTAGCTTAAAAAAGCCTTTTATTAAAGCCTTTGCTAGAAATTTATTCCGTACTGAAAAGCTTCTTTTCAGGCTATATATGCAATGTACATAACATGTTTAGGTACACATAATTTGTTGAGAATTACTGAGAGTATATGGCTCTTTATAAATGTTACTGTGCTTTTCATGTTTTTTCTTCTTTTTTCACCTCTTCCTTAGCCCCTTCATTTCCTTTCTTGCCCTTCTCTCCCTCTTTCTTGCTCCCTTCAATTCCATCTTCTTTCCTCCTTTTCCCTTTACTGTCCTTCTTAACATATCTTGTCTTTATCCTGCAGTAATTCACAGGGTTCCTTACCCTTTGGCATATGCTGTCAGGCACACATACCCTGAAGTCCTTGTAATATGTGGAATTGGCGCAGTTAGGGGGCAGTATTTTTTTTGCCCTTTGCTTATGATACCTTAACTGCCCCTTTATCAGCACCTCCCTCAGCGGCTCTGGATTTTTTTTGTTCCATTCCTCTAATATCTTCTCTATCTCATCGTACCCCCACCCCACAGAAGTAAGGAAGTTTGTCAGGATAAACAGGCTTCTTTTCTTTCCGTCACTTACGCCCTTAAGTATAGATGATATGCACGGAGGGAAAAATTGCTCAGGAACAGCCTCCTCAGGGATCTCATACTCCTTCTCTTCCTTGATGCCCTCCCCTTCTGTTTTTGCCTTAAAGTCAAAAGCCTGCACCAGCAGGTTCTTAGCCTCATTTTTGGCAGCCTGGTTCCTGTCCAGGAACCTGTACTTTGAGGTCCTTACGTTCTTTGCTATGGCTGCCTCTTTCCTGAACTGCATCACCTTGCTTGGGTTTATAGGAACAGAGACCAGCCCTGACTTCTCGTTAAAGCTGTAAGGCATCCTGTACAGGTGCCGTGATGTTATCAGCAGCGTATCCACATCGATAAAGCATGAGGGGTCTATATGGCTGTATATCTCATAGGAATTACAGTAAGGGCACCTCTCTTTTTTTGATGTGTCTGCAAAGCTTCTTGTTTTGGTCACCTCGCCCATCTTATCAACTCTTTTCATAAGCGAGTTGCACCTCTTGCATTTTATTGCAGAAGAAGGCAGGTCTGATCCTTGGGTATATCCGCATCTGCTGCACCCGTAAGAATAGGATTTCTCTTTCTTAGGGATGTTTCTCTTGCATCTTCTGCATACTTTTTTTATTATGTCCTCTTTCTTTTTTCCTATCTTGCCTGCAATGTCGCCTTTCTCCCTTTCGATCTTTTCAAGCAGCTTCTTGGTAAACGCAAGGTCCATCTCTTCGCTGTCTATAAAATAGACCAGGTACTCTGCGATCCTCCTTGCCCCTTCCGGAAAAAGCAGCCTGCTTTCCTTTCCGTTTACCTGCTCTGGAAACGCCTCAAAAGGCACGCCTATATGAAACCCCTTGTTTCCGGAGAACTTGCAGCTTATCGAGCTGACGTCATGCATCCTCAAGGCCCGTATTATAAGGTCAGCTATTATCTTGGAAAATTCAAAGTCTATAGAGTCGATGTCCAGGACCAGGTCCCACCCCACCCTCAACTCCTCCATATCCTGCCTCTTCATCATGGGGTCAAGCTGCAGGGCATTCCTCCAAAGCTCCTCAGAGCCGTGGAATGATGTAGCCCCCTGTTTGGCAAGCTCAAGTATATCCTGGGGATATTTTAGGATATCAGGCCTTTTCCCAAATCCCTTATCCCCAAACTTGATAGCGATCTCCCTGTCCTTTGCATTCTCGATTATCTCATCCTGTATCTCTTTGCGCTTATACAGCTTAAGGCTTTGGCTTAAGGTTATCATCTCTCCCGAAAAGGATAATTTTTATATTTATAATGCTTTTGCTGTGCCCATTAGTAGCTAAGCCTAACAACATGAAACACAAGAAAGAATTGCTGGAATGGATAGAAAAGCTCAGGGACTCAGATAGGATTATCTTAGTAGAAGGAAAAAAAGACAAGGCAGCGCTAAGAAACCTGGGCATAGGCAATGTAGTCCAGCTCAACAAAAGACCATTATATATAGTAGTAGAGGAGCTTGCAGAAAAAAGCAAAGGTGTTATGATCCTGACAGACCTCGACAGGAAAGGAAAGCAGCTTTATGCAAAGCTCAACCATCATCTCCAGTCCCTCGGCGTTAAGATAGACAACCGCTTCAGGAATTTCCTCTTCAGGAAAACCCAGTTAAGGCAGATAGAGGGAATGGATAGTTATGTCGCTAAGGCTGAGCTTGGTTCTAAGCATCCGTTGGTTTAGGTATTGCTGTTTAATGCACTTCTTAAAATTGTTGAACCTGTTTTCTTCCCCCCTCTAAGCTTAACCACCCATTTATAACGCTCCCTCCCCCCAACAACCAAAAAGAACAAAGCTTATAAATAAAAAATGTATTCTCAGGCCTTATGGCATTCGGAAACCAATTAAAGACAGTAGCCCTTCTCGGCCTTCTTACAGGTTTATTGTTATGGATAGGATCGTTCTGGGGAAGGTCAGGATTGTTCTTCGCTTTAGTCTTCTCTGTGATCATGAACTTCGGCTCTTACTGGTTTAGCGACAAGATTGCATTAGCCATCTATAGGGCAAAAGAGGTCAAGGAAAATGAAGCCCCAAGGCTCCATAAGATAGTGAGGGAAGTTTCTCATCTTGCCAAGATTCCCATGCCAAAAGTATATATCCTTCCTGCCCCTTATGCAAACGCATTCGCTACCGGAAGGAACAGGAAGCACGCTGCCGTTGCAGCCACCCAGGGAATATTAGACCTGTTGAGTGATGATGAGCTGAAAGGGGTGATCGCCCATGAAGTGTCCCACATAAAGCACAACGACATATTGATACAGAGCGTTGCAGCGACTATCGCAGGAGTCATATCTTACATAGCCATGATAGCAAGATGGAGCGCTATCTTCGGAGGCTTCGGAGGAAGGGACAGGGACAGCGGATCTATGATAGAGCTTCTTGTCCTGGCTATACTGACCCCATTGTTAGCTACAATAATCCGGTTAGCGATATCAAGAAGCAGGGAGTACCTTGCAGATGAATCAGGCGCCAGGTTATTGCACAACGGCTATAGCCTTGCAGACGCTTTAGAAAAGCTTGAGGACTCGACAAAGCACGTTTCATTAAGGCCCACCTCGCAGTCTCAGGCAACAGCTCACATGTTTATCAGCTCGCCATTCAGGGGAAAGACTTTCTTATCACTTTTCATGACCCACCCTTCCACAGGATCAAGGGTAAAAAGGCTGAGGTCTATGAATTTCTGATTGGCGTCCATCTCTTTTCTTTTTTCCCTTAACCTCTGCCAATTTGTTACTCCTACAGATTTCCTCATCTTTTGTTTCTGTAGGGGTAACAAATTTATGTAGGAGGTGATGATAGAAAACCTATCCCTTCTGATCCTCAATTCTCAAAAACTATCCTAAGTATCTCCTCCCCAAATCTCCTGACCTTATTCGGCCCAAGCCCATAGATCTCATACAATTCTTCAACAGATGATGGCCTGTTCACGCAAAGCTCGTTTAATGTCTTGTCGCTGAAGATATGGAAAGGCAACAGCTTCAATTCCTTTGACTTCTCCAGCCTCCACCTCCTGAGCTCAGAAGACAGGCTGCTCCCTGATTTTTCTCTTGTATCTCTCTTCTCTATATGCCCTAATTTCCCATTGCTTAGCTTCATCACAGTATCCTTATAGCTCTTAACACCTCTTTCTTCACCGCCGCCCATAATACCCTTATCATTAGAAACCCCATCATTTTGTATTATCCCTGTAGTCCTGTCATCGATGAAATGGGTAAGCGTAGAGTAATAGCTTATGATAAGCTTAGACTTTGCCCTTGAAAGGGCAACATACAAAACCCTTAACTCTTCCCCGTACTTGTCATAGCCCTCATCCGTCTTCAATATGTCCAGTATGGGGTGCTCAGAAGCCCTGCAAGGAAAATTGAAGTCGTTTGCCCCTATGACATATACAGTACTGGCTTCCAGCCCTTTTATGGCATGTATCGTGGATAATGTTATCTGGTTTTCCTTGGGCTCTATGTTGGATTTTTTGTCCTCCACAGTCCTTTTTATGAAATCTATCCTGAACTGCCTGAGCCTTTTTGATATCCTGTCAAGCTGCCTGTTCGTCCTTGCCAGAACAAATACCTCTTTCCTTTCTGTCTTTAGGCTGAGTATGCTCTGCGCAACAAACAGGTGCTCTGCTTCCTCATTATCATGTTCTACAAGAAGGACATCCTTTTCAGCAGATGCATTTTTTTCGCAGCAGCTTATTTCAGGCATCCCCATCGTCCTTATGACAGAATTCAGCGTTTTGATTATGCCTTCTTTTGACCTGTAGTTTATCTTCAGCTCTAAGGCCTTGCATTTTGGATATTTTTCCTTGAATCCGGTTATGTGCCTTATCTCAGACCCCCTCCATCCGAATATGCTCTGCCTTGGATCTCCGACAGCAAAGATATTCCCGGGATTAAGCTGTTCTATGAGCCTTATCTGCATATTGTTTACATCCTGGTACTCATCAACAAGAACGTGCTCAAATTTGGGGATAGTCCCAGGAAATCTGGAAAACAGCTCCATAGTATGCACGATCTGGTCAGTATAATCCCTGTACCCCAGTTTTTTTTTATAATATGCTATCTTTTCCAAAGCCCCCAGGACAAGCCCCGCAGTATCTATCTCTTTTCCTGAGCATCCGTCTTTGGCAGCATCCTTAAGCTCGCTAAGCTCTTTTTTCATGTTCCTGTAATGGTCCATGACTGCAAACAGGTCATTTACAAGCCTAAGGTACAAGGTCATCTTATCCTCGGAAAAATGCTTCCTGTGGCTGAAATAAAGGTCCACAGCAGACTCCTGCGTATGCCCCATCTCCTTCAATACGTGGTTTACAAGAAGTATCCTTTTCCTGAAGTCCAGGACCCCGTAATTCCTGTCATAGATAAGATGCCCTGACCTGAGGAGCATCTTTTCACAGAATGAGTTGAATGTCTCGACCTGGAGATTATTCCCGGGCATCATATCTTCCAGCCTTTTTATCATCTCCTTCCTTGCTTTCCTTGTGAATGTTATTGCAAGTATTTTTTCATCGCCTATGTTCTTAAGCTTCGAAAGGAACTCTATCCTTTTTGTAAGCACCTTTGTCTTTCCTGTTCCTGCCCCTGCAACACAAAGTATATGCCTTGAATTGTCTATTACAGCTTTTTTCTGAAAGTCATTAAGCCCCTTGAGAAAATCACCTAATAATGAAAAGATCCTTCTGTCATCATCAGTGACAGGCTCAGCCATTTGATCGATTATTTTTTTTGTACTGTCGCCTTTGCCTTTGTTGCTGATCTCTTTTTTCCCTTTCTTGGTGAGGCAGACTACAGTATAATATTTATTAGGGTCGGGCTTCTTCACCTCGATAAGGCCCTTATACTCTAGCTCGCTCAAAAGCCTCTCTGTATCCTCTTTTGTAAACCCTCCAAGGCACCCGAAGTATCTGTTCTTGTCAAACCTGTGCCTGACTGCCCTTTCCGTCTTTTTTCCCCTTAATACATCAACAAGGTACCTTCTTCCTACCTTAAACCTAAGCTCATCAATAGCCTTCAATGCCATTATCTGGTTTGGCTCATCTATGAATTCCTCCATTTTATCCTTTTCCATATTTTTATATCCTATATCCAGAATCAGTTATCTCTTTTATCCTTTTTGCCTTTAAGGTTCCTATCTTTTCTACCTTCTTCAGCTCCTCTTCGCCGGCATTGACAACGCCCTTTACAGAGCCAAACTCCCTTAATAATGGCTTTGCTAATGTGGCCCCTACGCCTGGAAGGGCGCCTATTATGTACTCCTGCCACTCGTTCAACGGCATCTCCCTTTTAGCGTTATGCATGCTGAAATCACTTCCCCCTTCCTCCTGCTCCCTTTTGGCTATTATCTTTAGGAATGCAGAGCTTTCCCTGCTGTTCTTGGTGAAGATTACAGGAACCCCATAGCTTACAGCTATTGTAGAGATCATGCCCCTTATAGAGTTGGGATGGACATTCCTTATTGAATAGATATCCCCCTCGCCCTCTACCATGACCAAAGGCCTTTCAAAATTCTTTCGTAGCTCTTTAACCTGCTGGAGCAGCCTGCCGTCGATTATTGAATTGACAAAATCCTCTGAGGTCTTGAACTCTACCCCTATCCTGGATGAAAGCAGGTAATCAGCATTGTCCATCTTCTCAAGCTGTATCTTTGCACCAAGGTCTATGAGCTCTTTTATCACAGCAGACCCCTTCTCCCTGTGATCCACTATTATCTTTACTTTTTCATCAGGGGCAGAATATCTCTCAAGCGTGGGCTGCGAGCTTAATTTCACCCCCAGCTTTCTTTTTATCTGGTCAAGTGTCCTGTACATCCTCTTCTCCTTGTGGTGTGCAGACCACTTATATCCCACATCCCTTGTTTCCAAAGCCATCAGTACTATAACTCTTCCGGATTCATGCCTGCCTGTCCTCCCCCTTCTTTGTATGGTCCTTATTGCAGAAGGGATAGGCTCATAGAATATGACCAAAGGGACCTTAGGTACGTCAAGGCCCTCCTCCCCTACAGATGTTGCCACAAGGACATTGAACTCCCCTTCCCTGAACTTATCTAATACATCTCTCTGCTCCTTCTGGCTTAATCCGGTTCCTTCTTTCTTGGTCTGTCCTACAAAAAGTTTCGCCTTGACCCCGGGAATTGTCCCTAGCTCATTTACTATCCCTGCAGCATTGTCCCTGTATTGGTTAAAAACGATAAGCTTTAGGCTGTTATTTTCCTCTATCCCTTTCCTGATTATCCTCTTAAGCTCTGCAAGCTTGGGATGCATCACCTTTTCCTCAAAAAGCTTGTACAGCTTCGCCCTTGATATCCTGAAATTTATGTCGCTTACTATGTTCTTGACAGCCTTTGTCTTGCCGCTGGCTGCATCTTTTTGCAGTTTCTCAAGATAGCTGTGAAGCGCGCTTACACCCTGGGTTTCAAGAAGCTCGACAGCATGCTGTATCTTCATTATCTCTGCCAATAAGGATATTGCCTTCCATACTACAAAATCCCTTTCTCCTGAAGCAGCCCTCCCCCTTAGCTGGGCCTGCAGCTTTAGAAGGTCTGTTTTGTTCACATACTTCAGCTCTATATCCTTCCTGTGAAGTATCCCCCATGCCTTTAGTTTTTCAACCCTTTCTTTTAGAAAAAGGGCAAGCTGCTTTTGGATATCCTTGAACTCCTGTGGAAGCTTGACCTTTACCCAGTCTATCTTGATATCCTGCACATAAGGCTTTACATCAGGGTCATCATCAGTCCTTACCTCTATCTGCTCTATGCTCAGGTTTGTGCATATCTCTTCTATCTTCTCAATCTCAGTTCCGGGAGAAGCGGTCAATGCCAATATTCTTGGATATTTTGCCCTCTTTACATACTGCTTTGCCAGCCACACATAAGCGTAATCCCCGACAGCCCTGTGCGCCTCATCAACACCCAATAAGGAGACATCATCAAGCTTTATCCTCCCTGCTATAACATCATTCTCAAGCCCCTGCGGCGTAGAGAATATTATCTTTGAGTTTTCCCATAGCTCAGCCCTTTTCTCAGGCTTGACATAGCCTGTAAAGACAGCCATCTTCTCTTCAGCGATTTCAAAATATTTCTTAAAGACCTCCAGGTACTGGTCTATAAGCGGCCTTGTCGGCCCTATAAAAAGAACCTTGCTCAAAGGATATAATCTCATCCTATGTGCAGCAAGCATGAGGAATATGTTCGTCTTCCCCAGCCCTGTAGGAAGCACGACCAGGCTGTTCTTGGCTGCACAGCTGTTGAAGATGGTCTGCTGGTAAAGCCTGGGCTCAAAGTTTTTTATCATTCAAGCCAGAAGCAAGCTGCATTTCTTTATATATCTTTTTGATAAGTCTTTCCCTTCTCCCTTAATAATCATGCCCCGGAGCAAGTATCTTATATCCTATTTTCCCAATCTTCTCCAGGCTCCCTTCCATCTTTCCAGGGTCAGAAAAAGGAAAATCAACCCTCCCAAACCCGTTGAAGAAAAGGGTGTCTCCGGAAAATAATACTTTTTCCTTCTCATAATAGATGCAGACGCTCCCTTTTGTATGCCCCGGCGTATCTATTATCTTAAGGCCTGAAAAGTCCCTCAGCTCATTCAGCTTTGCCTTGAACTCCTCAGCAAGGACAGGGTCCCCTATAGCATACATCCTGTTCTTGTTAAGCAGGCTTATCTCTCCCTTAGAGGCATAAAACCTTGCATTGGGGAAAAGATCATAGTTCCCGATATGGTCATAATGAAGATGGGTAAACAATACCCTGTTGACATTCTCCAGGCCGACAGCATTTTTAAGTTCCCTCTCAACAAGATCCCTATAAGCCCTAGGCCCTGTATCTATTACGATCTTCTCCTTGAGGTCAAGAAAATAGACATTGCTGTCAACGTTCAGCTTCCATACCCTTGGGGCTATCTCTTCCATCATTAAAAAAGTTACCCTAAGCAGATATATAAATCTTTAGCCGCACAATCTCCAGATAGGGTATAGCTTGCTTAATAACCTAATGACCTTATCTAAGGCCAGTTAAAATGCCCTTTTATAAAGCCCTGCTCATGTAGATAATAGCTGAATATGGCGCCTAAGACAAACAGGACAGTGGTGGCCAGCCAGTTGCCATATCTGGACCCTAGAAGATACCCTATAAGGAACCCCAAGATTGTCAGGGCGTAAGGAAGCACCATAGTTTTTTTCCTGGCATATATCCATCTTCCTGCCATCATCCCGACAACAAAGATTATCATGTAGCTGAGCACAGCGCTTGGCGCCAGCAATGAGAATACGAACCCTGTAACAAGAAGTATAAAGGCTATGAACTCTACCCAGTTTCCCATATCCATTAACATTTTTTATCTTTTGGGCCAGGGCCCGCTCCATGCTTTTCTTTCAAAAAATAGGTAATACAGCAGCCAGCATATTACCCCTATGGCTATCGAACCGAAAACAGCCATCAGCACATTTATGTCAAGAAGCAGCAATACTGCTGCAGCGATTACTACGCTGAAGATAAACGCATATGCCATCCTGCTTCCAAAATAAAGCCTGTTCCCGCTTAGAGGCGGTATCGGGAGTATGTCATAGACAGCAAAGATAAGGCAGAACACGATCAGCTTTTCTATCAGTGCGCTATAAGCAAAAGCATTGACTATCTTGAAAAATGCGGCTATCGTTATAAGCGTAAATGTCCCTGCCACAGCAATCATCCCGTGCTGGAAATAGCCCAGCCCATACCTGAAGTGGCCTATCCTGTGTCCGGCAAGATGGTGTATCATGATGCCTCCTGGCAAAAGGACCCATACCCTGCCCCTGGATATGAAAGCAAAGACCAGCCCTATCAAAAGCCCGGTCATCCACATCTTATATTCAGTATTGTATCCTACGCTCCAGCCAGCCAGCTTCTGCACAAAGTTATATATGATGAGGACCAACGTAACTATCAGCGCAGCATTGAACCAGTTAAATAATCCTGTGGCAAGGCTGAACCTCTCTTTGCCCCACTCATCAAAGGATATTATGAAAGAGATTATGGCTATGGATATGATAAATCCTCTTAGCTCGGCAGGGTTAAACTTGTAGTATCTCTTTATCTTCCCTCCCATATCGACTAAACGGCCCATCTTACACTATAACTAACCTCCTCTATATATAAATATTTTGGGTTTGGTGGTCCACGCTTATAGAATAACTCACATCAACCTTATTTATCCCCTTTTTGACCATATCTATAATTTCATCCTCATGCCCAGCCCCCATCACAGCCAGTATTTTCTTATCCTCTTTCATCTTCATAAGCTTGACCAGCTTTTTAGCCATCACCTTATTCCTCTCCTCGATAAGCACCTTATAGATGTTAGGATACCTTTTCTTGACTTTCCCTACCAGCTTCTTTATTATCTTCTTGCTCGGCACAGTCCTCAGGTCAAACTCCACCTCCCTTTTCCTTAGGGCAACAGCCTTGAATACATCCACTATAAAATTCCACTTCTCCTTCCATGTGATAGACTTTGAGAGCCTCCTTAAGGTGATCTCGATGTTCTGGTCTATCAGCGCCAGCTCTATCTTGTTTTTCCTGGCAAGCCTTACAGCCTGCTTCATCTCAGATCCTGGCATCACCCCTACATACTCCCCCAGTTTTTTTTCAGCCCACGCCCCTATCAGGGAAAAAAGAAAGCCTTTGAATCCGATCTTAAATATATTATAGAGCCTTACCTTCTCTTTTTTGGAGCTCATCAGTGCATAAAGCCTTTGTTTATCCAGCTCTAAGGCAATTACATCCGGCTTTTTCTTTTCTATAGCCTCCTTGACCTCGTCCAGGCTCTGTTTTGCTATATGCGAAGTCCCGATTATGCTTAGATTCCTGTATTCTTCCATAACCAAAGAAAAATCGCTACATTTATATATCTAATGTTATACATCATCCTATGCCCGCTATTATAGTGGATGGCGTGTGTATTTTGTTTGTACGTTTGTATTGATTCAACAAGACTGGAGGGGATTTCAATGCTGAAGATGAAAAGGATTTCAGAAACATATGATATGAAGGTATTTACAGATACAGGGGATTATTTCGGTGATATTGAAGAGTCTATACTTGCTACAAATAAGGTTTTCGGATGGAGGGTAAAGGCCACAAAGAACTCCTTTTTGACAAAGGTTCTTGGTTCAGCAAAAGGCGTTATAGTGCCTCACCAGTTGGTAAAGGCAATAGGTGACATCCTTATCATAAGCAAGGCAGCTGTTCCTTCTTATTCAGGTGAAGAGGGAGAAGCACATTCATGATTGATTGCTCAAACTGGATACCTGCCTCTCAGCTTGCTGCGGTTTGAACTATCTCATCCTTAACAGCCTATCTTTATCTGTAGGGCATGTTTTCTTAGCCCTCCATTTTGCTAAAATATTTAAACTAACCCTTTCTACTTTACTGTATACGGCAGTGGTCTAGTGGCTATGATTCGAGCTTCCCAAGCTCGCTACCCGGGAGATTGCAGCCTTTCGCTGCAATCCGGGGATTCAAGTCCCGGCTGCCGTATACATCTTTTGATCTTGACAGGATAGGTTTTTTCAAATAGCAAATTTTATAAACAATAAGGATAAAATCAAATCCTATGGCATGGACATTTTTGCACGAACTTAAGAGGAAAGCTATCCACGTTACTATACTTCTTATCATACTCCTTTATTCCCTCTTGGAAAAAAATATCTCTAAGCAGATGTCTCTATTTGTGCTTGTTTTTATCCTTTTGTTCATCCTTCTTATGGAGTATATAAGGCTTGAGCTTAATATAGAGATTCCTGTACTGCAGCAGATAATCAGGGCAAAGGAAGAAAGAAGGATGCATGGAGCTACATACTTCCTTTCAGCCACCATAATCTCTCTGGCGGTCTTTGACTTCAGGATAGCGCTGGCAGCCCTTCTTATGGCTGTTTTTGGAGATATGTTTGCAGCGATAATAGGCCATAGGTTTGGGAAGACCCTGCTCTTTAAGAATAAGACGCTAAGCGGCTGCTTGGCAGAACTGGTCATAAACCTTATCGTAGGCCTGATAGTCCTGAACAACATCTATATAATAACCTCCATGGCATTTACAGCTACGATTGTAGAATCATTCGTCAGTGAGCTTGACGACAACCTCTTTGTCCCCTTGTTTGCAGGTTTTGTAGGGCAGCTATTGTTCTTCTTGATATGAAATTTTTACACAAGGCAGCAGGTGTTACAAAATCTGGTTGGCCATAGGCCTTTGTGCAAACTTTGAGCCCCTTTGCCTTGTTCTGTAATGCTGATTAAGATAAAAAGCCCTTATTTAAATCTATCCCTTATTTGCTCTTCAGTCATCTGCTCAACCATCTCAAACATGGAATTGAGGCCTTTCTCCAGGGCCCCTCTTTCACATATGTTATTATGGGTATAGGGATATACTATCCACCTCTTGTCCGTCTTGGAGAATGGGTTTACAAAATATACCCCTAATCTTTTAAATCTTGCAAGCTTGTCCCAATTCTTCAATAAGGCATCAAGGTTGGCCCTTGTATTGAAAACAGCCAGGCCAAAATAACCATCTTCATCAAACTTGGTTATCATCTCATCGATATCCTTGATTATGGGCTTGACGATAAAGAATTGCTCTTTATCCTTGTATTTTACATGCACATCAAACCCGCCCTTTCCTTTTTCTATAAGCTCTATCTTCCCTGTAAAAGAGTCCCTGTTCTTTAGGAAGTTGATTATCCACTCGGTTAGGTGCTCCTTAGCCGTATCCTTCATGCCTTAGCTATTAGATATTCTATTTATATATTTTATGTTAGGTCGGCGATATTGAAAAGTTAACCGTCTGTGCCATGAATGCCATTAATGCCTTAGAAAAACTTGTTTTTCTGATGGTTTAGAAAACCTTGTTTTCTAAAACCGTAGGCATTCATGGCATGGCCAGGAC
>JAHWIN010000012.1 GCA_019322475.1 Candidatus Woesearchaeota archaeon
ACCCTCACAACCCATATAACAGCCCCTGCAACCAAAGGTATCGTTATATTGTCATTTATCTTAACCCTAAAAGTCTTAAGCTCAAAACCCTCTAAAAGCATCGCAAAAAAAGATGCAGACACAGCCTCCAAAGGCCCTACAAAAAGCATAGCCCCTAACGAGGCAGCTATCATCCCTGCAACCACCCCTTCTATGAATTTTGTGTTGTTAAAAGGGTACCTTACCCTTCCAAAAGGCCCTATCAATCTTGAAAAAGAGTCCCCTAAAGCAAGTATCATTATTGCTGCCAAAGCAACATCCTTCTCAAATAACGCTAAAGCCAAAAAAGCCCCTATAAGATAAGCTATAAGCCCTTTTCCGGGAAATCCTTTAAGGTCCTCTTCCCTCTCTACAAAGCTGAGCAGATTGAGCAGCCTTTTCGGCTTTTTCTTCTTCACATAGGCTGAGCCTATCATCACAACTATTATTGCAGATAAAAGAAAAGACAGCTTCAAAAGGTCATGATAGATTAAGACGGTAAGAAAAAGCCCAAGAAGTATATGGAACGGCTGCCTTTTTATCTCTAGTCTTATTCTCTCCATCTTATGCCTATATCATCTTGATGAATATATTGAACAGGCCTGCCCCTGTAAGGCTTATTATCGTTACTATAACCCCTGCAATAAGGACCCCGATTATATTTGCTATCGCAAATTTTCTCTTTTCTAGGCCGATAAGATAAGCAGCTATAGCCCCTGAATATACGCCTGACCCTGGCAAGGGGATTCCTATAAAAACAGCTATCGCAAGCTCCCCATACCGGTCAACATACTTGTTTATCCTCTTCTGCATCCTTTCTACATACCTTTGATAGATCCTATCGATCAGCCTTATCCGGGTTACTGTTTTGACAAGCTTATCCATAACAAAGTAAAGTGCTATCCCTAAGAAGATATTTGTAGCTACGCAAACTGCAAAGACCAATGCCCAATTAAGCCCGGTCTTAAGTATGCCATAAGGTATAGATGCCCTAAGTTCCAAAAAAGGAAGAAAGGTTATCCATATCAGGTTTAGGATCTCATTCATCGTATCTTATCTGCCATGATTTACCATTCTAAAACCAGATATCCTCTCCATAAGATAAGGATCTTTTTCCAGAGATTTAAGAAGGCCTTCAGGGCTTTTAAATCTTCTCTTTACCTTTGCATAGATCCTCCCACTTCTGATAAAGGTTTTTTTATGCTTCTTCTTAAAGTTTTTTACATGGTCCTTTGCTTTCAATGGTGGCCCTTCTGCCTCAAGATAGTCAGAAAGCTTTTCTTTCCTTATTATGAAATAAAACAGGGCTTTTTTGTCCCATCTCCACCCGTAGTCCAAAACCTTAAAATCGTTCTCCTCTAGCCTCTTATTGATATGCTCCAGGGATTTGACAAGCTTGCATCCTACAACATCCTCCTTCCCGGTTTTTGGCTTGATATCGATCAATACCAGATTATTATTCTTGGCTTTTCTCCTTAACGTCTTTTCATCTGCCCCCTTGATCTCAAAAAAGCCCTTAGAGGGATTCTTAAGGAACTCCCTTGCTTTTTTCTTGAAGAGCTCAAACTTCTCTTCGCTTACTGCAGCAGCAGCATTCCGGTCTGCATGCACAGGGTCTATCACGACCAGAGGAGGGTATGTCTTTGACCTGTTTAGCTCCATCAGGATATTCTTCCCTTTCCAGTGCCTCTCTGTATCTATGATCACCTTGCCCTTCCATCTTGCAGCATCCCTTATAAGGTTCATAAATCCCACATGATGGATAACAAGTATCTCGCACATGTATCCTGAAAAGCCATGGATATAGCTTTCAGCCCCGTAAGCATTGGCAGACCTGCAAAACTGCTTCAATAACCGGATATCATCCCTAAATCTCCTGCCTTTCCTGTTGACCCAGTTAGCATGCAGGGGAGAAACATCGGTGATGTTCTTTGCCTGCTCTGGCCTTTTTATGTCTAAGATAGGTATTATCTCGGAGGTTATTTCTCCATCTTTTATCTGGAAATAGTCCCTGCTTCCATGCAGCCTTGCTGCCTTAAGTTTTTTCCTTTTAAGCTCTTTTCCCAGGATATCAGATATCTGGCTTGACTTATCTTTGTATTTCTTATAGTTGAACTTGACAAATATGTCAGTATCGTTTGCATTTCTCAGCCATGTACCTTTTATTCCTGAGCCGCCCAATATTGCCTTCGCATCCTTAAAGCCCTTGTTTATCCTGCCCAAAAGGAAAAGAGCCCTTTCCTTGGCTTCCTTCTCCTCTTCTTTGCTTGGCTTTATCTCATTCAAAACATCTGCCAGTATTTTTTTCATTATCTGTTCTACTTATGGACAGCATTTAAAAAACTTATGGAAAAATTAATAAACACCAAATCAGGTAAAAGATAAAAAAGAGGAAACTATGGAGCCCATAACATTTTTGACGTATCTTGCTGTTGTTTTGCTGGTAGGGATAATCTGCACTATCCTGTCAAAAAAGATAAAGATACCGAATATCCTGCTGCTGATAATATCAGGGACTGTTCTGGGGAATATCTACTATAAGGGAAAATCCCTCATAGTGTTCCCTGAAACTTTTTTGACATCCATAAGTGTTCTGGCCCTTGTCCTGATAATTTTTGACTCCAGCTCAAGGTTCAAGCTAAGGGAATTCACAAGCTTCTCAACCCAGGCGTTGAAGCTGGCAGGCATCTTCCTCCTTTTGAATGCCTTCCTCCTTACATTCTTTACATTTAAGATATTCCCGACAAGCTCTATATTCATGGCGCTTCTGTTCGCTACCTTGATGAGCGGAACAGCTCCTGACGCCGTCCTGGTGATGCTCAAAGAAAGCAAAAATAAGATATTTGAGCTTCTGGGTGTAGAGGCCCTGGTAAATACTCCCCTTATAGTGCTGCTCCCTTTCATAATGCTTGATTTTATAAAAAGTGTAGAGGTAGAATATATATTCTCCAAGTTCATCGAGCAGATAGGGCCGTTTATCCAGCAGTTTGTCACAGGGATAGGTGCCGGGATAGTGGTAGGGCTGATAGCCCTAAGGATTATGAAAAGGAAATATTCAGAGACTTTGAGCCCTTTGGCAGTTATAACCTCCGCCTTGCTTGCATATATCCTGGCAGAAAACCTGGGAGGAAACGGTGTCCTGGCAGTGACAACTATGGGGCTTTTCTTCGGCAATATATACATTACCCATAAGCTGCAGTTGATGGAGGTTTCATCCTTCTTTGCAAACTCCCTGGAGATCCTGGTTTTTATCCTGATTGGCCTCATTATCCGGATCCCGTTTAATCTGATTTTTATATTAAAATCTATGGGGCTTTTCGTTATTTACCTTATAATCAGGCATATCGCTATAGAGGTCTCGCTAAAGTGTATAGGCTACAGCCTCAAGGAAAAGCTCTTCATGACATTCAACGTGCAGAAAGGGATAGCCGTAGCAGTAGTTGCATTCACTCTCTCAACACTAAATATAAACGGGATGGAGACTATCCTGCACCTGGTCCTGCTTTTCATGCTTTATTCTATAATCCTCTCCACCATAGTTGTAAAGTTCTCTGGATATTTCGTCAAGGTGTCCTCAAAATGACCTGCATTAGGATAGGCCCTGGAGGGACTGCAGGGCTTGGCTGTGAAGCAGGCCTAAAAAAGGTCAGTGAGCTGGGCCTGGATGCCTTAGAGGTAGAATTCACGCACGGAGTTAACCTCTCCAATGATTCTGCAAAAAAGATAGGAAAACTGGCAAAAAAGCTTAAAATTTCATTAAGCTGCCACGCTCCCTACTTCATCAACCTTGCTTCAGATGAAAAGGCAAAGGTAAATGCTTCCAAGATAAGGATACTCCAAAGCTGCGAAAGGATGCATAATATGGGTGGCGGCCCCGTAGTCTTTCACCCGGGATTCTACCAAAAAAAGACAAAGGAAGAGACATACAGCCTGATAAAAAAAGAAGTCCAAAGAATGATGAAAACGATAAAGGAAAAAAAGTGGAATGCCTGGTTAGCCCTGGAAACTACTGGAAAACATTCTGCCTTTGGAAGCCTGGATGAGCTGCTAGCTCTAACCAAAGAGATTAGATGCTCGTTGACGATCGACTTTGCCCACCTGAAGGCCAGAAGCCAAGGCAGATCATCCTATGGTGATATGCTTGATAAGGTAAAGCACCTCAAGCATATCCATTCCCACTTTTCAGGCATAGAATGGACAGAAAAAGGGGAAAGAAAGCACCTGCTTACCCCGGAAAAGGAGATAAAAGTGTTATTGGCAGGGATATTGAAAAGAAAGCTGGATATAACCATAATCAACGAAAGCCCTGATGTTATAGGAGACGCTTATAAGATGAAAGCTATGCTAAAAAGGATGGTGCGATAAGGCAGCAGGTTGACGATGAAAAAGATAATCCTTGACACCAATTTCCTCCTCATCCCTATACAGTTCAGGCTGGACATATTTGCAGAGATCGAAAGGATCTGCTTATTCGAATATAAGCTGTTCATAGTAGATAAGACGATAGATGAGCTTAAAGGCATAATTGCAAAGCAAAAAGGAAAAAACAGGGAAGCGGCAAAGATAGCCCTTCAGCTTATAAAAAAGAAGAACCTCGGAATTATAAAGACAGAAAAAGGGAAGGTTGATGACCTTATCCTTGATTCATTGCAAAAAAACAGCATATTAGCTACCCAGGATGTGCTCTTAAGGAAAAGAGCCGTTAAAAAGGGTTGTAAGGCTATAATCCTAAGATCCAAGAGATATCTCCTGTTGAAATAGTAAGATTTAAAAAGACGATAAATTTCCAGTTGTTTAGTTAAGCTTATATAGTGCTAAAGCTATAAGAATTGCCCTATTGGGGGTTAGAGGTCAAAAATGTTCTATAGTATGGAAATAAAGGATCATATAAGGGTGCCTCCTGACTTTTTCGGTCTTGAGGTAAAAGAAGCTGTAGTCAAAAGGCTGAAGAAAAAATATGAAGGCTTTATCTCAAAGGACATGGGTATAGTGATAGACATCAGGGATGTAAAGGGAATAGGCGAAGGGGTGATAATCCCCGGAGACGGAGCCTCCTATTATGAAACCACATTTGAATTATTGACATTCAAGCCGGAGATGCAGGAAGTGATTCTAGGGAGGATCAAGGACATTGCAGACTTTGGGGCATTCATCAACCTGGGCCCTATAGAAGGCATGATCCACGTTTCACAGACCATGGATGACTTCGTAAGCTATTCTAAAGACCAGACACTGACCGGAAAAGAGACCAAAAAAACCCTGAAGATAGGGGATAAATGCAGGGCAAGGATAATAGCCGTCTCTTTCAAGGATGTTAATAACCCAAAACTTGGGCTGACCATGAGGCAGCCCCTCTTAGGAAGGCTTGACTGGATAAAAGATGAGGCCGAAGGGTCTCAGCAGAAAGAGAAAAAAGAGGATAAGAAATCAAAATAATGTATTGATTTTCAAGAGGCTGAAATGAAAAGGAAAGTATGCAAAAAATGCAAGCTCTTTGTTGAGGGAAATGAATGCCCGATATGCAAAGGCAGCCAGTTCAGCAGCAGCTGGCAGGGAAGGCTGAATATACTTGATGCCAATAAGTCAGTCATAGCTGACAAGATAGGGATTAAGGTAAAAGGGGAATACGCGATCAAGGTAAGGTGAATTCTATGGACTTAAAGATGATAGGAAAAAAGGACAATCCTGCCTTATCAAGGGCAGAGATAACATTAGAGGCTGATTTCTTTGGAGAGCCCACTCCAAAAAAAGAAGCTATCAGGAAAAAAGTTTCATCTATGGAAAAAAAGGATGAAAAATTAGTGGTCATTAAAGGGATAAAAGGAAATTTTGGGAGCAGGACTGCAAAGGTTACAGCTTATATCTATAGCTCAGAGGAGAGCCTAAAAAAGATAGAGCCTAAAAAGAAAAAAGAAGATAAGGCTAAAGGAGAAGGCAAAGAGGCTGAAAAGGAAAAAGAAGCCCCAAAAGAAGAGGCTAAAAAATAGCAGTAAGGTTCAAGATGGCAAAAAAACCCAAGAAGCAGAAAAAGCAGAAAGGAAGATGGGAATTATATGAGTCCTCAGGAGAGTTGAAGAGGAAGAATACGTTCTGCCCAAAGTGCGGCCAGGGAACATTCATGGCAAAGCACAAAGACAGGCTGACATGCGGAAAGTGCGGCTATAGTGAATTTAGTTCTAAGGCAAAAGATGCTCCAAAGGAGAAATAGTCTCCCCTGCCGGAATCATAACTTCTTTGTATCAATATCCAGGTTAAGTAGGTTACCCCATCTCTTAAAGCAAAGAAAAAATAAAAAAAGAACCGGGATATTCAGAATTCTTTTAAAACATTGGGGGTGTTTTAAAGATATATCCCAGTCCGTTAAAAACATGATATGATTTCCTGTTTTGTGGCTTAAGGCTCTTCTTTGACATTTGCAGTAGCCACCATAGTAAGTGTTGTCTGGATAGCCTGCTCTTTCCTGAATCTTATTACATAATTGTTGAAATCCTCAACATCCTTGAACTTAAGCTTCAGCAAAAGGTCATATTCCCCTGTTATCCCAAAAAATTCCTTTATATGCTCATCCCCTGCCAGTTTATCAAAGATGGCTGAAGGTTTGGTCTTTATGAGCATAAAGACGATAAAGCCCTCCCCCATAGCCTTATTGTTGAGCTTTAACGTGAATCTTTCTATAATCCCTTTTTCCTTTAACCTTAGGATCCTTTGGTGGACAGTGCTGGGCCTCAGCTTTGTTCTTTTTGCGATGGCCCTTATTGGTTCCCTTGAATTTTCCCTTAAAGCGCGGATAATGGCTAGATCCTTCTTATCTATATCCATTAGATTGAAAGGCGTCCAGCTTATATTTAAATTTTTCGTTATTTGTCCAAAAAAATAAGGAAAAAATAGACAAAATAAAGACAAATATAAGAAAAATATATAAATAGTCTAACTATACCAAAAGCAGGTGATAATCATGGACAAAGGAGAAGATTATGAAGTTAAGGATTTAAGCCTTGCAGATTTCGGAAGAAAAGAGATAGACATGGCTGAAAAAGAGATGCCGGGCCTTATGGCTGTAAGGGAAAGGTACAAAGAAAAAAAGCCGCTAAAGGGCTGCAGGATAACAGGAAGCCTGCACATGACGATACAGACCGCTGTATTGATTGAAACGCTCGTTGAGCTTGGAGCAGAAGTAAGATGGGCATCATGCAACATATTCTCTACCCAGGACCATGCTGCTGCTGCAATAGCAAAAGCAGGCATCCCTGTATTTGCCTGGAAAGGGGAGACATTAAAGGATTATTGGAGCTGCACAGAAAAAGCCCTTGATTTCAAGGATGGGAAAGGCCCTACGCTTATAGTAGACGACGGTGGAGACGCCACCCTTATGATCCACAAAGGCGTAGAGGCAGAAAAAGACCTATCTATCCTGGAAGGAGATTACAGCCAGGAAGGGGAAGACTTCAGGGAGCTTATGGAAGCGCTAAAAAAGATCCATGCCCAGGACAAGGAAAGATGGACAAGAACCTCAAAAGAGATGAAAGGAGTTTCAGAAGAGACCACTACAGGGGTCCATAGGCTTTACCAGATGCTCGAAGAAAAAAAGCTGCTGTTTCCTGCCATGAACGTGAATGACTCTGTGACAAAATCAAAGTTCGACAATCTTTATGGATGCAGGGAAAGCCTTGCTGACGGCATAAAAAGAGGGACAGACATAATGGTTGCAGGAAAGACAGTAGTTGTCTGCGGCTATGGCGACGTAGGAAAGGGCTGTGTACAGTCGATGGCCGGATTTGGGGCCAGAGTCCTGGTTACAGAGATAGACCCGATATGCGCCTTGCAGGCCGCAATGGAAGGCTACGAGGTAAAGCCTATTGAAGAATGCCTTGACGAAGGAGACATATATGTCACAGCTACAGGAAACTGTGATGTTATAACTATTGAGCACATGGAAAGGATGAAAGACCATGCCATAATATGCAATATAGGCCACTTCGACAACGAGATACAGGTAAGCAAGCTCGAAAATTACCCTAAGATAAAAGAGATCAATATAAAGCCGCAGGTGGACAAGTTCACCTTCCCTGACGGGCATTCTATAATACTTCTTTCAAGAGGAAGGCTCGTAAATCTCGGAAATGCCACAGGCCATCCTTCTTTTGTGATGAGCAACTCGTTCACAAACCAGGTCCTGGCCCAGATAGAGCTGGGAACAAAAAAGCACGAGATAGGCGTCTATATGCTCCCAAAAAAGCTCGACGAAGAAGTAGCAAGGCTTCACCTGGATAAGCTGGGAGTAAAGCTTTCTAAGCTGACAAAAAAGCAGGCATCTTACATAGGCGTTCCTGTAGAAGGGCCCTATAAGCCAGAATTTTATAGGTATTGATACTAAAAACTAAAGGTTTTTATAGATTCCTACCCTGCATAAAACCATGGCAAGAAAACCTATCGTTGCAGGTATGTTCTACCCTGATGATCCTGAAGAGCTGAACAGCCAGATTGAAAGCTCATTTCACTCAAGGTTCGGCCCAGGATCTCTCCCTTCAAAAGGGAAAGATAAGGATATATTAGGCATAATCTCACCTCATGCAGGTTATCAATTCTCGGGGCCTGCAGCAGCATGGGCCTACAGAGAGATAGCAGAAAGCAGGCCTGCAGATATCTATATCATTCTTGGGCTTTCTCACTCAGGACTGCCCTCCTGTACCTCCTTAGAAGACTGGGAAACCCCTTTAGGCATTGTAAAGGTAGACAAAGACTTCCAAAAGGATTTCATGGCAGATTCCGGCCTAAGACAGGATGAAAAAGAACATTCACAGGAGCATTCTATAGAAGTCCAGCTTCCATTCCTGCAGTTTGCCAATAAAAGCCATATTGACCAGCTAAGGATAGCCCCTGTTATAGTATCAGAAGACAAAAGCTACAATAAGATAGCCTCCTCAATTGCAAAAACTATAAGGGAAAGCAAAAAAAAAGCAGCCATAATAGCATCCTCAGACTTCACCCATTACGGCATAAACTACGGTTTTTTCCCTTTTAAGGAGAATGTAAAGGAAAACATGCATGCTCTTGATAAAAAGGCCATACAGCACATAAAAAAGCTGGATTCAGAAGGTTTTCTGGATTATGTCCAAGAGACAGGATCAACGATATGCGGAAAGATGCCTATCGCTGCAGCAATATCTGCATGCAAGCTCCTGGGAGCAAAAAAAGCCGCTCTTCTTCAATATTATACCTCTGGAGACATAACAGGAGACTATAGCTCTGCTGTAGGGTATGGCGCTATTTCTATAGGGTAAATTATCTATAAGAGATTATAAGAAAAATAAAAAGATAAGAAAAGAGATTTACTCTTTCTTTGCTTTTTTCTTAGTAACCGCAAAATAGATTATCAATCCTATAATGACGATTGCAGCTATTATTATAAGCCCAACATTAAG
>JAHWIN010000013.1 GCA_019322475.1 Candidatus Woesearchaeota archaeon
AGCGAGCTGACCATGTTCCTAAACAGAGTTTAGGGTTATCCCAGAGGCTAAGCCGAACGGGATACCAGAAATTAAGAAGTAATTTCTGCGTATGGTCAGTGTAGTAGCATAGGATTTCTACGGGGCTGGGCAGGAATATCCTTCATTTATGCAAGGCGATGAATACCCGTCTGATTTCCTAAAAATCCCGCATAGGATTTTTTTGAAATGTGACGGGTAGAAAACCAATATGCCTCTTAGTTAGTGAAACCCTAAGATTTTCTTTAGTTTTCTTAAGAATATTCAGGATGATCAGTCTGCATAGTCCAGGTCAAAGTCCCGGGTTACTGCGACAACCTCTGTGTCAGGGTCTGGAAGGGAGTCTGCCAGCAATAATCTTAGTGTTTGCTCTTCTCCTTTGAAGTATATTCTCACCCTGTCCTTCCTTTTGACATAATCATTGGGGTTTACGACTATTTCAGGATCGATTATCTTATTTGCAGGGTTCTTCTTTACCTTCAGGGTCCATTCCTGATATACCTTGACCTGTATTTTAGGGACTATAGGGAAATCACCCTCATTTATTATAGTGTAATCTACCCTTGTTACAAACCCTGAATCTTCCTCATCTTTTTCAAATTCTATATTGTCTATGGCTAATGTAACTCCTTCAACAGTCCCGCTGTATTCTTTGGAAACATCAGGAAGGTGGCTTTTGCAGTCCTCCAGATCCTCAACTACAGTTCCTGAAGGGCACTTGTAAAGGATGACCTCCTCTTTCTCTACCTTTGTCTTTACAGGGCAAAGGTCGCAGTCTGTCTCGCATTCTGCCTCTTCACAGATGCATTCTGGGCATGCTTGTTCAGGGCATGCCTGCTCCAGGACTGCATATCCTGTAGGGGTTTCAGAAGGCTTCATGTAATTAAAGGCAACCACAGATAAGGTTATGATGATGATCAAAAAAAGAAGGTTAGTATGAAATTTTGTAAGAAATACAGCCTTACTCACCCTGGTTAGCCTGCTCTTCTTTTTTGGTGGTTCTGCAAATGGGTCTGGCATATCTGATGAAGGGGATAAGTTATATATAAATTTATTTGAAAATTTTTCTTCATTGTCCCATCCCTATACCTTTGATGCCCCCACAGCCCTAGCTTGACAGTTCTGCTCAAAACAAAGACAACCTTTATAAAACTGGCATTTTTCCTATAATCCTATGAAAGTCACTATATGTTCTTTTACAGGATACAAGGCCCTTAATGGAGCCAACCTAAGGGCTTATTTCCTGGCAAAAGAATTCCTTAAGAGGGGTTTTGACCTTGACTTTATAACCCCCAACAAGGAAGATGCATTATCCTGCCAGGAAAGGTTTAACTGCAATTCAAGCCATGTCAGCCTGGATATAAGCAGGTTCAAGAGCTCAAGGCTGAAGCTCTATCCCATATTTGCATACAAGGCAGGAAAACTTATCAAAAAAGATATCGATCTTGTTTTTGGCCAAAGCCTGCCGTCTGCCCTTGCTGTCAATAGGGCTAAGACAAAAGCAAAAAAGGTTGTTGATTATGTTGACCTGTGGTCAGAATACTGGCTCTATGCCAATCCTTCGATAAGGGGAAAATTGATCTATCAGGTAGTCAGGTGGGCTGAAAAGCACAGCCTTAAGGATATCAGCCTGTCATTCACGATAACCGATAAGCTGAAGGAACTGCTGCAAAAAAGGGGCTGCAGCGAAGAAAAGGTAAGGATAGTAAGGGACGGCGTAGACCTCCGGATGTTCCATCCATTTGATGTCAAAGATGATTTTTATGAGAAATATGGCCTCAATAAGGAAGATGAGTTCATAGCTTACCAGGGAGGCATAGCAGCCCACGACGGGGTCCAGTTCCTCGTAGATGCAGCGCCTTTAGTTCTTAAAGAATATCCTGACATCAAGTTTCTCATAATCGGCACAGGGGCTTATTACAGTAATATTGTAAGAAAAGTTAAATGTATGGGCCTTGAGAAAAATTTCATCTTCACCGGCTGGGTTGATTATGAAGACATGCCCTCCTTTATGAACATAGCAAAGATCAACTCTGTGCCCCTTCCAAACTCGCCAGCTACCCAGGGCGTAGTCACATACAAGCTCATGGAGGCTATGGCCTGTGGAACCCCAACGATTATAGGAAATCTACCTGGAGTCAACGAAGCTGTAGAGCATAAAAAGACAGCATGCCTGTGCAGGTCAGAGGATAAAAATAGGCTTTCTGGATCTATTATAGAACTCCTTAAGGACCAGAACCTTTATAATGATATAAGCTCTAATGGTCTGGAGCTGATAAAAAACCATGACTGGAGAGACATAGCCAAAGAGATGGTAGATAAGATGGTGAATTGAATTTAAGCTAAAATGATAGGCTTTAAGGAAATCTTTTATGAGGTCCTCCAGATAAGGGGGGACTTGTGGATAGCATTCTTGTTGGGGGGGGCTATTGTCGCATTAGATCTGTTTATTTTATCATTAAGATACAAATTTATACTTCATTTCATGAAAGAAAAAATAAGTTCATTCGATTGCTTCAATATTGGATGTTTAACGCAGTTTATCAGTTACATGTCTCCATTTAAGGTGGGATCGATATTAACAAAACCGATTATTACAAAAGCCGTTTCCTCAGTAAGCTTCAAAAAATCGGCATTAGCTTCTATGTTCGAGCAGTTATTCGAGATTACATGGCAGATTAGCGTACTTCCTATCTTAGTTTATATCATCGGAAAAAAATATTTCCCTGTCGGGGGCTATCAAAACATAATGATCATAATGATCTTATTGATGGGGATGATCATTGCAATGATTAATTCAAAAGAAATAATTGGGTTTTTATGGAAGCTTAAATTTATAGCTCCAAGGTTTTTGAGGCACTTCTTGAAGAAGAAAAATATTTCTAAAAAGAGGGTTCTTGAATTGATTGAAAAGTCAAAATCCTACCTTAAAAATAGAAAGTTGGTTGCTGTTTTAGCGATTATAGCGTTTATTCACATAATTACAGCTACATTTGTTCTCGATGTATTTTTGATATTTTTTAATTATAAAATACCTTTCTTTCTGGTATTAGCAGGATTCTGGGCGTCTGTTATCCTGGGCAGGTTATCAGGATTGCCTATGGGATTGGGGGTTAAAGATGTAACCTTGGGGGCTATATTGGTATCTTTTGGAGTAACATTGATGGACTCGGTAAAGATAGTCGTATTTATTAGATTAGTAAACATAATAACCTTTAACTTGTTGGGAATCTTTTTCTTGGCATATAACAGCAAAAAAATAAAAAATTTTTTGGGGTTGATCAGGAAAAGAAGAAGTCAGGAAAGATGTTAAGAAAATAGGAGAAATATTGGGTATTCACTAAAAAATCTTGAAATGAGGAATCTAAAAAGGTACATCATGGCTTAAGGCTTAGAAGGATGACATATATTTTGCTGCCGATCGATTGCTCAAACTGGGCACATGCCCCTCAGCTTGCTGCAGTTGGGATTTTTTCATTATGGGCCCTTTTTCACTTTGCTCTATAAATTAATAAACCTTTTAAATGGGTTGCCTTTCCTTCATCTGTTATGGCGAAGGTACTTTTTATACAGGATGTTATATTCGAATTTGTGGGAATCCAGACTTTATCAGCTGTATTAAAAGAAGCGGGCCATAAGACAGACCTGTTGGTCTACAGCAATTTCAGGAAAAAAAGAGATTTACTGCAGGCAGTTAAAAGAATTTCTCCGGACATTGTTTCTTTTTCAATACCTTCTTTTGCTTATGCATGGTCTGTTGATCTTGCGAGGCGTATAAAAAAGCATTTAGGTATACCCTCCATTTTTGGCGGGCCCCACCCGACATACTACCCGGAATTTATTAAGACTGAGGGGGTAGAGATAATATGCATTGGGGAGGGAGAGGGGGCTATCGTTGATGTGGCAGATGCCATAGAAACAGGAAAAGAGATTACACACATAAAAAATATCTGGGTTAAAAAAGATGGAAAGATCCATAAAAATGAATTAAGGCCTTTTGTTGATCTGGATTCACTCCCTGATGTTGATAGGGATATACATTATGGTAGGTTTAAATGGATAAGGGATTTTCCAAATAAGAGGGTAGTTACAACACGGGGCTGCCCCTACAACTGTAATTTTTGCTTTAACTCGGTTTATAGGGAGATGTATAAGGGAAAAGGAAAATATGTTCGCAGGCGAAGTCCTGGGAAGATTATTGAAGAGTTAAAGCTGGTAAGGAAAAAGTATGGCTTTAAGACCGTCTCTTTTTCAGATGAAAACTTTACAACCGACAAAAGATGGGTTTTTGAACTTTTAGATCTTTATAAGAAAGAGATTAATGCCCCATTTATGATTTTGGGAAGGTTCAATGAGCTTGATGAGGAATTAGTAAGAAAACTTAAGCAAAGCGGATGCTATTATATTAGCGCCGGCATAGAAACAGGCAACGAAAAGCTTAGAAATGAAATTTTAAATAAAAGACTCACAGATGAACAGATAATAAATGGAGCCAGGCTGCTTAAGAAATACAGGATAGGGATATTTGCTTATAATATGATGGGGCTCCCGATGGAGACTCTTGATAACGCCTTTGAAACCCTTGAACTGAATGCAAAGATCGGGGTTGATGTTAGTATCCCGACTATATTGCAGCCGATAAAAGGTACAAGGCTCTTTGACATAATAGAAGAGAATGATCTCCTTATGCCTGATGCTGATATCACAAATTTGACCGGGCATTGGGACGGCATACCATTAAAGGTGAAGAATAAAAAAGAGATACAGAATCTTCAAAATCTCTTCATGTTGGGGCTCTGGTTTCCCTGGACAATCCCTTTAATCAGAAAACTCGTTAGATTCCCCCCCAATCTTTTTTATAGGGTTTTTCTTAAATACAGCATCCTGGTTAAATATATGAAGACCAGAAGATTAAATCTTTACGAGGTTATCAGGACTGCCTGGCAGGTTAGGAAGAATGTTTAATATTTTATAAATGAAATCAATAACCTTAATAACGAGGGAGTATCCCCCTGTGCATCTTGGCGGAATAGGAAATACTGCAAGGTTTCTCTCTAACGCTTTAGTTTCAGCCAAATTTAAGACCAAGGTTATAACTCCTAAATTCAAGCAGTATTCTAATCTGCCTTCTTATGAAGAAAAAGGGCAGGTAGATATTTACAGGCTTTATATGAGATATAGGGTTTTCTTTTGGTATAAGGCTTCATTGTTTACATGGATGAACAGGAAGCTTATGAAGGAATCAAGTTTGATCCACCTGTTTAATGCTAGAGATGCGCCTTTCCTGTACAAGAAGAAAGATTGCCCCCTGATCGCCAATATAAATGATTATTATATGACCCTTGTTCCTTTAAATCCGCTTAAGTACCCTTTCAATGAAAAAGGAAAATTCACTAAAACCTGCTATTATAATTGGTTTAAGCTGCTTGATTATACCAGTTTACAAAGAGCGGATTTGATAATATCAAATACTAAATATAATTATGAGGCGATAAAAAAACCATACAGGTTGAAAAGAAAAAATTATAGGGTTGTATATAAGGGGATAGATATTAAAGAATTTGATGATCATATGCCTGTAAAAAAGATATGGGATTTTCTTTTTGTCGGCTCTCCTATGGAGCCAAAAGGTTCGCAGGAATTTCTAAAGGCAGTTAAGATACTTATAAAAAAGCACAAGGATATAAAGTGCGCTATGATTGGGCGGCCTTCCGAGATAGGCATAGATTACGATCATCTGATCGAAAAGATGGGCCTTGGTAAGAATGTTAGGTATTTAGGGTTCCTTCCTCATGATAGGCTGATACAGGAATACCATAGGTCAAAGATCTATGTCCTGCCTACTCATAGGGAAGCGTTAGGGCAGACTTTATTGGAAGCTATGGCGGCAAAACTTCCGATCATTGCGACTGATGTAGGGGGAATCCCTGAAATCATTACTAAAAAAAACAGTTTTATGGTCGAGGCAAAAAAAGTTAAGCCTCTTGTAGAAAAGATGGATATCCTTTTAGAAAATCCGAAGGTATGCAAGGAGATGGGCATCGTAGGTTACGAAAGGGTCAAAAAAAACTTTAGTTTTAAAGACATGATAGATGCTTATATGGATATATATGAGGAATACTTATAGGCCTTTAAGATCAAAAAGGTCCTGCATACAGCAAGGAAGGATTTTAGTTTAAGAGGATGATAGAAGGATGCTTAGTATTTACAGGGAATATATGTGGTCTATAATGCATCCAAGAAGAGATGATTTTGGCCTATCCTTGATTGCTCAAACTGGGTACATGCCCTTCATCTTGCTGCGGTCAGGATTTTTTATTGCAGCCGGCTTTTTTTGCAAGAAGATATACAGACGAAGAGAATCTTGGGCTTTTGATAATTCTGGTAAGGTTGAAAAAAAATACAGAGAAAAGCAGGGCTGGAACGATAAAAAACCTAAAATAGGGTTTGCCGTGCCTTTTTAGGTAGTTATCGATCTTAGTTCTGTATGCTTTAACCTCTGGCGGTATAAAGAAGGCTCCTTTAGCATCCACCGAACAATCCTTGCTGAGGAACTTTTTTATCTTCATAGCCGATAGCGGTTCAAAAGGTCCTGAACTGATAAAAGATTCCATATCCTTCAGCTTTAGCAGCTTCTCAATTGAGTTAAACATAAGGCCATAGAAAGAAGTCTTGTTTTTAAGGAAGATAAGCATTTTCCCTTCATCGTTTAATATCCTCTTTGCTTCCTCTAATATTGATTGGGGCTTTGGAAAACGTTCTAATGAAAATAAGAAGACCGCTAGATCCGTGCTTTTATCTGGAAGGGGAATTTTTTCATCCATGACCAAAAATTCAGGATACTTAGTCTTGAATTTGACAAAATTGATTGCGTCGTTGCTCAGTTCAAGGTCTATGATCTCATGCGGTTTTAGGTTGTTGGCTACCTGTTTTAAGATTGTTCCGTCATAGCTCATTATAAATGCTATCTTAGATTTTTTATGCTGGACATTCTTTTTTATGACCTCGTTGATCATTTCTATCTCTCCGGGATCATAGACTTCATAGTCTTTTCCAAGATATTTGGCTCTTGAAGTGTATTTTTGATGCTCGCTCAGCTGTTTTAATGTATAGTCGGATGGTTTTATGGAGTTAGGCATGGTTTTTTGGCCGCTAAAATAATTTAGGTGCAAAACCTCATCTAATCTTTTCTTGGGAGGCTCAAACGGATTCTCATTAGGTTTGCCGATCAGGACAAGGCATAACAGTTTTAGGTTATCTGGAACTCTTAGCATCTTGGAGATTGTTTCTGGCTTGCCTACGCCGGCAACCCAGCAAGTCCCATAACCCATCTCATAAGCCTTTAAGAGGATATTCTGGACAGAAGCGGAAACTGATTGTATGTTAGCGTTATACTTATTGTTGAATGTGGAATCATAAAAAACAGCGATTATTGCAGGAGCGTTTAATATAAGCTTTTGTGCTCCGGCCTCTTCATGGATTTTTCTGATTATTTTAGCATCATTGATAAATATGAACTGCCAATGCTGCCTGTTCGAAGCAGATGGTGCTGAGATTCCTGCTTCCACTATCCTCTTCAGGTCAGTTATAGGCACCTCCTCCTGCCTGAATTTCCTTATGCTTCTCCTATTTTTTAATGCTCGTTCCAGTTCCAAATAGCATCACCTTAACTTGGGCTAAGTCAATTATAAATCTTCTTAAATAAAAAAGGAAGGGTATGGCAAATAAAAGGGAAAAGGCGCCTATCTTGATCCTCTTTCTTCTCCTGGCAAGCAACCTATATCTTTTTGTTGAGATCATGAGGGCGATCAGGGATATCCAGGTGACTAAAAGAAAAAAGAGCGCATAAAACCCTATTGTTTTGGTCAGGATTCCCAATAAGGTGATAAAAATGATCAGCCAGAGAACAGAGAAAGGGCCAAAAAAGGCTCTTAAAAACCCGCCTTTTTTAAGGTAAAAATCCGCAATTCCTCTTCGGTAATGCCACCTTGCAAAATCACTTAGGGATGTTCTGGGCTTATGCCAGACAAAAGAGTCTGGAACATACTTAAGCGAATACCCTTCATTTCTTATCCTTTTCGAGATGTCTGTATCCTCTCCGCCGAATCTTAAGTTCTCATTAAACTTTATCCTGACAAGCACCTCTCTTCTGAATACTGCATTGCATGTAACCAATGCAGAAGCCCCGGTTGAAGTCTTTTCAATGCAGGCATCTAGGCCTATAGCACCTCCTGCAGGCACCCCAAGGCATGAAAAACATTTGCCCAGGTAGGGGGCATTTTCAGGAGGATAAGCGTTTCCTCCGGCAGCAGCCACATTTTCATTTTTGAATGGAGCAACAAGCTTCTTAAGCCAGTCTCTTGGGACGATGCAGTCAGCATCTGTAAATGCTACCAGTTCATTTTTTGCTTTTTCAATCCCCATGTTCCTTACATGTCCAAAACCCGCCTTATGCCCCCTGATAAGCTTAACATCTTTATATGACCTGGCTATGTCTGGTGTTTTATCTGTTGATGTATCTACAACGATGATCTCCAGCCTGTCTTTCGGGTAATCCAGGGAAGTGACAGAATCCAGGCAATCCCTTATATTCTTCTCTTCATTTTTTGTTATTATGACTAGGGATATTTTTGGGAGCATTTTATTCAAATTGTATGCAATACCTCTCTGTTTTTTTACCGGAATCTATCCTGAATTTTACGAAATTAAGGGCCCTGTTTCCGTAAAAGAATGTGTCCTCCAATGGGATTTTCCCTAATTCTGTTCGATCGACCTTGTTGTCTTCAGAGGCTATCTTCACATTGTTCTTATTCTTGTAAGACACCAGGAACTCATCTTTATGCTTGGTTTCGAGATAGATCCTGTCCTCCAGGAATTCATATCTTTTAGGTTGCTTTGCTGTCTTTATCCTGGGAAAAAAATATTTCATTCTTCTGAACCTGTGTATCCCAAAAGGTCTCAGATAGTCAAGAAGGGCATTATCTTTCTCATGTTTTTTAGCAAAGATCTTTATCCCGGTCTTATGCCATAATGAGTATAGCTCAGTATTGTTTATATTTGTTATTGCTATATAATCCTTTTTCTCTATAATCTTTAGGTTGGAATCGGGAAAATTGGTCTTTCTTTTATGCTCTTTTTTTGATAGATCATTTTTGCAGTTGTCATAGGCAAAACAAAGCCTGTAAAGGTCCGTGCAGATATGCCTGTCATCCGGAAGATGCTCTACATTGCCTATCTTATCAAGATGGCACTTGATCAGTTTATTTAGGGCGTATTGTGCTAGCGGGACTTTTCCTGCAAACACTTCAAAACCCCCTAAGATAAGCCATCCGGTTTTCCTGCTGTTATAAGCGCCCCCAAAACTTCCGTCAGGATAGATAAAATTCACGACAAGGTTTATGTACCTTCTTGCTGATTCCAGGATCTCATTGCTGGGCTGCATAAGGTAATAAGTCCCGAGCAGATCCAGTGTAAGGGAGGAATAGCATAGGTCTATCTCTTTTCTTTCATAAAAAAAACCATCTTTAGACTGGTTGCTAAGGGCTATGTTTAGTTTCTTTTGCGAATTTTTAAGAAATTTATCCTTTTTTGTCAGTTTCCATAGCTGCAATAGGGCCAAAGCAGCTGCCATCTGCTGGTTAGTGAAGAAATGCTCTTCATTTTTGCAAAGCCAGTTTCCAGCTCTTTCTAGATTTTCAACCCACCTTTTCTCCAGGCCGATATACTCTATGGATTTTGCAGCTGCAAATGTTGTAAATGCAGTTGCAGCGAAAGAACTCTCCCTCTTCTGGCGCTCTGTAAAAGAGCCGTTTCTGTTTTGGATCTTGCACCAAAAATCTATGGCATCGACAGCTCTTTTTTTGAGCTCAGGGTCTTTCTTATCATTATAAAGCCAGGCTAAGGATAATGCAGCCTCCTGCCATCTGCTGTTTACAAATCCTTTTTTTTTCATCCAGTACGGATAGAAAAAACACCCCTTTGTCCATCTATCCTCTGCATCCTGGAACTCAAGGATTTTTTTAAAATTTTCATTGATCCATCTCATGTATAGGTCTTTTCTTTTCATGGTTTAGGTCTTAAGTTCGCATATGAGGTAAAACTTATAAATCTTTGTGAAACAAGGATAACATTTATAAAACTGGTATTTTTTCTATATCCTATGAAGTTGCTGTCTGCTCGTTTAAAGGATATAAGGCACTTAAGGGGTGCATTGTCCTGCCAGACAAGTTGATGTTTACAGGATTGATTAAGGTAAATGGGGTGTGATAGGGTCTTTTATTAAAATGGATAAAAAATACTTCAAAAGGAACAATAACCTATACATGATAAAATATGTTCTGGCTAGCCCTTCTTTAATCAAGAATATCCTGATTAA
Organism: Candidatus Woesearchaeota archaeon; assembly: GCA_019322475.1. Taxonomy (GTDB): domain Archaea; phylum Nanobdellota; class Nanobdellia; order Woesearchaeales; family JACPBV01; genus JAHWHQ01. The sequence goes on from JAHWIN010000013.1 coordinate 10,394, forward strand.
AGGCAGGATTTTTAACCTTTTATTAAACGTGTATGAGCAAAAAAAGAAAAAAAAGCACCTCAGGTCTAGGCCTTATATGCTCCAGATTGAGCCTATTTGCGGATGTAACCTAAAATGCCCCCTCTGCCCTGTAGGCAACGGCTCTATCAGGAGAGAAAAAGGGGTGATGAGTTATGAAACATACCTTAAGGTGATGCAAAAGATACAGAAAGGTTTAGTTCACATCTCTTTTTGGAACTGGGGGGAGCCCCTATTGAACAAAGACATCTACAGGATGATCTCTTATGCAAAAAAAAAGGGGATCCATACCCTGGTGGCGACTAATGGGTACCTCATGACCCCCGAGAGTTCAGAGCATATTCTTAAGTCCGGCTTAGATGAGATAAGGATCAGTTTGGATGGGGCATCAAAAGAGAGTTATAGTGCTTATCGCCAAAATAGTGATTTTGACAAGGTAATTAGGAACATAAGGAGCTTCATAGAAGAGAAAAAGAGGTTGAAGAAAAAGATAAAGATAACTATCCAGTTTATAGTTATGAAGCACAACCAGCATGAGATAGGCCTGATGAAAGAGGTTTTTAAGGGGTTGGGTGCTGATTATCTTGCCATAAAGACTGTCTCAGCCATCAATGATCAGAAAGACACAAAAAAATTTTTGCCTGATGATGAAAACTTATCAAGGTTTAAGGTTAATGAAAACACTTTCAGGTCAAAAAGCTTTGATATGTGTTATCTTGCCTGGAAATCTATAGTCATAAACTGGAATGGGGAGGTGACAGTATGTTGTAGGGATGTAGATGCACAATACAGTATGGGAAACATTCTGGCTAATACCCTCTCTGAGATTTGGAATGGAAAAAGGTATGTGGAGTTCAGAAAAAAGATGTTACAGGACAGGTTTAATCTGGATCTTTGCAGGACATGCTCTGCTTCTCAGGAGAGATATCTTGAGGAGGAGTATTTTTAATCCTTCCTCATTTTTCTTCTCATAAAGGCTCCAGCCTCTTTTGCTATTAACGGGTAATTTTTAGGGTTTAGCCTTAGGGCTGTGCTTCCTGTTTTATCTAATATGGATCTCGCAATATGGACGCTGGGTTTCTTTAAAAATGTCTTAAGGTCATAGTACATTAGCTGCATCGAAGGGAACCATTCCCCCTGTTTTAGGGATTCCTTGATATAAAATTTTGCTAGTTTTTCAAGGGGGATTCCGGAATATAACGGAGTATAAGGTGAGGAGTCCCATCTCAGATTATCAAAATTATAATAAGGCTTGGACCATGAAAAATTTTTGGGAAGTATGCCGTTTTTTCTGGCTATCTGCTCAACCTCTGTTCCGGGGTATATCCTTAATATCCCTGGAGTCGTTTTAAGCTTTTGATTGTGCTTGTAGGTGAGTTTTCTAAGGTAAGCCATGAGGTCCAGGGTCATCTTGACATCACTCAATGTTTCTGTAGGATGGTTGAAGATAAAACCTGCCTTTACAGCTATTCCTGTATCAAGGCATTTCTTTATACCTTCTTTTACCATATCCACAGTTATCTCTTTTTTTATGACTTCAAGAACGCGCGGACTTCCTGACTCTATCCCAAAACAAAGAGAATCACATCCTGCCCTTTTCATGAGTTTAATCGATTCATAATCCACAAAATTTAATCTTGCTCGGGCATACCATGTTATGTCTAACTTTTCTTCTATTATGCCTTTGCATATTTCAGTAAGCCACTTTTTGTTTATGTTAAATGTATCATCCCATATGTCAAAAGCCTGGAACTTATATTTTTCTTTGAGGATCTTTAGCTCTTCAATACATTTGGAAGGTTCCCTTGTCCTGTAAGAGCCATGCGAGGTTGCGCTATTGGAGCAGAAGATGCATCTCATAGGGCAGCCCCTGCTGAACATTACAGAGGTTACTTTCTTATCATATGTTCCTTCCTGAAGGGGATGGTATTTGTGCATGGGGAGTAGGTCTCTTGCAGGAAGGGGGATCTTGTTCAGGTCGCTTATCAATGGCCTGGATTGGTTGATTTTTATTTCTCCTTCGGGGCTCCTGTATGTGATCCCTGCGACATCCTCAAATCCTCCGCCTTCCTTTAGTTTTCTTGCTATTTCTGTTAATGTTATCTCTCCCTCCCCTCTTACGATGATATCTATATCTTCAAAATTGTTTAATGTATCAACATCAGTAAATTGGGCATGGCACCCCCCCACCAAGACCAACGATTCGGGATCTATTTTTTTTATTAGAGAAGCTGTTCTGAAAGTCTCAAATCTGGAATCAGTCCAGCAGGCTATTCCATAGATATCACTATTGAGCTTTTTTATTATCCTTGCCAGATTGTCATAATCATATTCTTCTACAAGGCAGTCTATTATTTTAACTTCATTCCCTTCTTCCCTTAATACAGCTGCAATATAAGCAAATCCTAATGGTGGGGTGTATTCCTTTGTTAAGAATATCTTTGGGGGGATTATCAATGCTATTTTCATAAAAAACCTCGGCAGGAAACCATTTTAAGGATTCGGCCCCAATATTAGGGCATTACAGCTTTAGATTGACAGCCCTCAATAATCGGACAATGTATATAAATGATTCGTTTTTTACTTTCAAGCTGCTTTTCACCCATTATAAAAAAATATCCTGGCAAGTACCGACTTTATCCCTTTTAATACCCGTCTAAGCTCCCTCAGGTTTCTTATCTTGATTATGTTTTTCCATATTATCTTAGGATGGGTATAATATCTTATATACGCTTTCCTCTGCCATCCTGCAAGCTCCTCTTTGGTAAGGTTCTCTGTATGCACGATAGGCCCTGAGCACCCTGCAAGATCCTCAAGCGAATTAAGCTCAAGAAGATTTTTCTGCTTTGCCTCTTCCCAGTATCTTGTCCCTGGAAAAGGTGCTGCTAATGTAAACTGTACAAAATCTGCACCAAGCTTGATAGCGAACCTGATGGTCTCTTTTGCCGTTTCATTGCTTTCTTTAGGCAGCCCTATTATAAAAGAGCCTGTAGCAGCAAGGCCTGCCTTTTGCGTCATCTTCACAGCCTTCAAGGACTGCTCCAATGTTATCCCTTTTTTTATGCTGTTAAGTATCTCCTTTGATCCTGACTCAAAGCCGTAGAATATCTGGGTGCAGCCCGACTTTTTCATCATCTTTAATGTTTCTTCATCTATCAGGTTTACCCTCCCCATGCACACCCAGGATATCTTTATCCCTCTTTTGATGATCTCCTGGGACATCTCTTGCATCCTTTCGTTGCTTATGGCAAACGTGTCATCATCAAAGAAAACCTCGTCTATCCCATGGTTTTTGATAAGATATCCTATCTCATCGACGACATTCCTGATGCTCCTCTGCCTGTGCTTGGGCCCTAAAAATGTGTCAGGCCAGAGGCAGAAATCGCAGTAATAAGGGCACCCCCTGCTGGATATCATAAGTGCAGTCTTTTTCCCTCCGTAAAAGGCCTGCTGGTACTTCTCTATCCTGAAAGATTCCCTGTCAGGGAATGGAAGCCCGTCAACATCTTCTATAAGCGGCCTGTCAGGGTTTATCCTTGCATTTCCGTCTTCTCCCTTGTATGTTACTCCTGTTACATCTGAAAGGACTCTTTTTTCCTCCATATGGGTGCATATGTCTAAGATAGATTGCTCAAACTCCCCCCTTATGCATGCATCGACAAAATTATAATTGTCTATTATCTCCTTGTGGGCATAGCTTAAGTGCGGCCCGCAGAATACTATTAGGCAGTCCTTAAGCTCTTTTTTCAGGTTGAACGCTGTTTCAAGGTCATAATTAAGTGAAGGGGCGCTTATCTCCATGAATATTACATCAGGCCCTATCCTTTTCATCTCTTCGACAAACCGGAATATCCCATATTCTTTTTCAACTGCATCTAGTGCAGTTACATCAAACCCCTCTCGTTTCAAAAGCGAAGAAGAATAGGCCAGATAGATAGGAAATGCAAGTACCTTATCCCCTCTCCTATGGGGCCACCTTACATTGCTTCTTGCCCCTGTCCCTTCCCCTGGCCATGGAGGGTTGCAGATTACAGCTTTTGTTTTCTTAGTGATACTGTCCATTCTTGAAAAATAGCTCTCCTATTATGCATTTCTCCAGCTGGGAGGCATGTTCTTCCCTACCTCTATATTCTCAAACTCCTTGCTCTTCTTTACACCTTCTTTTTTGGCCCATTCTGCCATGCTTTTTATGCCTTCATCTAAGGATACAGTAGATTTAAAGCCCAATATCTCCTTGGCCTTTGTGTGGTCTGAATATGCATGTTTTACTTCTTTCCTTTCTTCCAGGTGCACAACTTCTGCATCCTGGATCCCCATTGCTTTTTTTACCGACTCTGCCAGCTGGTTTATGCTGTAGGGCTTATCTGCGCCTATATTGAAAACCTGGTTATATGCCTCCTTGTTGTCTATGGACCTTGCTATGACCGGAGCGATATCCCCTATATTTGAGAATGCCCTTGTCTGTTCCCCATCCCCAAATATGGTCATCGGCTTCCCCTGCATTATGCTATTCATGAATATCCCTATAACATTTCTATATTTGTCCCCTATATTCTGCCTCTCTCCATAGACATTATGCGCCCTGAATACTATGCTGTTCAGCCAGAACATATTCCTGGCTGCCTTCAGGTCATACTCCACAGCCAGCTTTGATATCCCATAAGGATCCTCAGGCTCAGGAGTTATGTCTTCTGTCATAGGAAGCTGGTCAGCTCCATAGACTGCAATTGAAGATGTAAAGACAAAGCATTTGATGCCGTGCAGGACTGACTGGTTTATCAGGTTGATGCTTCCCTTAAGGTTATTCTCATAGTTGAACCTCCTGATAAAATGGCTTAGCCCTTCTGCAGCATAAGCCGCCAGGTGAAATACATATTCTATATCATCCTTCTCAAATATCTTTTTTACCAGCTCATAGTCCGTTATGCTTCCTTCAATAAATTTGGCGTTAGGATTGACGTTCTCCTTAAACCCCCCGCTTAGGTCATCAAGGATGATAACATCCCTGCCGTTTTTGATGAGCTCATCAACAACATGAGATCCTATAAACCCAGCTCCGCCCGTTACTAACGTTTTCATGATTATCAGCCCCCAAAAAATTCCTTTATTTTTTTACAAACATAGGATATCTTTTCATCACTAAGTTCAGCATACATAGGAAGTGATAAGACACTGTCTGCTAATCTCTCTGTTTCAGGAAAATCCCCTTTTTTATATCCAAGCTCCTTTAATGCAGGCTGAAGATGCAGGGGGATAGGGTAATGTACCCCTGTGCTTATCCCATTCTCTTTCAGGAACCCCTGAAGTTCATCTCTTCTTTCAGTTTGTATGGTATAAAGGTGAAAAACATGCCTCTTATCTTCTGTTATCTCAGGAGTATTTACAACTCCCTTTAATTCTTTATTGTATAGTTTAGCATGCGCTATCCTTTTTTCTGTCCACTCATCCAGAAATTTGAGCTTGACGTTAAGTATCGCTGCCTGCATAGCGTCCATCCTTTCATTGAACCCGATCTTCATATGCTCATACTTTGATGTTCTCCCATGGTCTCTCATCATAGCTGCTTTTTCTGCAATCTTTTCATCATCTGTAACCACAGCTCCTCCGTCACCATACCCTCCCAGGTTTTTCCCGGGATAGAAAGAGAAGCAACCTACCTCTCCGATAGGAACCTTTTCCCCATTGAGTTCTGCCCCATGGGCCTGAGCACAATCTTCTATTATCCTTATGTCATTGCCCCTTTCATTCTCATCCGATATTTTCCTTATTTTAGTTACATCAACCGGTTTTCCGTATAAGTGCACAGGAAGGATGGCTTTTGTCTTTTCAGTTATAGCCCCCCCTATTTCTTCTATATCCATAAGCCCGTCATCCTTAACGTCCACAAATACCGGCTTAGCCCCAGCCTGGAATATAGCTTCAACAGTAGCCATAAACGTATGGGGAACAGTTATCACCTCATCCCCTCTTTGTACCCCTGCTGCCAAAAGCGCCTGATGCAGTGCAGAAGTCCCGGAACTGACGCCGACAGCAAATCTGGAATTGCAGTATTGGGCAAAATTTTCCTCAAACTGTTTCAATGGCTGCCCCATTATAAAGGATGTATTTTCCACAATTTCCCTTATAGCAGAATCTATCTCTTTCTTTATCCCATTATACTGCGCCTTAAGATCAACAAATTTTACATCCATTATCTTGCACCCCTTATTGCCGAAAAAGAAGCATCATTTATAAAGATTATTAATTCAGGTTGCAACCTTATATCATTATACTTATTAGCCTATCTTCAGCCTTTAAGTTGATTAACTTTCTAAAAAAGGGCATAGATAAATGGCGATAATGCGCTGCTTTGCCCGAATACGATCAATATGCCTGCCAAAACAAGCATGATTATTATGGGGGTAAGCCACCAGGCCTTTCTGACCTTTAAGAAATCCCACAGCTCCCCTATTAATGATTTATTCTTGGTCATTTCGTATCACCTTTTCTTTTAATAATTTGTTATAAATATATAATCCCGCAACATAGTTTCCCTTTTCATTCATATGGGGATTGAATTGCCAGTAAAAATCATTATCCTGATTTAGTCTTTTGAATATGGGCAAGAGATCAATCATGATTATCTTATTTTTTTCACCCCATTCTTTGACCACTTTTTGTGGCAGCTCCATATCATATTCCACCTTTTCTAGATTATTGTTGGATATAAAGATTTCCTTGAGTCCTTCATCAACTTGATATTTAAGAGGGATAATTACCACAACTAAATCCATCTTTTTTGAGGAGGTATAATCCCTCAAACTATCCAATAGCTCAAGTGTCTTATTCAAGCTGGGGCTTCTTAATAGCTGGGGAGTAAATATGAAAACTTGCTCTGCGTCAGATTGGTATCTGCCTCTGATATGTTTTTGGAGAAATGGGCTAAATAGGTTCAATAAGCATCTTTCAATAAGCCTATATGAGTGGAGATTCATCAGCAAAAAAGAACGAATTTTATTGCTCAATTTGGCATTATCTTGATCTGCCAAAACCATATAACCATTTCTTACAGTGACTTCTCCACTTTTTAAATTATTTGTAAAATCATTGCCAACAAAAAAATTTAATAGGACAATATCTGGTTTTAGTTTATATCCCCTGTTGATTAGATACAAGTATTGCTGATCAGTGCCATAGCCAGGAACGCCGCTATTCATAACCTGGTGGTTGATAGATGAATTCTCATTAAGTTTTTTCTCAATTATCTTAAGAAAAGTTTTATTTAAGGAAGTGCCATACCCTCCCCAGGTAAAGGAATCTCCTAAAGCCAACAATCTAAAATCGTCCGGTCCCTTCTCATAATATTCAACATCAAACATGCCTAATGAATTTGTAAATATCTTAGTCTTAAATTCAGTTTTAATAAAATTCCCTTCAAAATTAGGGGTGAGGCTTGTGTCAAGAAGCCCATCTTTTTGATACATACCTAGGGGATAATCATAACCAGTAGGAATATTTAACAGCCTGGTTGTCATTTCAAAACAAGCAACGAATATTAAGATTATTGCAAATAGTAATAATAGATTAGTTGTTATTTTTTTTGGAATATTTTTTTTAATCCTTCGCATACTTCTCACTATCCCATCTGTCTCTGAGATTATTGTCCCTTCTTATTAAAAATCTTCCCATAACAAGACAGTCTATGCCTGTCCCCATCATACACCTATAGGCGTCATAAGGCGAGCAGACTATCGGCTCTCCCCTTATGTTGAATGATGTATTTATAAGTATGGGTATCCCTGATAACCTTCCAAATTCCTTTATCAGCTTATAATACAGAGGATTCTGTTCATCCCTTATAGTCTGGAGCCTTCCGCTTCCATCCACGTGGGTAACAGCCGGAATCTTATCCTGCCATTCTTCTTTTATGGGGTAGACCATAAGCATAAAATCAGTAGGCATGGGCACGGGAGTGTCACACTTAAAATGATCAAGGGCATCCTCTTCGCATACGACAGGGGCAAATGGCCTGAACTTTTCCCTGTGCTTTACCTTAAGATTCAGTATCTCCTGCATCTTAGGGTTGCATGCGTTAGAAAGGATGCTTCTTGAACCTAAAGCCCTTGGCCCCCATTCCATCCTTCCCTGGAACCATCCTATAACCTTATCTTCATATACAAGCTTAGCGGCAGAAGAGACCAGCTCTTCATCATCCCTGAATTCACTGTAATCTATTTTGTTCCTTTCCAAAAAGGACCTTATCTCTTCATCCGCATATCTGGGCCCCAGATAAGCGTCTTTAAGGACAAAATTCCTCTTATTTCCCAAAATCACATGGTAAGCATAAGAAGCAGCACCTATGCTTGTTCCTCCGTCACCAGGGTCAGGCTGGGCCCAAAAATTCCTGAAAGGAGTGTTTTTTAGGATTTTTCCGTTAGCAACACTGTTAAGGCCGCATCCCCCCCCTAAAACAAGATTATCGCATCTTGTCTCATCGTGTACGTGGCTCAATATCTTAAACAAGGCTTCTTCATATACCATCTGAAGGGCAGCAGCTATATCCTTATGCCTTTGCGTCAATCCGGATTCAGGCTTCCTTATAGGGCCTTCAAGAAGCCGGCATAACCTTTTAGAGGGCATCCTGTCAGCATAGTGGTACTTAAAATACCCCATATTTAGCCTGTAGCTTCCATCCTCTTTCAGGTCTAAGGTTTTTTTTAGCTTTTCATAGTAAGGGTTTGTTTTTTTATCCATGTTTCCATAAGGGCTCAGGCCCATGACTTTGTACTCGGAATTATTCACGCTAAATCCCAGGTAGGCAGTTATTGCAGAATACAAAAGCCCAAGCGAATGAGGAAATCTTATCTCCTTATGCAGGTTTATCTGGCTTCCTTCCCCTAAGCCATAAGAGGTTGTAGCCCACTCCCCTACACCGTCTATAGTGACTATCGCTGCTTTTTCAAAGGGGCTTATCAGGAAAGATGATGCATGGGCCATATGATGCTCAACAAAAAAAACATCTTTTTTATATTTGAGTTTTTTTCTGATCGCCCTCATAACTCTCAATTTTTCATTTATCCATGAAGGAATGGAGCTTAGGAATGTTTTCATGCTCCATGGAAATTTTTCTATGTGCTGAAAAAGCACCCTTTCAAATTTTATAAGCGGCTTTTCATAGAAAGCTATATGATCGATATCCCCTATAGATATTCCTTCAGACTTTAGGCAGTATTCAACTGCATTTGAAGGGAAAGAGGTGTCATGCTTTTTTCTTGTAAACCTTTCCTCTTGTGCGGCAGCTACTATCTTCCCGTCCTTTAGCAGTGCCGCTGATGAGTCATGGTAGTAGCAGCTTATCCCTAATATGTACATCTTTTATCCCTCAAAATTGCCTGTAATGCTCCTCGGTTGGTTTTTGTTTAAGCTCCAGATCAGAATAATATGAACCTTTTTCCTTGCTTAGCTTAGTTTCAAGAAAACTTTTTTTTGATGCCTTAGCAAGGAGAGAGGTAAATCCGACGCCCAGCAGATATACTGCAAACAACAGGGTTGAATTGACTATTAAGGCTATTGTCTGCCCAAAATTATGCACCCCTCTTTTAAATCCTGCAAGGAACTTTTTTAAATTGCTCATCGCAGAAGCCTCCGGATTATTGCCCCAATAGTGACAATCAATAAAGTAATCCCCATGACCTGCAGGTAATTCATCCTCCTGAGCTTATCCAGATAGAGGAGTATAAGGAACAATAAGGTTGTAAATAAGAAGTAAGAAAATACATACCCTGCTTTCTCCCCCACCCTTTCACCCAACTTATTATACTCAAACTGCATATATCCAGAGCAACTCCAGCTAATTTATAAAATTATTGTAAATCTCTCAAGAAATTACTAAGGTCCCAAAAAATAGCAAATATCTCCTTATCTATCCTATCATCAGGGATAAGGCTTCTCAATCATGCCCAAAAAACATCCAATATCCTTAACATCCTTGACGATCTTTGCAGGATTTCCTACAGCAACCTTGCCTTCAGGAACATCCTTAACAACTACAGACCCGGCCCCAACTAAAGCATTTTTCCCTATCTTGACGCCTGGAAGTATGGTGGAATTAGCCCCTATCTTTGCATTCTCCCCGACAATAACAGGCGTTTTCTTTAAGCATTTTTTGGCTTCCCTGCATAAAGGGTGCAGCGTATTTGTCAGGACAACATTAGGCCCTATCCAGCATCCTTTCTTAAGTATGCAATATTCAGGTATAAACGCCTGTGAATGCACTCTTACATCATCTTCTATGACAACATCATGCTCTACCATGGACTTTGACCCTATGCTTACATTATTCCCTATCTTATTGTCCTCCCTGATCATAGTATAGTGCCCTGTCTCAAGATTATCCCCTATCTTGTTTCCTGCATATATGATAGAAAAAGCCCTTATGACCGGATTTATCCCTATGAGGGTCTTCTTTTCCCCGTCATCACGCCCCCTTGCGGGCTTTCCGATGATTACAAACTCATCTATCTTTGCATTGCCCCCTATTTCAACGTTCTTATATACTTTTTTCATATCCAATCTCTTCACCGCTCATAGCTGATTTCAGGCACAGCTCGCATATCTTCGTAGTCTCATATTCCTCAGACGCAAAATTATCAGCTTTCTTGTCGCCTACTATCTCTATGAAGTGCTTAAGCTCATCCTTCAAAGGCTCGTTCTTCCTGACCTCAAGGTTTATCTCTTTCTTATGTATGACCTTGTCATAGCCGACCTCTATGGGATGCTTGATCACTATCTGCTCGAACAGGTCTGCAAATATCTTCTCCTTTGAGCCTATGACCCACATCTCCCTTCTCTTAAGGGGATGAAGCCAGCTCGCCTCAAGCTCAGCGATAAAATCCCCGTAATCCAGTATGATTATGGCAGCATCCTCCCTATCCTCAGACAGGTAGTTGTGCTTCTTGCAGAATATCCTTTTTGGCTTTCTCTCAAGTACAAAGCTTAATATGTCTATAAGATGGACGCCAAAATTGAAGATCACTCCGCAGTCCTTTCTTGCAGGTTTTGTGGAATGGGTATAAGCAGCTGTTATATAGTTGATATCTCCTACACTCTTGATCTGCTCCTTTAAGGCCTTTACCGCATTATTGAACCTAAAAAGATACCCTACAGCCAGGATAAGCCCTTTTTCCTTTGCAATATCCATAAGCTCCTTGGCTTCCGATGCATCCAATGTTATGGGTTTTTCAACAAGAACATGCTTGCGCATCAAAAGGCATTCTTTCACAATATTATGATGGCTGTCAGTAGGAGTTGCAACAGTGACAGCTTCACATCCCTTGATCATATCTTTGTAATCCTTAAAATGGGTTATGCCATACTGCTCAGCTAATGCCTCTGTTTTAGGATCAGGGTCAGCAACCCCTATAAGCTCGCAGTTTAGCTCAGAAAATACCCTTAAGTGGTTCTTTCCCCATCTTCCTGCGCCTATGACCCCGACTTTTACCATGAGGCTCACTAATCCAAAACTATTTAAATATGTTTCTATCCCTCTCGACTGAAATGATTCCTTTGGCGCTTTTGTTGTTTTTTATGTATGCATGGGGGTTAGGCTTTGCAGTGACCCGGTTCGTAAAAGAGTCAGATAACCTGTTAGAAAGGAACCTGATGAGGATTGGCCTGGGTTTGTCAGCGCTCCCTATCCTTATAGTTGTCCTTAGCTGGCTGCATATACCCTTAGATTGGCGCTTATTCCTAGTTCTGTCTGCAATATTCCCTATAATCTACTGCACCTTAAAAAAAACAGCGTTTAAGAGCATCAAGTTAAAGCTTTCAAGGTCAAATATCTATATCCTGATAGTTCTCCTTCTTTTTTTATCATCCTTCTTTATGTACCACAAGGGTGCGTTCTCTTATCCTTATCTTGAGGATGATGATTCCTGGAGCCATGCATTTGCTGCCCGGTATGTCTCTGTAGAGAAGACTGTCTTTGAGCCGATAGAAGGAAAGAATACGTTCCAGTATATGGACGCATACCCTCCTTCTTATCCTGCCCTTATAGGCATCCTTCATCAGGCTAATCCCTCGCTTTCACAGACCCTTAAGTTCTTCAATGCCCTTATAATCTCCTTAGGGTTGATATTCTTTTATTTCTTTGTTAAGGACTTTACAAGGAACAAGAACAAGGCATTATTCTCAACCTTTGCATTGGCTATGGTCCCTTGTTATCTAAGCCATTTTATCTGGGCTCATGCGTATATTGTCACATTGATCCCTGTTGTATTCTATTCATTAGGCAGGATAAGGCATGATAAGAGATGGGTTTATATCTCTGCCCTTGCAATAGCCTCAACCTGGCTGGTTCAGCTGACCCAGGCAGTAAAGATAACTGTATTGATAGGGCTCTACTGGCTTGGAAAATCTATAGCAGAAAAGAAGATAGACACTAAAATGATGATATCTGAGCTTTATGCCCTTGCAGCAGCCTTTATCCTTTGGTGGGGGCCTATGCTTCTTAAGTATGGAAGCGATTTTTTGACATTAGGATTAAGCCAGTCCAGCAACTCAGCATTTACAGCAAATGCAGAGAAATCCTATATTGGGATTATAGGCTCTGCCAGAAAATTATACACGTTCGATGACTTTTTCATAGCAAAGAGCCAGAACATGATAAATAACCCTATAGGGGTAGGGATAATCCTTTCCCTTCTTCTGTTTATCTCACTCATCTACATAGCTTTTAAGTTCAAAGGCTCTATCAGTAAAAAAGAGTCCTGGAAGTTGATAGCGGTATTATGGCTTTTATTTACTTTCCTGGGGATTCACGGAGGGACAAGATTCCCCATTGCATTCTGGTCATTCAGGTTCTGGATGCTTTTCGCTCTCCCCCTTAGCATAATAGTATCTGAAGGGGCCTTTTTCCTTATGGCTGTTTTAAGAAAGTTTAGCATCCCTAAAACCATAACACTTATCCTGATAATAACAGGGGTATGGTTCACTTCAGGGATCCAGAAATATTCTGTAAATACTGCAATGTGGGGGCCTGGAGGGTGGCTTATGGCAAAGAACGAGGCAGTAGGCTATATCTGGCTGAAACAGAACCTTCCTGTCAACACCGAAGTATTTACATTCTCAAGAAGGCACGTAGTTAGGATACATGGCCTGGATATGTATAGCTGCGATTGGTGCAGTGATATAATCGAGTTTAGGAAAGATACCATAAACAGGACCTCAGAAGATATCCATGCATTCCTTAAAAGAAACGATTACAGGTATGCTATAATAGATGCCCACTATGCTGAAGAATTTGGTGCTAATGAAACAAATAGCCTGATATCATCCCTGACCTCTTCAGGATTATTTGCCCCTGCCCATCAGACACCGACAACTATAACACTCAGGATCCTATAAACTCCTTCACTTTTTCTGCAGTGTAGGTTATCTGCTCTTCTGTCAGTTCAGGAAACATGGGCATAGAAAGTATCTCTTTTGAATACTGCTCAGTTACAGGAAAGTTCCCCAGCTTAAGGCCCTTATAGGCTGGCTGCAGGTTTAATGGTGTAGGGTAATGTATGAGTGTTAAGATCCCATTTTCTCTAAGGAATTGCTGCAGTTTATCCCTATCCCCCTGCCTGCATCGTATCACATAAAGATGGTAAACATGCCGGGCATACTCTGCTTCGTAAGGTGTTATTACCTTGCCTCCAAGAAGCTCATTGTAGAGTTTAGCATTTTTTCTTCTCATAGAGGTCCATCTTTCTATGTGTTTTAGCTTTACCCTTAAGACAGCAGCTTGCAGGGTATCAAGCCTGTTGTTGAACCCTTCTGACAGGTGCTCATATTTTGACAGCCTCCCATGGTCTTTTAGCATCCTTACCTTTTCCGCAATCTCATCATCATCTGTAACCACAGCCCCCCCATCACCGTAAGCCCCCATGTTTTTGGAAGGGTAGAAGCTGAAGCATCCTGTATCTGTTGCAGGAACCTTTTTCCCCTTATATTCTGCGCAGACCGCCTGGGCACAGTCCTCTATGACCCTTATTCCATGCTTTTCTGCAATCTCCCTTATCTCACCCATATCTGCGCTTTGCCCGTACAGGTGGACAGGCAGTATAGCCTTGGTCTTTTCAGTTATGGCCTCTTTTAATCTCTCAGGATCCATGTTATATGTCTGCTTATCGATATCTGCAAACCTTATCTTTCCTCCGGCGATGCTTATAGTTTCAGAATCAGCTATGAATGTATTTGGTACTGTTATCACTTCATCCCCTTTCTTTATTCCAGCCGCTATGAGTGAAAGCTTTAGGGCATCAGTTCCGTTGCTCACCCCAACAGCATGTTTCTTGTTGCAGAAGTATGCAAATTCCTTTTCAAATTTGGCTACAGGCTCGCCTTCGCAATAGTAGCCGCTCTCCAGGACAGACATTACAGCCTTGTCTATCTCTTCCTTTATGCTCTCATACTGCTCTTTTAAGCTCACAAAAGGAACATCCATGATATCACTTACTCACTACCGTAAATTTTACCTTATCCTGAAATATATGCCGATTTATAAAACTTGTTAATCTTCCTCTAAAAAGATTCTAGGGCCCCGATACGCCTGATAAATAGGGGTAATAGCTCTGGATTTTTCGATTTAACTATATAGCAAGTTATTTAAAAGGGGCCTTATTTTTTTATTCACAATGAAGAAGAAATTACCTGTGTTATTGCTTTTTGCAATAATCATTATCGGCCTGTTCCTTAGGCTTTATAATATAAACTTGGCAGATATATCCTATGACGAGGCTGTGACAATAACCTTGTCAAAAAAGCCGTTATTTAAGCCGCTGATAGAAGCAAACCTAAAATATGATGCACACCCCCCTCTTTATTTCCTACTGATGCATTTTTGGCCAGACAGCAGTTCTTTATGGCCTTTTAGGCTGATGTCTGTCATCTTCAGCACAATCACTATCCTCATGGTTTTTCTTATAGCCAATGAGATTTTCGATGAAAAAACAGCTTTGGCATCTGCATTGCTGGTTTCCCTTTCATCCTTGCACATAGAGATGGCCCAGTTCATAAGATTTTATTCATTTTTTGCGTGTTTGATTTCCATTTCCTTCTACTTCCTGTTGAAAGCTATAAAGGGGGATAAGGGCATATTCTGGGTTATCTATTCCATAATGACTATCCTTTGTTTTTATGCAGACCCTTACACATTGTTTTATTTCATTGCTGCCAGCATGATAATATTCTTCTGGAAAGACAAGGGCATTCTCAAAAAAGGGATCATATGTCATTCAGCTATATTCATCGTATCAATCCCTTCCTTTATCATGCTATATATAAAAGCGGCAAACAATATAGTCTACCTCTCTCCTGTCAGCAGTTTTTGGCATATCCTGATAATACCATATAACTTTTTTGTCTTCACCCTTGGCAATTTCAGCCCTTATATGGGGGAGGGGTACAGCCTTAACATGAATTATATTATCTTATTGGCTTTTATCCTCATAGTTTATGCCTATCTATTTGTTAAGGGGGTTTTAACATCCAGGAAAAAAGATAACCTCCTGCTTTTAGTAACGCTTTTCATTCCCATAATCTTGCTGTACCTGATAACCGTCAAATATTATATACCTTTAGCCCCAAAAAGGTTTATTTTCATAATCTTTGTTTATTATATCCTGATTTCCAAGGGCTTATGCTCCATAAGCAATAAAAAAATTTTTTCCTTGCTGCTCCTGCTCATAATAGCTGTCAACATGGTATCCCTTGTGTATTATTATGATGGTCAGATAACTGAGAATCCTAACTGGAGCAGTGTCGCAGGCTTTATATCCTCTAACTCTAAGGGGGGAGATGTTATAGGGGCGTCTTCCAATACTGCTGTGGTTCCCTTTAAATATTACTATGATGGCAGCCTGCCGATCTATGGCATTCCAAAAGATTATGATATACTCTCTTCGGATATATCCATAGAGCCCATAAAAAAATTTGATAAGTTTATAAATCAGACTAACTTCCTGCCTGTAGTTGAAGGCAAAATTTTAGGGCATAGCCGCCTATGGTTGATAAGCAATAGGGCAGAGACATTTGATAAAGAGGGTATCTTGCCTTCTTATCTTGAAAAAGAGCATACCCTTGTCTATAGTCAAAGTTTTTCGCCGCACACCAGGCTGTATTTATATGCGCTTGAATGATCAGTCAGCCAATTTATGAAAATTGTTTAGAAGTTTAAGGTGCTGTTCTCAGCATTTGAAGACGCCGCATGCTTTGCCTTTACAATAGCGATTATTTTTTATCCTAAGGAGATCGGATGAAAGAAGATAATATAGAATTAAGCCTCATAATCCCCTTTTACAATGATGAGGGCTGCGTAAAGCCGTTTGTTGAGGGGTTAGTTGGGGAATTTGAAAGGAGCCGGATAAGTTACGAGCTTATCCTGGTAGATGACTGCAGTACAGATGAAACCCCTAAGAGGATGGACGAGGTTTCAACTGATAGGGTTAGGATCCTCCATAATAAGTGGAACAAGGACTATGGCGGGGCGATAATGGAAGGTTTCCATTATGCAAAAGGGGATATAATCGGGTTTACCTGCGGAGACGGGGAAGTCACTCCGAAAGATATAGTTGAAGTCTATAAAAAGCGCGAGGGAAGGGATGTTGTAAAATCCATACGGGAAGGAAGGAAGGACGGTCTTTTAAGAAATTTTCTTTCGAGGTCTTTCAATCTTTTTACCTCTTTTCGTTTTGGGTTGAACCTTATAGATGTCAATGGATACCCTGTTTTCATGAAAAGGGATATATATTACTCTTTGCCTCCCTTAAGGTCAGACTGGCTTTTCAATCTTGATCTTTATAGGAAGATTGCAGGAAGAAAATCTGGTATACATGAGCTGCCTGTAAAGCACAGGAAAAGGATGAGTGGAAAAAGCCACATGGACCCTGTCAGGATCATCAAGATGATAGCAAAGTATATCACATACAGGTGATAATCTCTATGAAAAAGATCTGTTCAAAGTGCGGAGAAAAGAAGATAAGGGCATTTGGGGACCACCTTGAAGATATAAGGTACATCTGCCCCAATATCGAATGCGGTTATGGAATAAGCAGGGATGCTATAGATTATGCCATGATCCAGAACCAGCTGGATAAGAACATACTCAGCAGGCATAGGACCTCTGTAAAGCAGGCTTTTATTATGGGCAACCTGAGAACCCTTAAGAGAGGGTCTAAAATCTTGGATATAGGATGCGGATGTTGCATCCCTACAAGATACCTCTTTGAATACTTTGATTATCGTGGAATAGATAAATCAGAAGAGGCCCTGAAATTTTGTAGGAAATACTATAATCCTGGAAGTTTCTTCTTATGCGATATAGAGAAAGAAAATCTGGATTTTGAAGATTCCTCTTTTGATGCCCTTATGATGATAGATATAATAGAACAGCTGCACGATCCTTCAAAAGCTTTAAAAGAGATCAAGAGAGTTCTTAAGCCAGGGGGAAAAGCCATTATCTTGACCCCCAATTACAATATTGCATGGAAGGTACTGGAACGGCTCTATTTTGGTATTTTCGGAAAGGGTTTCAAGCCCTATGACTCAAAGGTGCACCCCTTTAAGTACACAAAAAAAAGCCTTAAAAGTACATTATCCCCTTACTTTAGGAATGTTGAGGTAAGTACAATTTATGGGGGTATGATATTGGCAGCGGTAGTGGGTGATTGCCCTCCAAAAGTATTGGCTGATGGAAAGGAAGGCATTTAAAAAATAGGCCCCATATCAGCTTGACGATCTTTGAAGGAGATGATTAAGATGAAATGTTTGGTTACAGGGGGATCAGGGTTTGTAGGGGCTAATCTGGTCAGGGCGCTGATAGAAGAAGGCCACAAAGTAGCCTTATTGCTGAGGGAGAAAAGCCGCCTTTGGCGTTTGGAGGGGATGATGGATAAGATAACTCCCATATATGCAGACCTTGCTGATAAGGAAACCCTTATCCAGGCTGTTAGAAGGTGCCAGCCCGATACAATATTCCATCTTGCTGCTTATGGAGCGTACCCTAAAAGCCAGAAGGACCCAGGCCTGATATTAAAGACAAACATAATAGGAAGCATTAATCTTCAGCAGGCAGCAGGGGAGATCCCTATAATAAATGCCGGCTCCAGCAGCGAATACGGGATAAAAGATGCTACAATGTCCGAGGAGGATGTATGCAGGCCGGATAATGATTATGGGTGGGCGAAACTAAGCCAGGCCCTGCATTTCCAGATGGCAGGAAAAGTTACGCTAAGGCTTTTTAGCGTTTATGGGCCGTTTGAAGAGCCGTCAAGGCTGATTCCCACACTGATAAAGGCTAAGATAAAAAACCTTCCTCTAAGCCTGATAAACAGTGTAAGGGACTATGTCTATGTAGGTGATGTAGTCAATGCTTTCATGATGTGCGCTAAAAGCTATGATAAGCTAAGGGGAGAGATAATAAATATAGGTTCAGGTAAACAGACCAGCGTAAAGGAGCTGCTTGCTGTATTGGATATGGCCGGCAAAGAAAATTCGGAATTAGGGATATCATGGAATTTTGAGCCTGTCCAGAAAGAGCCTGCAAGATGGCAGGCAAATATTAATAAAGCAGAAGGCATTCTAGGATGGTCTCCTAAGAATACTATAGGTCGGGGGATGAGAAAAACTTATGGGTGGTGGGAAAGATGGATTACAAGGACTATGAGCTAAAAAGGGACAAGGGTCATTTTTGGTTCAAGGCAAGAAGGAATTTTTTTAGGTTTTTGGCTAAAAATGCAAAAAAAGGAAAAATACTGAATGTAGGTACAGGGATAGGGGAAGAGCTTCCTCTTTTCGAGCCTTTAGGCGAGATCCATGCTGTAGATAAGAATGAAAAAGCAGTTAAGCTGATACCATCTAAATACCATCCGACTGTGGGGGACGCCGAAAATCTTCCCTATCCGGACGAATCATTTGATACTGTTTTTGCCTTGGATATACTGGAGCATGTTCCTGGTGATAAAAAAGCAGTAAGTGAATTGAGGAGGGTCCTAAAAAAAAAGGGGCTGATGATAATTACAGTTCCTGCTTATAAGATACTATGGAGCGAGCATGATGTTGCTATGGAGCATGTCCGTCGCTATAACAGCTTTAGGCCTGCAGGATTTACCTGCTTAGGGAAGGGTCATTGGAATACTCTTCTGCTTCCTCCTTTGATATTATGGCGACTCTTGAAAAAGAAAAACAGAAAACCTCGACCAGACAAGGTAAACCTGCCGCATGTGATAGACTCACTTTTTTACTGTATACTTGATTCAGAGAATTGGCTGATAAAAAAAGGCCTTTCTTTTCCTTTCGGGCTTACAAAATGGGGAATCTACAGGAAAAAATAAGGGAACTTAGGAAGAAGGTTATAGACTACCATTATAACACGAAAACAAGCCATGTCGGAAGCAGCTTAAGCTGTGTTGAGATACTTGCCTCCCTTTATTATTGCATAATTAAGCCTGAAGAGTCATTCATACTAAGCAAAGGCCACGCCAGTAGCATACTCTATGTCATACTGAATGACAGGGGCCTCATCCCTGATGAAAAGCTTTATGGCTTGGAGGAACATCCTACCTTGAACAGGGGATATGGCATCGAAGCCACTACCGGAAGCTTAGGGCATGGGCTTAGCCTAGCTTTAGGGATAGCGATCGCAGACAGGAAAAAACGGTCTTTTGTGCTTATGAGCGATGGAGAGTGTGATGAGGGCCAGGTATGGGAAGCAGCAAGGCTTGCATCGCAATTAGGTGTAAATAACCTTATAGCTTTTATAGACTGCAACGGATGGCAGGCGTTCAAAAAGGCAGATTACAGTTCATTGGACAGGAAATTTGTTGCTTTTGGATGGAAAGCTGTCTGGTGTGACGGGCATGACCCCGATGAGATCTGCAGGGCCTTAGAAGGAGCCTCAGATAAGCCGCTTGTTATCCTGGCAAAAACGATAAAAGGAAAAGGCATCGTGGAGATGGAAGATAAGCTGGAAAGCCATTATGCTAAGATCAGCGATCCGTTAAGATGAGAAAGACCTTTATAAAAACTCTGGTGGAATTAGCAGAAAAAGACCCTGATATATGGCTGTTGACAGGAGACCTGGGATTTAATGTCCTGGAGCCGTTTAAAGAGAGGTTTCCAGAGCGGTTCATAAATGCAGGGATCGGGGAAGCCAACATGGTCGGAGTAGCCACAGGGCTTGCCCTCCGTGGAAAGATAGTGTTTGCATACAGCATAACCCCATTTATAACATTCAGGTGTTTTGAGCAGATAAGGCAGCTTGCTTATATGGACCAGCATGTGATCCTGGTAGGTGTCGGCCGTGGAAGGGAATACTCCAACCAGGGGATAAGCCATTACTCAGATGGGGATAATGAAGTTATGGCTGCTTTGCCATTAAATATCCTGGTTCCTGAGACAAAAGATTCTGTAAGGGAGGATGTTATCAGTTCCTACGAGGGGGAAGGAACATATTACCTAAGTTTAAGCAGGTACTAGATAACTGAAAGAGGGGATTTTATGAAAATATTGCTGATATCACTCCAAGAAGATATGGATGTAATTGGATTAAGGTACTTGCATTACACCCTATTAGAGAAAGGGCATGATTCGTTCCTCCTTTTTTTGCCTAATTTCAGGGATCAGGGATTGGTTAATATAAAGGACCTTATAAATAGGATATGTCCTGATTTGATCGGGTTTAGTATCATGAGTGTGCATTTCTCCAAAGCTTGCAATTTGACAGGATATATAAAAAAAAATTTTAAGATTCCAGTTATCTGGGGCGGGGTGCATCCGACAATAGCTCCGGACATATGCCTTAGGCATGCAGATTATCTTTGTATTGGTGAAGGTGAAAAAGTCATTTTAGATTTAGCTGATGCTGTAGATAATCATTCCGATTTGAGATCCGTTAAAAACATGTACTATCTTGATGAGGGGTCTATAAAGAAGAATCAGTTATATCCTTTGATAGACGACCTTGATGAATTGCCATTGTACGAACATATGCCAAAAAATAGTTTTGTACAGGAGAAAGATGGTAATATAGTTTCACTTACAAAAAAAGTTTTTGAAAGATATTCTAGATACAAAGGAATCTTCTATAATATCATGGCTTCTAGAGGTTGCCCCTTCTCTTGCTCTTATTGTTGCAATGATTTCCTTTCTCGTTTATATCCTGCAAAGAAGGTACGGAAGAGAAGCATAGCAAACATAATATCTGAGTTGAAGAAGGCAGTAAATGATAATCCTCAGGTGGAATATATAAATTTTCAGGATGATTGCTTCTTAGCATACAGCCTATCTGACCTGGAAGAGTTTAGCAGGGTATATAAAGAAGAGATTGGAAAGCCGTTTATAGTTAGGAGCATACCTATCTATGTTTCAGCGGAAAAGATTAAGTTCTTGAAGGAAGCAGGATTATCTTGGATCTCGTTGGGATTACAAAGCGGAAGCGATCATGTTTGCAGGGAGATATTTAACAGGATGTCATTCAAAGAAGATTTTCTCCGTGCTGCGAGGATTATTAAAGACAATAAGATAGCTGGGTTTTATGATGTCATACTGGACACCCCATTCGAAAGGGATAAGGATAAGATTGAGACAATAAAAACATTCATGGAGACTCCAAAGCCCTTTATTCCTGTTTTTTATTCACTGACCCTGTATGCTGGGACAAAATTATACGAGAGGGTAAAGGGAGAGGCCTCTCATAATATGGATGATTATCTAAAAAAGGATTATATGGTCTATAGAAAAGGGCTATTCAACGAGATGATAAGGTTAAGTGCCACATTGACCAAGAATCAGATGCAGGTTTTGCTTTCTCTTTATAACGATGGAGAATCGGGAGTTAAATTCAAAATTGCCCTTTTTTTAGCAAAGATCTGGTCTTCTTTTTTTGCAGAGCCTTTGTCTTATGTTAAAACTGTTAAGATCTCTGTAGGGGGGTCTTACCTTAAGACTCTAAAGATCTTGCCTACCTATGTCATGGAGGGTCTTTGGAGATACCTCAATCAGTTTAAGGTAAAATCTCAATAAGGGGTTGTGATTATGGCTATAAAACCTTACTTTAAAATTTCAAAAGGACTTTTTAAAAACCTGTTGGGTATACCTTCACCAATAATCTGCATTTGGGCAATGACAAGAGCCTGCAACATGAAGTGTCATTTCTGCGACCATTGGGAGGAGCCTGAAAATTATTCAGGGAAAGACCTCACTACAGAAGAAGGGATAAAGCTTTTAAGGGATTTGGATAAGCTGGGTGTAGGCATAATCAATTTTGGAGGAGGAGAGCCCCTTTTAAGGAAAGACACTCCTTTGCTGATAAGGTCAGCTAAAAGATTAGGTATTATAACAGGGATGAACACCAATGCTTACTATCTTGAAGAGAAAGCACACCTTTTGAAAAATATAGATTACCTTAGGGTTAGTATAGACAGCACAAAGGATCATGATTCCATAAGGGGTGTTGAAGGGGCTTATGAAAAGGCCATTAAAGGGATAAAAGAAGCGCAAAAATATGGGATAGATGTGACAATCCATTCAGTAGTCACTAAAGAGACCTTTGACGAAGCGGAAAATCTTGCAAGATTAGCAGAGAATTTAGGGTGCAATATCGTATTTGCAAAGGTTTTTACCAAGTCCAGCCCTCATGAAAAAAATGATGGCAAGGCCTTTACAGGGCAGGCGCCTTCTTATGAGGTATCAGAAGAAAAGTTTTACTGGCTGATCAGGGATCTCCAGAAAAGATATTCCTGTGTCAGGAATTTTCCTCCTTTTCTGGAGGCAGTAAGAAATAAGTCCATAAAAGAGCCTGGGAAAAAATGCGCATCTATGACAATAACCATCCGCCCAGACGGTTCCATTGTCCTTCCATGTGATAAGCATCCCAGGCATAGGATAAGCTCATTAGATGGATGGAAAAAGGCAGTAAATCTGTGTAAAAAGGATGCTCATGACCATTTTTGTGATGGATGCGCTATTGAATGCTATCTCCTCCCAACACTCTTCCTAAATCCCCTGATAGCTCTGAAATATTTTATTCTTACTAAACTAAAAAAATAGATCGCTTAGAAACCTTTTTAAATTCCCCCTTACATTATAAGAAAATGAAGAGATACGCAAATATGGCCAGGCAGACTATGTTCTCTTATCTTAATACTTTTATCTCCACACTGCTTGCCCCTGTCCTTATCCTGGTCCTTACAAGGACATTGAGCGTTGAAGATTTTGGGGTATACTCCTTGTTTGTCGTTACAATAACTATGCTTACTATATTTCTTGAGATGGCCCTGTCCCAGTATATACTGACCAGGCTTCCCGGGATGGATTATAAGGACAAGATAACCCATTTTTTCAGCCTTTATTTTTCTGAGTTTTTTATCCTGGCAGGTATTGTAGCCGTTGTTCTTTTATGGCTTGAAAAACCCATATTGGATATCCTTGGAGTATCTGCATATAAGCCCGAGTTTAGGTTGATAATAGCATTAGTGTTCCTTATCACCCTCATGAGGCTGTCATCTGCTAATTTCAGGGCAAATAAAAGGATAGAGCTCGCCAATATGCTTATAATAATCAGGCAGTGCCTTTGGATAATCTTATTGCTGTTGACATTCCTGGCGGCAAAGAAATTTACCTTGTTTGACGTATTTAAGCTATGGCTTTTTGGTGTGGTTATAACCTTTGCCCTGCATGTATTCTTTTTCAGGAAAGACCTTATGCGGTTTTGGAAGATACATAGGCTGGATCTGCATATCTTTAGGAATGCTTTCTTCTTTAGCATGCCCCTTATTCCCTTTTTGTTAGGAACATGGACGATGACTGCTGCAGACAGGTATATCCTTAACTATTATTTTGGTTCTGCCCTTGTTGGATTTTATACCCTTGCCTATTCCCTGGCTTCTTTTATCTCTACCCTTGGGACGATAGTGCCTGTCACCCTATACCCTTATATAGCAGAAGCGTGGAACAGGAAGGAAGATTACAACCTGTTGTTTAACATATCTGCAAAATGGGGATTTATCCTTGTATTCCCTGCCATGGTAGGCTTGTTCTTTTTGAGGAAGCAGATAATAACCCTCATTTCAGGGGTCGAATACCTCCAGTCAGTGCCGGTGCTTTCCATCCTTATATTTTTTCCGTTCTTCCTTTTTTTGAATTTTATTTTTGGGAGGTTTCTGCTTATCCAGGGAAAGACCAAGAGGATAGGTGCAATATATGTTGCAGGAGCATTGATAAACATAGCCCTTAATTTTATGCTTATACCTCCTTTAAGGATGTATGGTGCTGCAATAGCGACAGTAGCCAGTTATGTATGTGTCTTTTTCATGCTTTATTTCTCTTCAAAAAAGAAGATATCTTTTAACTATTCATATCTCAAGATCCCAAGGATCCTTACAGCCTCGTTGATAATGGGGACTTTCCTTTACTTTGTAAATCCCCAGGTTGCACTCATCAAGATATTATCCATCATTCTTGGAGCAGCTTTTTACTTCCTATTGCTCTTTGCCCTGAAGGTTTTCGTAGAAAAAGAGAAAGAGCTTTTTAAGATGATTGTTACGAAGCACAGGATATTCTTATGGAAGGGAGAGCCATAAGGCCCCTGGCAGGCTCATTAGGCAGGGATTATTATCCAGCAGTTCCATAAGCTTCCTATCATTCTACGTCAAGTGAAAAGTGGCAACCTCAACAGAGAAAACTATTAATAGTACCTGCCACATCTGATTGCTGTATTAAGATGAAAAAAACAGTTATTATAGGCGCAGGAAGGGGCGGCGAATTAGTTGCAGGCATGTTAAGCTGCTTCCCTTCGGTTAAGGTGGTAGGTTTTGTAGATGACCTAAAGCCGCTAGGATCAAAGATAGATGGTATAGAGGTTATTGGGAAGGTAAAAATGCTGGAAGATCTGAAGAAGAAGCACAATTTTGACAGTTTGGTTATCTCAATCTCATCAGACATGGAATTCAGGAAAAAGGTATTTGAAGATTATAAGGGCAAGTTTGATTTTATCAGCGTCATTCACCCTTCTGTTATAATAGACAAGGGAGTGAGGATCGGCAGGGGAAATGTTATCTGCGGCAATTGCTATATAGCCTCAAAGGCATCAATAGGTGACAATAACTGGATTGCAGCAAGCACAAGCATAGACCACCACAACAGGATAGGAAGCCATAACCTGATAGGCCCCGGAACATCATTTGCAGGGTCTATTGAGGTCGGGAACTGTTGCAGGATCGGATCAGGCGTTTCCGTAAATCCTCTTGTAAAGATAGGGGACAAGGCCCTTATATCCACCGGATCAGCCGTATTCTCTGACATAAAATCCGGACAGAAGATAAGGGCCAGGATACAGGTATAATATCCTTCTGTTCCATGGGGCTCAAGACAATGTTGCTAGGCATAAGGAGTTTTGGAGATGCTATTGTGATAGACTATTAATTCAAAATCTTTATATAGCTTTCTGGATTCCAGGAGCTTATGGATAATCCTAAAACCGGCATGGAAGAGCTGTTGGGTTACTACAGGCTTATGCTTAGGATAAGGTATTTTGAGGAAAAGCTTGATTTCTTGTTTACCCGTGCTCTTATAAGCGGAACAACACACTCTGCTATAGGCCAGGAAGCTGTGGCAGTAGGGGCGTGTGCAGCTATAAGGGAAGATGATTGGGTTTCAGGCAATCACAGGAGCCACGGTCACGTGATTGCAAAAGGCCTGGACGTCAAAAGGGTTATGGCTGAGCTCCTGGGAAAGAAAGAGGGTTATTGCAAGGGCAAGGGGGGCACCCAGCATCTTGCCTGCATGGAAAAATGCTTCTTAGGCACTAATGGGATAACTGCAGGAGGCATACCTGTAGCGACAGGAGCTGCGCTTTCTTCAAAGATGAGATCGACAGGCCAGGTGACCCTTGTTTTTTTTGGGGACGGAGCGACTAACCAGGGTGTTTTCCACGAGTCTTTGAACTTTGCTTCTATCTGGAAGATTCCTATAATATATATCTGTGAAAATAATCTTTACGCCATGTCTACACCCATAAAGAAATCGGTGAATATAGAAAATCTGGCTGAAAGAGCCAGGTCTTATGGGATGCCTGCAGAGATTGTAGACGGCAACGATGTTCTGGCTGTCAGGGATGCAGTAAGAAAGTATGTGGAAAGGGCAAGGTCAGGCCATGGGCCGGCATTCATAGAATGCAAGACATACAGGTTTGCAGGCCATTCAAAAAGCGACCCAAGGCTTTATAGGGCAAGGGAAGAGGAGGCTGTATGGAAGAAGAATGGCCCTCTAAGAAGGTTAAGGGGAACGCTGCTGAAGGGCATAGAAGAAGAAAAGATCATAAAGATAGAGAAGGAAGAGGAAGAGAATATAGAGATGGCTTATGAGTTTGCAAAAAAAAGCCCTGTTTTACAGAAAAAAGAACTATATGATGACTTGTACCATGGCTGAAATAACATACGCTCAGGCGATAAACAAGGCGATAGAAGAAGAGATGGAAAGAGACAGCTCTGTCTTCATGATGGGCGAGGATATAGGGGTTTATGGCGGTGCTTTCGGAGTCACAAGAGGCCTTTTGGATAAGTTTGGCAGCGAAAGGATAAGGGACACCCCGATATCTGAGGCTGCTATGGTAGGATTGGCTGCAGGTGCCGCAATGACTGGGATGAGGCCCATAGTTGAGATAATGTTCATGGATTTTATCACCCTTGCAGTTGACCAGATATCAAATCACGCCTCAAAATTCAGCTACATCTACGGCGGCCAGGTCAAGGTTCCTTTGGTGATAAGGACCCCTGCAGGAGCAGGAAGGGGCTATGGTGCATCTCATTCCCAAAGCCTTGAATCCTGGTTTATGCACATGCCGGGCATAAAGGTTGTCGCTCCAAGCACACCTTATTCTGCAAAAGGCATGTTAAAATCAGCCATAAGGGATGATAACCCGGTCCTTTTTGTAGAGAACAAGCTGTTATACTCTTTAAAAGGGGACGTTCCTGAAGGTGATTTTATCATCCCTCTGGAAAAGGCGGATATCCCAAGAAAGGGAAAAGACCTTACCATAATCTCCTATTCCAGGATGGTCAATCTTGCCCTGGAATCTGCTGACGAATTGGCTAAAGAAGGTATTGACACGGAAGTTATAGACCTAAGGAGCCTCTCCCCTTTGGACATAAAGGCGCTGGAAGGTTCAGTCAGGAAGACAGGGCATGCAATGATCGTTGAAGAGGACTGTCTCACAGGAGGCGTTGGAGCCGAAGTGGCAGCTCAATTGCAGGAACATGCTTTTAGCTCTCTGAAAAAGCCGGTAAAGAGGATAGCCTGCGCAGACATACCTATCCCTTGTTGCACAGCCCTTGAAAGCCTTGCCCTGCCGGATAAGAATAAGGTTATATCTGCAGCAAAGGAACTCGTTGGAAGGTAATGGCCCATATCCTTCTTTTTGATCTTAGGGTAGGGATAAGCTCTTACGAGGATGATAGCCCCATACGGTTCTTCTTTTTCTGGATCAGTTGATAACCTCCCTAAGCCTGTCATATAGTATGCTGCTTATAACATCTGATCCGTTCTTGTTGAAATGGGGATCAAATGAATAATATATCTGTATGTTTTCATCATCTACTTCCATTTTATCGAATCCCTCCCATAGGTCTATATATATTATGTCGTTCTTTTTGCTGAACTCAGCTAGCATCTGGGAGGGTTTCTTAAAGTTAAAATCTTCCTTGCTTAGCTTATTTCTTTCAAGGTAGTCTTCCCTATGCCTTCTGTTGACTTGGATCCTTGAGGGGATATAGGCCAGGATAAAAGTGCAATCATTTTTTTTACATAAGTTATCCATCTCTTTGATGTTTTTCATAGACTCGATCCATCCGGCTTCAAGCCCCTTGGAATAGTCTTTGTACAATATTGGATATGCAATCGTTGCCTTCTTAGCTAGGTTTATTTTGATCAGGGAATTTCTTATTTTGTATAACATATCTCTTATAGGTTTGATGCCGAACATCAGGTAGCTTTTAGAAGATTGGTAGAGCATATAGGCCCTTGAATGAAAGTATAGGTTCTTTTTTAATGAGCCCATATCTTTTTTGATGAGACATCCTTCCTCGACCGTGAATGAATCATAGATCATATCATCATTGACATCATTGTTGTAGAAGCTAAAGATAACAAGGTCTGGTTGGTAAGCTTTTAATTCCAGCCTAAGGAGTTCCAATGCTTGCTTGGAGCCATAACCGCTGACCCCTGCATTGATGACGCTTGCATTTATATCGTTGTTCTTAAGTTTCTGTTCTAAAAGTTTTTGGAACGTATCTTCATGATCCAGCCCGATGCCAAAAGTGAAGGAATCGCCTACTGTCAATACCCTTATGCCTTCCTTTTTTTTATATCTGTAATCGCTGTATTCTCTCAGGCCAAAATCATTCGTATGGTAGTTGACCTCAAACTCTTTTGTTGTCGAGGTATAATCTAGGTTAGCTCTGTTTTTATACACCAAAATATCATCTTTTTTGTAAAGGCTGCATGAGTCAGGCATCTGCATAGTGATCCTTAAAAAAGCCTCCAGGATCAGGACGCACACTAATATGCTGAACATCGCCAGTAAGATATTGGGCATCAGCTTTTTCAGTCTTTGTTTTATGCTTTTGGTTCCTGGCATGGTTTTACCCCCAAGTGGATTCATCCGAAACAACCCGCTTATTTAGATTCCCGTAACCCTTTTTATCTTGTTCCTTACATATATTGCGCTGTTAAGTGGCACTGCCAGAAGCTTAGGGTATTTTTTCAGGAACGATATCCTGCTTATCCTCTCAACAACCTTATTAGGGACATTTATCAGGATAAGTATGAATATGCTGTTCCAGAACAGGTCCTTCTTCCTTTTTAGGTTTATGGGCCTGGAATAATGCTCACTTAGTACCTTTTTCTCATCCTTCTCAGAGATGTTTATCACTCCTTCATCCAGCGCTATCTGTGTTAATGGTATGTTTGGAAAGAACGTAAGTGAATAGATTATGAGCCCGAAAGGTTTTGGTATCTGCATCAGAAGGTTAAGTGTTTCTCTCTTGTCCTCTTCATTTTCAAATGGGTTCTCCACCATGAGGTCATAGACAGCTTTTATCCCAAGCTCATTTAGGCTCTTTGCAGCATTTAAGATATCCTGGTTGCTTTCATACCTCTTAAAATATCTTTTCCTGACCCTCTCAGACCCCGCCTCTATGCCGATTATCATGTTTTCAAGCCCAGCTTCCTTTAGCATCTTTAGTATGGTATATGTAGCTAACTTTGCATGCGCCAGGCAGAAGAAAGGAAGATTCACCCTTTGCTTATACATCTCACAGAATTCCTTTATCCATTTTTCATCGTACGTAAAGACATTATCCCAAAACTCTATCTTCTCTATCTCATAGTTGTTTTTTGCATACTCCAGCTCATCCACAACCCTTTTTGGAGACATCCTTCTTAGGTATGGCCCCTTTCCTTTGAAGATCCCCTTTAGCTGGGAATTGCAGCAGTAGGTGCATAAGAACGGGCACCCTCTGCTTGTCATCATAGGGTATTCCTTTTTTCTCTTTAGTATCTCATTTACATGCCCAACTTTTTCATCTTCTATGTAGTATTTGTTCTTTTCAGAGAAATCAAGGAAAGGAATGTCGTCAAAATCCTGTCTCAATGGCCTTATCTCATTCCTTATACCTCCTATATGCATATTCATTATGTCTTTTCTTTCAGGGTTTTTCAGGTACTCTATGATCGCATCCTCCCCATCCCCCACACATACAGCATCAGCATGCTTTATGCAGCTTTCAGGGTATATTGTTGGGTGTGTCCCCCCATAGATGATCCTGCATTTGGATATCTTCCTTACCTCTTCACTAAGCCTGTTTACAAGCTCAAGGAAGCTTGATATGAAAGAAAATCCTACAAAATCAGGGTTTATTTTCTCTATCATCTCCCTAAAGAGCCCTATCTCTTTCTCAGAAAATGCCAATGGCCCCCTGATGGAGTCAAAAGACCTTTTGAAGAATATGGTATGCACCTCAAAGCCTTCCTTCTCTATTATGCTGTGAAGCTGCCTGACTCCTATATGGTTGTATGAATACGGTGCAACTAGTACGACCTTCATCTTTTATCCCCTTGCTTATCTTCTGCAAAGCCCCTTTTGCCTTGGTCAATTTCCCACGAGCTTCTGGCAAAATCCATCATCTTCTTAAACTCGCCATCCTCCTGGAAAGAGAACTCCCTCACTTCAATATCGCTTGTCCCTATACCAAGCTCCAGCGCCCTTTTAATCTGTGTTTGTTCTATGGCTTTTTTTTCACATATTTTTTTCCATGCGCCAAAATATCTTAATATCGAAACTCCGGTTATATCATTTGCAGACATATCCCCGCTTGAGATCACAATATTAGTGTCCTTTGCTGTTCCATGCGTCGGCCCTCCATCTATCATGCTTTTTGTTCCGTCCATCACTATCAGGTCAGGCTGCATAGCTAGGTTTATCTCGGCGCATACCGCCTCAAGATCGCCGCCGTGCATCCTCCACCTGTCTATCATATGGATAGCCCCTGTAAAGTTCTTAAGGCTCATAGAGAATGCAGTGCTTCTATGTGTTTTCATGACAGGCATATTGATGTAGATGTCTGAATCATATAGTATCTTAGGGATTCTGATCTTTTTTAGCGACATCCTCTCATCCTTGATCGTTATCCAGTCAGAATCATCAAAAACAGCCTGTTCAGCTCCTGAATCATGTATGGCTTTGATTATTCCCATCTTTTCCAGAACATCTCTTGTAGGCACCCAGCTATGGCCTGACATGTCCCCTGCTATTATCCTTTTAGGCTTCTGCTCTTTTAAGGTGCTTATCAGCGCTTTTAATGTTTCCGGGTTTATTATAGCTGGTGGAGGGTCATCGCTGTTTGCAGCAATCTTGATGAATACAGTCTTTCCTTTAATCTCAAGCTTATCTATTCCCCCTATAAGCCCTATGCTTTTTTCAACAGCTTCCCTTGCATTTCCGCACACAACCCCTACAAGGCTTTTTCCGTTTTCCTTGAACCTGTTCTCTGTTTTCCTGGCCGGAAACGTTCCTTTGGATCTTACGATAAGGTACCTGGGAGGGACAGTTGTAAGCCAATGCAGCCTGTTAATGATTCTTTTTGCTTTCATTCCTGTTTACTTCTAAAACCCTCATTATTTTATAAAAGTTTCTTAACCTTTAATCCATAAGTTTTAAAAACCGCCCTTGCTTTGCTTCCTTAGCATGATTAAGGAGATAATAGTCCCTAAGATGGGGGCAAATATGGACCATGGGATAATAGGCAGGTGGTTCAGGAAAGAAGGGGACAAGATAGAGAAAGGGGATCCTTTATTTGAGCTTGAGACAGATAAGGCTGTCTTTGAGGTGGAATCAGAATACTCAGGTACCCTAAAAAAGATAAGCCTGGAGGGGGGAAAAGAGGCTCCTGTGCTGGCTGTCGTTGGCCTGATAGAGGTAAAATGAACATAGAAAGTGATGAGTTCAGGAAGCCGAACTCCTTGAAAAAAAGATATGATGTCATATATGCTGAAACATTCAATACCAGTTTTAGCGGAATCCATTCTACCATGCTACAGTTCATAAGGCCTTACCTGGAAGGAGCTGATGTTCTTGATGTTGGATGCGGAGCTGGAAGGCTTCCGATAATGATGTCTCGTTTTGCTAAAAGCATAGACGCATTTGATTTTTCAGAAAAAGCAGTGCAGACAGCAAAAACATTTGCAGGATTCACAAATTCAGGCAACATAAATTTTTCAGTATCAGATTCAGAAAATTTCAGTTCAGGGAAAAGATACGATGTGATAACGATCTCTGAGGTCATAGAGCACGTCCCTGACCCGCAAAAGCTTCTGGATAAGTTTTCAGGTATGCTTGCAAAAGGCGGAATTATAGCTGTCAGTTGCCCAAATTTTGAGAATTTCAGGGGAGATATATACCTTACCCTTCTTCACCTTTTAGATCTGCCTATGTCTCTTACAGATGTGCGGCAGGTTGCATACCAAAACATGGAGGGATGGGCAAAAAGATCAGGGTTAAGGGTAAAAAAATGCATAGGGAATATGTATGGCCTAGCATGGCTCGAACGTGCTTTTACAGACTTGAAAAGAAGGGTCCCTTTGGCTGTAAGGGATAAAAATCTGGCCTTTGATGTTTATCTTGAAAGGATGGATAACTGGATAAGGTCAAGGACGGATATTAATAAGTCCTTTATAGGCTATCTGATAAGAAATAATATCCTTATAAAAAGGGAAGAATTATCAGGTATGGAACTGCCTTCGGATTTAGATGATGAAGTTAAGTCTTACCTTTTGGACGGAAATCCTAGGGATAACCCTTATTGTTGTGAGGAAGAGCCTTTTAACAGGATGGGAGGAGATAGCATTTATTTGTTGGTGAAGGGCAATCATGAAAGAGTTTAATTTTGATATCCATGGGGTAAGGTCCAGAATCAGGTCTAACGATCGGGATTTTCTTGATTTTATCAGGATGAACCTTTCAAGCTATTCATCAAAAATAAAAGATGCAGAGATTGAATCAGAATTAGAGTACATTCCTTATAATCCTTTTAAGCCTGTTAGGAAGCTGGTAAACATAGATGATCTTAAATGTTTAGGCCATGGCATTTTTGTAAAGCCGGGAGAGATTTACATATCTGAAAGAGGCCTGCAGATCCACTTTGTTATTGAAGAAAAGATTAAGATTAAGGCTCGCTTCCAGGAAGATAAGCTTTTTTTTCTTATGAAGATGTTGATGCCTGGTCTAACGCCCAAAAAGCATAAATATCAGTCGATTATGAGGGAGATACTCATATACCCGACTTTTTGGCTTCTTAGGGGGAAAGGGCTTTCCCTTCTTCATGCATCAGCAGTAGAGAAAGAAGGCAAGGCAAGCATATTTGCAGGGCTTGCAGGGGCAGGAAAAACAACCCTTGCTACCCACATGCTCCTTAAAAGAGGCTATAGGCTTGTTTCAGACAATTTTCTTCTTTTTGATGAAAATTCTATATACCCGTTTATAGAGATGATAAGGTTCCCGGGAAAGATGGTATCTTCCGATAAGGTAAAGTTACAGCTATTGCTTAATGGGAGATTTTATTATTCTTTGATAGGCGACTGTATTGGCAAAAAATGCATTCCCGAAAAGGTTTTTTTGCTTAGCCTTTCAAACAGTTCAAAGATAGAAGAGATTAATAATGGCTTATGCTCGGAATTGGTCCATTCTATCAATGATTCAACCCCTGAAATTCAGGCTTATAATAGGTTTGCTTTTATCTTGGATCAGGCAGGAAAAAACAAAGGAAAGGGAGCATCAATAAAAAATTTCTTGAATAGGTCAAAATGTTTCTTGCTTACAC
>JAHWIN010000014.1 GCA_019322475.1 Candidatus Woesearchaeota archaeon
TCCCTATAAGCTCTGTCTTTAGATGGTCTATAAGAAACTCGCTTGCGATCGTCCCTACCAGCCCGAATCCCGGAAACCCCTCTATTATTATTGGGTTTTTTGGCTTTTTCCATAGTTTTATTTGCATCTTTACCTCCTTTTTAGCATAGGTCCTTTTTTTGACAATAGCTTATTCCTCATTTCCAACCGCTTCTTTCTCTTTTTCATAAGGATATTTTTAGTTTTTTCCCACTGCTTCTTCTTTTTCTCTAAATCTTCACCTGTTCCAGCTAACCCTTTTTTCTTTTTTTCGATATAGGCCTTTCTTCTGTCATATGCCGATGTTTTTTGTATCTCCAGAAGTATATTGCACTCTGACAATAGTTCATTAGAAAATCTTTTGTTTTCGTCCTGAAACTCAGGCAGCCCCTTCAGTAAGTCAAAAGGCAGTATTATTGCAGTATTTTTCCCTCTTGCGATATGGTGTAGCTGGATTTCTACCCCTTTTCCAGGAACTAAATTCCATCTCGTTTTATACCTGCAGAAATCAACCCTTGATACCCTTGCCTTTGTCCTGAACAGCCTGTTAAATAACAACTCAAAACACCTCTTAATAATTAAGTCCTTTTGCTTCTATATAAAACTTTCTAAATCGATAAATTTATATATGACGCTGTCGATAATCAAAAATGGTGATAAAACTATGGGATGGGAAGGTTTAAAATCTACGATAAGTTTTTTTCTTGGCATTATTATCCTTACTCTTGGAGCAGTCCCTCTGATGAACAAGCTTAACATCACATCATGGACAATACCGGATATCCCAGAGATTATAATGATATCCCTTTTGATAATAGGGGGCATTTATGTCATTATAGACGGATTTTTAGAAGTTCCAATGATCCCTTCTATGGGATGGATAAGCATCTTAACTGGACTAGTAGTTTCTGTATTAGGCATATTAAAGCTCTTGGGAAAGACTGCACAGATCCTTGTTTTGGTACAGGGTATAGGGATAAACATACTCTTTGCGATAGTTGGCTTCCTTCTTGTGATAGGCGCTTTTATGTTTTGATGATTACATCAGGCTTAACCCTAGGGCAATATTAAATGAGAAGTAAGAATCAATTTCTGCCTTTACCCTCTTGCAATGTATCTGTTAAGCTAACCCTTAGCAATCTGGGATGCTTCTGCAGGAACAACGGAAAACCTTAGCTGCTGAAGAACGGTTGTAATATTGCTCATATAACTATCCCATTCCTCTCTTATCTTTTTTAATTTATTCTCTAAATCAATTATAACTTGAAATACCCCTTCCACTTTTTTCCCTTTCTCCATGGCCTTCTCAAGATCCTTGAATCTTTTTTCTATATAAGACATGAACAGCAGGCAGTAAAGAAGATTTAGGTAGACATAATGGATCTCTTTTTCATAATCCTCAGCTTCCTCAATAAGGTCGTCCTTTATCTTGTCAATCTCGTGCTTGGCTTCATCCTCTTTTAGCTTATCCCCTATATCCTTAAGGATATCCCATTCCTCTTTAGCTTTAAATGCTCTTACTTTCATCCTTTTTGCCGCCCTCCCTTCCCTCCGGGTGGTTATGCCCATAGATTTTAGTGTTGCAGATATGCTCCCTTCTTTTACCTCTAAGGCAATCTGCCCTTGTTTTTTGACATCCCTTCTTATCTTGCTTATGTCCTGGCTTGCCTTTCCGAATATAGCTCTAGCATACGATTTTGGTATAGAACGTAATCCTAACAGTCTTCGTACCTCCCCACTTATATGTTGTTTCATTTCCTTTATGGTATCTTTTTCTGCCGTAGCAGCTTCTTTCACACTCAATAAAGCTTTCCTTTCTTCAGATAGGGATATATACTCAAAATCTTTTAATAATTCTTTTAGCTCATCTATTAGCATCTTTTTCTTCTTTTCCTTTGTCTTCTTATCTATAAGGTCTTTGATAGCCCCCTTTATCTCCTTTACCAGATGAGTAGAAATAGCTGCCTGGTGCCTTAGCTTCTTGGCGTTCCAGTGCATATCCATGATCAAATTTTTAGAGTCTTTTACACTTATAGTTCCTAGATGAACCTCAATAGCCATTCATTCCACCTCTATCCTATCAAATCCCTCTCAGCCTGCATGATATATAAACATTTCTATTTTTTTCGAGTAAATACAATATCTACCTGATAA
>JAHWIN010000015.1 GCA_019322475.1 Candidatus Woesearchaeota archaeon
GTCTGCAAGTACGCAGTTCCGGAAGGCTACCCCACAAATCCGGTAAAGGGCCGGAAGATATTCCTCGGAGAGGTCCCTGGCAACGTAAAGGTGTATTACGCCTCCATAGAAAAGCGGGATGATTCCCTCTACATGGGAACCTCAAGGGCAGCAGCCTTTGTAGGCATAGCAAAGGACATAGGGCAGGCAGAGGTGATAGCCGAGGACGGAGTATGCTCTGCACAGGGCCCCA
This sequence comes from Candidatus Woesearchaeota archaeon, assembly GCA_019322475.1. Taxonomy (GTDB): domain Archaea; phylum Nanobdellota; class Nanobdellia; order Woesearchaeales; family JACPBV01; genus JAHWHQ01. The sequence continues at coordinate 233 of JAHWIN010000015.1, forward strand.
TCTTCCACAGGGAGGATATAGGCACAAAAGCCCTGATAGAAAAAAGGATAAGGCACATGGAAGAGATTAGGCATGTAGATTGATTCTTTAGGCGATTATGCTTTCTTTGCTGTCTGATTGATATATCTTATTTTTTCCTTTGGTTTTTTACAGCCCAACAAACCAACCAAAACATTTATATACAAGTTATGAATATATATTCATATACTAAAGGAACAAGAAGATGCCAAGGCCAAGAAGGATGAGGAGGATCAGGGGCTGCCCTGATGTGGATTATTTTAAGCCAAGAGGTATACCTGTCAGCAGCATCAATATCATGGAGCTTAAGCTTGAGGAACTGGAGGCTGTAAGGCTTGCAGATTACGAAGGCATAGGCCAGGTCAACGCTTCTAAGAAGATGGGCGTGTCACAGCCAACCTTTCACAGGATCCTTGATGAAGCGAGGAAAAAGATAGCTGAAGCCCTTGTTACAGGCAAAGCTATAAAGATATATGGAGGTACGTATAAAATGCCCGGAAGAGACGGAACAGGACCAAGAGGGCAAGGCCCTATAGCTGGAAGAGGGATGGGAAGAGGCCAGGGTTATGGCGGACCATCAGCATGCAGATGCCCTAAATGCGGCGAAGAGATTCCTCATGTAAGGGGAAACCCATGCACATCCCAAAAGTGCCCTAAATGCGGCTCTATGATGGTAAGGGGAGACTCTTGACCATGGGCTTAAGCGTCAAAGGCAGATTCCTTATGGCCGTAAATTCGTAGATGCATTGGCAAGCCTGAAGCAGATAGTAGAGTATGACAGCTCAAAGCAGGCAGTCTTCCAGAAGATGATCAGGAATATGGGTCTGTCAGGCTAAAGTTCTGAGAATAGACAATAAGGGGCGAAAACTATGGAAGAAAAAGAAAAAAATTACTGAAGATCACTCCTCAGCTTCACTCGCCAAAAATGCCCACCATGGTTTTTTGGATTCTAAGACCTCGCCGCTTTCAGCATCGACCTGGGCCCTGACCTTCATCTTTGCCCTGAACAGCCCTAAGAACCGGGACTTTTTCTCTGCCTGGACCTCATAAGCTGCCCTTGTCTTTTCCCCTGCTCCGACCTCTTTGAGCTCTATAGTGCAGTTGTTCTCTTCAGAACAGACCTTAAGCCTCAGCCTTTCTATGGCCCTTGCAGAAGCAGTGTCAGGCATGACCTTTATCTCTGCGTTTCTTCCGTTGCTCAGCTTTGCCGTAAGTTTTATCCTTTCCTGTACCTGCTCCTGTTCCATCTCCATCATGGTTTGGGCAGAAGCATTTCCTATCATCAATCTTATCCTTTTGGCATTCTCTTTGCGCAGCTCTACCCGCTTTCCTTTTTCAGTCAGGTAAGTTCCTGCTTTAGCCTTTATCCTTGCTTGCACTGCTGCAGCGATCCCGCTTATATTTTCCTCTCCGCTTATAGCTCTTTGCAGAGCAGGACCTGCACCTGCGCCCCCTACCGCTGCTTCTGATCCAACTGCTGCCATCGCTTTTCTTCCTGCAGCGATTAGGGCATCATCTTCGCTTTCACCCGTTTCTGTTTCCTGTTCAGTCCTTTCGATAAGGGCCTGTCTGGTCCCCTGCCCTGCTTCTTTGATCTCAGGGTTTGTCACTCCTGTTCCTGCCTCATGTATGTCTTTAGAGTTTTGGGCTGCAGCTAAAGATACAGCAAATACCAAGATTATCAAACATAGGCTTGTTTTCCTTATTTTGTTCATCATATTCATGGATATCACCTCAATCTATGTCTTTTGCAGAACCACTATTTAAATTTTTTTGATTGCCTTCCAATTTTCGATAATATCTTAAGCGAATAATCTAAACCTTTCCCTCCCTTCCAATTGAGTTTGCTCTTTAGCCAGATGTTTTTAGCTTTGCCTTTGGTTGATAAGATAAACCAGAAGGCAAAAACAGGTTTCAAAATATAACCCAACCTTTTTATCTTTAGATGGCAGAAAGATAAGGGAGGTGATATCATGGCAGAAAAAAATACCTTAGACTGGATTGCCTTCATATTGGTCATCGTAGGAGGCCTTAACTGGGGCTTAGTTGGATTGTTCCAGCTGGATCTTGTAGACCTGACCTTGGGGGCAGTTCCGGTCCTTCAGAACCTGGTATACATACTTGTAGGCCTGTCTGCAGCATACCTGATCTATTTTTTGGCAAAGAAATAGGCATCCATATTTTTTTGAATTTTTTCAGATTCTTTCAGCCCATGCCTTGAACTCCTTGAATGGGACTTCTCCGCAAAGGGCTTTGCCTTTCTTTTTGCTCAGGAAACATGGAACTCCAAGATGGCCGTTGCATGCACCCCTTATCTTCTTAGCATACAATCTCATCTCTGCTGCGTTCTTTTCATCGTGCCATACCTCTTTCTTCTCTACCTTGACTCTTGTTTCCTTTTCCAGCCTGTCTGCTAAAGGCATCATGGCTTTGCAGTGGGGGCATTCAGATCCGTGAAACATAATTATCTTTTTTATGGCTTTCATTCTGCTTTACGGTAGTTTAGGCCTTCTTAGATTTTCTTCCTATCACTCTGCCTTTTGCTTCGTTTCCCTCTTCTTTTAACAAAAAGGCTGCACCAGCACTCCCCCCCCTCTTTCCATGTCTTTTGTATCCTGAAGTTGCAGGGGCATATCAGCTTAAGGTCCTCTTTAGGGTTTCCTGTCTTAAGCCTGCAGGGGCAGTATCCCAAGGAATGGTTTTTCCTGTTATTGAGGACGCCTTCTGCCAGGCTGTCTACTATCTTGACGTTGGGGTTTAGCATAAAGTCATTGCCTTCTGCAAACCTTTTCCATATCCCGATAATCCTTTTTTTATCCATCTATTCAGATCCTATGATATTTTTTGCATCCTCCATTTCTATCTCCACATAAGCCTTTTCCGCAGAGCATGTTGGGCATGGGCTCGGCCATCTGACACCATAGTGTATATCGTTGCATACGTTGCATCTCCAGAACCTTTTTTTGGGCATTTTTTACCTCCTCTTTCTTATTGTCTTTGCTGGAATCACGAGAATGGGTTTCCAAAAGCTGTAATTGCAAAGACAGAATGCATAAGGACAGAGGCTATGAAGAACCACCAGTATTGGCAGTGAAACCTGTAGAAAGATGAATACGCCTTAGACCTGCTGAGCTTTTCAGGCCTTATGCCTATTACGCACCTGCATGAGCCTAATACAAGCAGAAGCCCAATTATGTTTGTGATCCCCAATATAAATGATATCTTTGCTGCTGTTAAGGTGCTTATAGCCATATTAGATCAGCTCCCCTATTAAAGATGCATAGTTTTCAACCCTTTCTGCGCTGCTTCTTCCTGAATGTCTGCTTTTTGCCCCTTCCTCAAATCCGCTTATCTTTCCGCAGTGCCTGAAAAAGGCCTTAGCCATATTTGGATGGGACGGAGGGTCTGTTATATCATATATTTTTTTTTCATAAACGATCCAGCAGTCACTTGGAGAATCATGCTGTGCAAGCTCATCAGCGGTTATCTTGATGCCCCCTTCAGCTCCCTGCTGTCCTGATAATATATCCTCCTGAGATGCTGAAGGGGTTTCTGTAACAGGGATTCCTGCCGTAGGCTTTATAGGTTCTTCAGAAACCTTAGTTATTTCTTTTCCTGCTTCTTCAGCTGTGGCTTTTTGTTCAGCTGTATTTTTTATCTCTATGCCATCTTCCCCTCTTTCTATAGCCCCATCGGTCTGGACCTTTGTGCAGCCTGAGATGATGATCATGAAAAAAACTAAAGCAGCCATTGAAATAAGTATCTTATCTTTCATCATATCGCCTTTTTAGTGCTTTATATCCTTTCTATCCGCCCTCAGCTATCCATCTTTCTTCCTCAGTATAGAATGCAACAGGGTTTTTTATGAACTCATAGGCTTTTTGGACCAGTTCGTAATGGCTGTTCTCCTGCTCCATAAGCCATCTGAAAAGCCTTTTTAGGCCCGATCCCTTGGTTTTCTTATGCAGGCCCTTGTAAAAGTCATATGAGCTTTGCTCAAGGTCCAGAGCAGCCTCATATGCTTTAAGGTCACTTCTGCTGAGCTTTGCTTTTTTTCCTATCCTTTTTATGGTTTTCCTGAAGAACCTTTGCGCCTCTTCCAGCCCTTCCCCTCCAATCTTATCAGGGCTTAAGCCTTCCTTTTTCTCCATGTACCTTCTGATGGCCTTTATGTGAAGCATCTCCTGGGAGGCAAGATACCTGAATGTCCCTGAAAGCACCTGATTTTTTGCATCCTTTGCAGCAGCTTTATAGATTTCAAGCCCTTTCTTCTCCAGGTCAAGCGCAGCCTTAAACGCTTCTTCAGGTTTCATATTCTTCTCCGCATAGCATCTTCAGTCCCCTAAAGCCTGCTTTAGGTCCATGGCATGCTCCTGCTCTGCTGCAAGTATGCCCCTAAGCTGCTGGGCCAGTGCGAATTCCTTGATGCCTTCTGACTGTTCAATCCTTGCCTTATACCTTGTTATAGCATCCTCCTCGCCTTCCAGGTCCTGCTTTAGCATGGTTATGTTGTTCCTGCTTGTTTTTATGCTGCTTACATCTACAGTGGGGACCCCCCCGAGGAAATCAATCTGGTCAGCCAGTATCAGGGCATGGCCTATCTCCTCATTTGCATGCACCTTCAGCTCCTTTATTATATCCCCGAACTGGGCTCCTCTCATGACAGCGGCGTGCTGTATGTACTGTATCGCAGCTGAGTACTCTTTTGTCAGGTCCATATTAAGGAGCCCTATAAGCTTTTCTTTTTTTATAGCCATCTTTTATCACCTGTTTGTTTTTTATGAGCTTATCTCTGCTTCCTGGCTGTAGCCTCTGCTTTCCCAATAGCCCTTATAGGACGAATTGCTGCTTAATTCTATATCAGTCACCCATTTTATCCACTTATAGCCTAGCTTATCTTCAGCAGCCAGCTGGAAAGGAAAGCCCCTTTCAGGCACTAATGTTACGTTGTTGATCTTATATGCAAGCAGGATATCATTCTCGATTATGAAATCCAGGGGAAGAGAGGTCGTATAGCCGTCATAAGCATGGAAGATAACGGTGTTCGCTTCCGGCCTGACTATGGATTCCTTGAAAAGATCTTTTAGCATTATGCCTTCCCAAAGGACAGTTGCGCTCCATCCTGTCACGCAATTTAATGTTATCAGTTTAGAGTACCTTTGCAGGCTTAGGGCCTCTTCATACGTGTAATTCTTTGGCTTCTCAACAAGCCCGGATATGCTGAGCAGGTAAGAATCGGTATCGATATACTGGGACCCTTTTATCGAGAGATCAAGAATATCCTCCATCCTGTCCAGCCTTCTTCCTTCATACTCCTCAATCTCCCTGCTTTCTATGCTTATGGGCTCGCTCCATCCGGGAGAAGCCATGGTCGTGCTGTCTTTTTCTGTACCTTTATATTCTCGTTCTGCTGCCTTTGCCGGATTAAATATGCCTTCTGCCATCGCCTTATCTTTTACACATCCGGTTAATATCATCATTACAACAAATACCACGACCAATCCAGCAGGTTTCATGATCTCTGTACTTAAGAAAGGCAGATGCCAAAAACCTTCATGCCCCCCATAAGGATCTCTTTCCTGAGACAAGGCATTACTCTGCTTCTTCTTTTTTCTTATATTCTTTTTTCATCGGCTTTCCGCAGCATTTTCCTGGCTTGTCAGACTTTCTTCCGCAGCTTTTGCATTTGTATTTCATTTTAGCACCTCTTGGTTTTTTGGCATAATTCCATTTGCCTGATAATAATATGGTAAAGAATCATCTGGAAATTCTATTTAAATCTTTATAACCTTTCTATAATGCGAAAGATAGATGTCGATAATAGCCCTATGTTAGATACATCAAACAGCAGGCTAACCATTTTTTCCGGCCTTTCTTGCAGACCTCTTCGGCAAGCTCTATGAACATTACAATGCTCCATAAATAAATCCCAACCCCTTTTGAGTCTTTTACGATCCTTATTGGGCCGAGGCAGTGAGCGGCTCTCAGGGTCATCAAGCATTCTTGAGCCCTTATGGCCCTGTTCCAAAGGTCATCTTGCAGCAGCCTTTTTGGCAGCAAGGTTATGGGCCTGGATATAGTTCTTTATCAGCAGGCCCCATCCTGTCATCTCTGCAGTCTTTCTTGCATTTATCTTGTTGTTTACCCTTTCAGATGCAGACAGGCCTGCAAACCTATGCATGACATCTGCCATCTCTTTTACAGACTCATCATATTTTTTTCCTTCTCTTTTCGTGACATATATCCCCGGGCTGTTTTCAGCCAGGTGAGGGCCTATAAACCTCCCATACCCTGAAAGGTCGGTCGTTATAGCGCTTACGCCCAATGCTGCTGACTCTAAGGTGGTGTAGCCCCAGGGCTCATAATATGAGGGAAATATCCCAAGATGGCTTCCTATCATGCACTCATTATAGCTTAGGTCCAGAAGGCCGTCTGCTCCTGTAAGGTATATGGGGTAATAGACTATCTTGACATTGTCTCTGCTTGAATTTGACATCCCCGAAGACCTTAATGACCTGAGGATATCTTCCTTGTCTTCATCATATAGGTCATGTGTAGACAATGGAGGGAGTTTTCCTGGCTTTGCGAATTTCCCTACCTTGACCTCCATCTCTTCCATTACGCTCTCCCCTAACAGGCTTTTCTGGCTTATCTTAGACTTTGTCAGCAATGAATGGACTATCCTGTGCTCAATCTTCTTGAGCTCATCATTTATGCTGTCATTTATATCCTCGTAGTGTCTCCTGTTTTCAAGCAGCTCTGGCTTTATCCCATGTATATTTCCCGGAACCCAGAGGAAGGCCACTATAGTCTTTTTGCTTTTCTCTTTTTTGAGCCTGTTATTGAGCAAAGCCAGGGAGTCTATAAACAGGTCTATCCCTTTGTTGTGGAACTCATGCCTTCCTGCGAGGAAATATATCAAAATGTTGTCCAGGTCAAAATTATAGTAAGGAAAGAAGTAATATATTATGAAGTCTATAATCTTTGACTTCAATAGGCTGTGCCTGATGTGCAGCTGCTCTATGGTCTGGAACTTAGAGGAGTCCAGGCCGTTGGGAAGCAGGAAATCAGGCTTTCTTCCAAGGATATTCTCAGCTTCCATCGAGGTTATCTCAGACACTGTAGTAAAGACATCGCTGTTTTGGGCTGAGGCCCGCTCAAGCTGGTGCTTTGCATACACCCCCAGTTTCTTTGACTCTCCATCAGGATCGATGCTGCCTAGAAGAGAGTACATCTCCTGGCCGCTGTTTGCCATAGCCCTTCCTAAGGCAGTAGCGTGGGTCGTAAATATAGTCCCTATCCTTATCTTATTTGATGCTATATAAAGCAGGCCTGCCCCTGCAAGCCATTCATGAAAATGCGCCGAGATTATGTTTTTTTTGTATTCTTTCCTGAACTCGTGCAGGAACCTTCCAGCTGAATCCGCCCATACCACCGGCTCGTCAAAGTCATAATACCCTGTAGAAAGAGAGTCTATCTTATAATTGTCCCATAGATTCCTTTTTGTGTCGTTTGTCTTTACAGTATATCCTGCAAAATCTATCAGTATGGCCTTGGGGCTCCCTTTGATAAGCCATGTTCCATAATGGCATACTATCCCTTCTTTCTGCAGCCTTTCGAAGACCTTTTTTAGGTTTTGCGGAGGGACATCCTCATCAAATATCCCCCTGCATTTCTCAGGAAAATAAGGCCCTATAAGGAAATAGCCGTTTCCATAGGATTTCTGCATGCTTTCTGCTTTCGAGACTATAACAGTGTATATCCCCCCCACCTTGTTGCAGACTTCCCAGGAAACCTCAAAAAGGTAGTCTGCTTTTTTTTTCACGCTCATTTTTTATCCGTTAGGTTAACCCTATGGCCTTTGGCTTCAAAAAGCTTCATCCACTAACTAAAGGAGGGGGCTTTCGGCTTTTATCAGGGCCCAGCCTGCTTATTTTTTCTTGAAATAATTTATGGCAGATATAACTATTATGATAACTGCGATAGCGACCATGAACCCAATCAGGGTTTCAGTTCCCTTGCTTATCCCTGCTGTTGCAGCTCCTGTAAACCCTTCCTTGCCTATGTTTATAAAGGCGACCAGGGCAAATAATACAAGGACAGAAGTAACAACCCCTCCGACAGTGTAGAGCTTGCTCTCTTTTTGCTCTATATCCTGCTGCGAATAAGGCTCTTGTTTTCCACGGCTTGCAGGGTTTTTCCGCAGCCCCCTGACAGAAGCCCCTGTCCTTTTTCTCTTCTGTACAGATGCCCTTTTCCTGGCCTCTATCTTTTTTACAGCCCTTAACCTGCTTACCCTTTTAGCTGCTTTTAGGGCTTTTTTACCTGCAGGGGAAACTTTCCTTGAAGGTATTTTTCTTGCAGGCTTTCTTACGCTGCTCTTTTCCTGTTTTTTCCTCATGTCCTCTTTTTTGATCAGGTCCTTTATCTCCCCGATCCTGATCCCGATGTTTTTCCTCATGGCCTCTTTTGTCTTTAACGGGGATATTGAGTCTGCCAGTTTTTGGTCCTGGATGACATCCCTTATCCAGTTATGGATGTCATTCTTGTCATCATTTACATGATGGTTAAATGTCTGCTCATCCATATAGCCTAGTGCAGCGTGAAGCTCATCAAGATTTTTTATCACAGAGCCTCCATTTACCCAAAAGCATCTCTCCTTGCCTATGTCTTTAAGGTAATCAATGCCTGAATCAGGCGGCTGTTCCATAGTCTTCACCTCCTTCTGCATAAATCCAGCTGAATATCCTTTAACTGTCTTTTCTTATATAAATAGGTATTGGTTTAACAGCTTAATAGAAGCCCTATGCTGTTGTTCCTGGCCCTGCCTTCTGCTTTGCAGGAGGATGGCCAACCTGCCTGCAGAAGCCTTGTTTTTTGAAGCATCTGGCAGCCGGAGATAAGGCTGCACAGGCATGGGCTTCTATCCTATCTTAACCTTTTCCTAGTTCTTTAGGCAGTCAGATCTCCAGCTGCAGTTAAGCTGGTCGCAGTAGTCATATGCAGTTCCGAAGCAGTCGAAATTGCCTTCCTTCCTTTGGATCTCCTTTATGACATCTGCCTTTTTCTTTACCTTCTTTGTATCTACGCCTAATCTCTTCGCTTTGCTTTTTATTTCCCGGATGTTCATATTCTCACCTCTTCGGTAATTTTTTCTTTATTGTCCTGTATCCTGGACCTTATATCATTGAGAATGTTCATGAAAGATATGAAGGAGTCATAAGGCCTTTCAAACGGGTTGAAATACTTGTGGACATCCCCGTCTGCAAACCATTTTGTGCACATATAATAGAAATGGTCGCTTGTCTGCAGCTTCCTCCAGTCATCTATCAGTTCCTTGTCTCTTGATTCCTTTATCCGGCATTCCATATCATATATAAGCCTTGCAGCTTCCTGCTGCATCCTGTTTCCCAGCCATGCCGAAACATCCCTTTCTACATCAGCCCAGCTCACAGGAAACGGGAAGTCCAGCTCACCTATCTGGGGGTATCTTTCTATAGAGCCGCTTGGGCTTATAAAATCATTGTCCTTGTTCTTCAGTATCTCTTCAGGAAGGTGCTTCAGAAAACTGAAGATGCCCTTGTCTTCCCACTGGTGCTCCCCAAACGTCTCATAGTCCATAAAAAGGTTAGCTATGTGGCCGTTTCCGTTTATCCCGTTTACCCATCCGGCGAACTTTGGGGCTGTCAGAGGGTAGCTTTTCCAGCTTTTTTCGCTGAACCTGAAAGCGATGTCGTCAGAAAGCCTGTAGTTCTTCAGCAAAAGGCTTATATTTTTCCTTGCCTTCGCCTTATACACGAAGTTGGGGTTTCTCCACTGCAGGATATGGTCTGCCCCTTCAGCCAGGACCCCTTTATAGCCCATATCTGCTGTAAGCTCTGCCAGCTCATTGTTGTATATCAGCTCGGTGTTCCTGAAGACAGAAGGCCTGTACCTGAAAAGCTCCCATAGCTTTTTCCTGTGCAGCCTTACCTGCTCTTTGAACTCTTTTTTGGAGTATAGGAAAGAAAGGCTATGGTGGTATGTTTCGCTCAGCAATTCAACACATCCGGTATCTACAAGTTCCCTGAAGCTTTCTATCATATTGGGGCTGTTTTTTTCAAGCTGCTCAAGAAGGATACCTGTCATGCTGTAGCTTACCTTAAACTCTCCCTTGTTCTTGTGTATCAGCTCAAGCATGAGCTTATTTGCAGGGCAGTAGCATTTTTTTATCACCTTGGACAATATCTCGCTGTTCTTTCCTGAATCAAAATAGTCTGACCTGCTGCCTATGTCAAATACCCTATAGTCCCTTATCCTGTATGGCTGGTGAACCTGGAAATAAAAGCATACTGATACCATCATGCAGCCTCCATAGTAGCGTCAGACCTAAAGGAATCATACAGCCTGCTGTATATCTCCATGCACTTTCTTGCAGGGCTGTCCCAGCTGAAGCTTCTTATCTCTTTGAAGCTTTCCTCGCTCATGTGGCATCTTAATGGGTGATACCTAAGAAGGGCAAGTATCTTGTTAGCCATGGCATCTATGTCCCAAAAATCAACTAGCAGGCAGTTTTTTATTATCTCTGATACCCCGCTTTGTTTTGATATTATTATGGGTGTCTTGTTTTTCATGGCTTCAAGCGCTGTAAGCCCGAACGGCTCTGAAACAGACGGCATCACAAACACATCTGCCATCTGGTATATCTTTTCAACATCCTCTCCTCTTAAGAATCCGGTGAAGAGAAAATTTCCTGAAACGCCAAGCTCTGCTGACTTCTCTATCATAAACGGCTCCATGTCTCCGCTGCCGGCCATGACAAACATTATTTCAGGATCAAGGCTTAAGCACCTTTTTGCCGCATACAGGAAATATTCCGGGCCTTTTTGCAGGGTTATCCTTCCAAGGAACAGGACAACCTTGCCTTTTTTGGCCTTATAGTTTTTCTCTAACATATCCCTGTAGCTGAAGTCTAAGGAATTATGAACTACATGTATCTTGCCTTCAGGTATGCCGTAATGCCTTATTATTTTCTCTTTTGTGAAACCGCTTACCGCAATTACTGCGTCTGCAGCCTCCATCCCTTTTTTTTCGATGTCATACACATATCCATTGGGGCTTTCGCTTGTCCTGTCAAACTCTGTCGCATGGACATGTACCACCAGGGGCTTTCCTGAGACCTTTTTGGCAGCCATGCCTGCCGGGTAGGTCATCCAGTCATGCGCATGTATGATGTCATGGTTGGCTTTTTTTGCGATAGGCCCTGCTTTCCTGGCAAACCTATCTACCTCTTCAAAAAGGTTGCTTCCATAAAGCCCTTTAGGGACAGAGCCCTTCTCTACCCTGTAAAGGTAGCTTTCAGGGGTCATATACCCTGCAATAGGGGACTTGACCTCTATAAAGTCAACAGAAGCTGATATCAGCCTTATGAAATCCGGCTTTGATCCTGAAGGGTAGGCCGGAAGGACGAATGTTAGCTCTGCTCCCTGCCGGCTTAGCCCTTTTGTAAGGCCATAACAGGCAGTTCCAAGGCCTCCTGAGTTGTAAGGAGGAAACTCCCACCCGAACATAAGAATTTTCATATTGCCTCTTTTAAGATGCTCCGGCAGATTTTTTACCCTATTGAGTTTAGACCTTCACCTAGCATCTGTTTATTTATTTACTTATATATAAACCTATTTGATTTTTTAGGTTTCTTTTATTTAAAGCTGACTGGATATGTGTCGGATACCGTCACGTGCAGAAAAAACAGGATTGCTCAAGCTGGATAGATGCCTCCAGATCGCTTTGATAACTCCGTACTTTTTACCCGCAAAAATCTTAGAACAAAACCTTCTTTCGCTTTACAGTGAGCTTATCATCTGCCTTAGGGCTTTTGTAAAGAACGCTGACCTTGCCCATATCCCTGAATCATAATTCTCATCTGCAAGCCCGGAGCTTATCATAAACAGGAGCTCATCATCAGCTATGACCACTCTTCCGTTAAGTTCCTTATCCACCAATTCAACATCTCCCTGAATCTTTTTTGCAGCCTTTTTATCGATAGGGGCGATCATCTTTATCTTTACCCCTCTTCTGCTTGCTTTCCTGAATGAATTGCTCAAAAGCCCCGCTTTCCTTATAAAGCCTTCCTTGGTCGTAACTATAAGGACAGACCTTGATGCCTTGTCTACCATCTTTTTGAGGAAATGATTGATGTTTTCCCTCCCTATTATTGAGTTTGAAAGGTCGCTGCAATCGACCTTTTTGATCCCTGTCCTGTGCAAAAGCTCCAGTTCCCTGAAAATGTCTGTATTTTTGATGTCCTCGATCATCTTGAGGCTTAGCTCAGTGTCCTCTTTTATGTCTTTCTTTACCCTTTCTACGATCTCTTCAGGCTGGACTGCTATGTACCTTATGGGCTTCCCTATCTTCATTATTATAAACCCTTTTTTCTCAAGGCTTTCCAGAACATCATAACATCTGCTTCTTGGCACGCTGCTTAGGTCTGCCAGCTCTCCTGCAGTTGCAATTCCCCTTGATAGAAGGACAGTCCATATCTTCGCTTCATATATGTTAAGCCTGAAATCATGCTTTAGCTGTAACAGTAACTCTTCTTTAAGGCTCATCTTAAGATACAGGATAATTTACCCATATTTAAATCTTTCTATTTGTCTTTACTTTAGAGTAAGTAAATTTTTTAAGAAATCAGGATCCACCCAATAGGGTGGTCTGGCTGTGCCTGATCTGCTCCCCTTCTTTGGATAAAGCTGATCAATCCCTTTTTTTTCCGGCCTTCAGGACGAATGCTCCAAAAAGGGCAATGGCTGTGAAGACCAGAAGGCCTAAAACAACCGTAAGTGCAAGAACTATCCCTTTCCTTGATTTTACCTCCAGTTCAGCCTCCTCTTCAGGACCATCTGGGGCAGGATTTTTTTCTGAGTCCATGCCTCCATCCTCTGAAGGGATAATCCCTCCTGCCTGCACTTCTATATCCTGCTTGGACGCCCCTTCCATGTTTTCATCATTATCTTCATCAGGGTTATCTGCCTCTTTTTTCTGGCATTCATTAACCTCCAGGTCAACATACACATCTTCTGTTTCACCGCCATAATCCACATTTATGCTTATAGGATACACCTTTTTGTCTATATTCCCCGGAATCCAGAGATTAAGCTTTTTTTCATACCTGCTTGAATCCTCATATGCATCATTAGAAAGTTCAAAACTTTTCCTTATATCTATCTCTAGCTCTTCATTATATGCCTGGACAGAAACCTTTTCCTCTTCAGAGCCTATGTTGAGCATAGAAAGGGAAAGGAGCGCATTTTCCTCGCATCCGTATGAGCTCCTGTCAAGCTCTGCCTTTAATATCCTTATGTCGTGCTTTTCCTTCTCTACCTCGAGATCGAAGGTTATCTCCTTCTCATATCTGATCCCTGCATCGTCCTCAGCTTCTATCTCTATCGTAACGAGCCTGTCTTTTGCATCTACCTCCAGAGGTATCTTAAACTCCAGCTCTTTTGAGGTCTCCCTGTCTGCATCAAGGTCAAACTCGCTTATATCCTCCTCTATATCATCCCCGTCATCTATCTCTTCTATAGCGCCTTCTATCGATATGTCCTTTATCTCTATGTCTGTGTCAGAATCATAAAGGTTTTCAAGCTCTATCTTGAATTCAACTGTAGATTCAGGGAATACATCGGTTATCTTGCCTCTTCTCGTCTTTGAATCGCTTTGCTTGCTTCCATCAACATATATCTTGGTTATGTTTGCTATGAACATGAGGGGACACAATTCACTATATGGCTTATAAGGTGGAAGGGGGTCTATGGATTCCACAGGGAAGGATGATGCATTTCCAAAAGTTGTGGTGGCATAGTTCAGTCCGATAATCTGGCCTTCAACGCCAATAGGATAGTCCCCCCATGCATAGCCGTAACCAGGTGTTTTTTCAGGAGGTATATCAAACGAGTTTTTCCCTGGCTCTACTGTGCTGAATGCCCAGTTTCTTCCATCTTTATACTCATTATATCCAATTCCATTGACAGACTTCAAGAAAACTAAGGGATATATGCCCAGCCAGTCTATTTCAAACTTGTCAGAGTCTAAGTCAAGCTTTTTTAATGCATGATAAGCCTTTTCGCCGGATTCGACTATGATACATTCTTCTATAACCTCTCCATTGATCAACTCCACGACAACTCCTACCCTAGCAGCATAGGCTGCCTCCACCATAAAAACCAAAACCAATAACATGCACAATATTTTCTTCATCTTCAATCCCTCCGTTTGTTTTCCTTGACCTTATGCTTCTGCATGCGCTTGTAGGCATCATGCAGGCCTTATATCCAAAAAAACATTATCTTTTTCTTCGTGGATACCATATATCCTGTGCTTAAGCGGCTTTGTGAACACAGGGCCGTCATAGACCAGAGAATGGTATTCACCGTTCTCTCCGCAGACATCCGCATCCTCTTTTCCTATGTCCTCCAGGAAACCAGGGTCTATCTCCCTTCCAAGATAGCCCCTATCCAGCTTCTTTAGCCATACTGAGGTTATGATGGCCTTAAACCCGCTTCCGATGAAACCCCTCAAAAGCTTGCCCCTGTCTTTTTTCCAAAGGATATCATGATATTCCAGGTTCACCTTCCTCACCCTGAGCTCGTAAAACTGCCTGATTTCCTCCAGGAAAATATTGCCGAAGACTATGCCCTTCAGCCCGGTGCCTTTGACTTCCTCCAGAGCCTCCATGAAGTCGCTGTCAAACATGCCTGACCTTGTAGGCATCATCACAGGAACGAGCCCCATGAGCTCTGCCTGCCTTTCCACCATGTCTGGCCTATATCCATGGAACCTTACCCTTGAAGTGTCAGGATTGTATATGTGAAAGAGATGGGTTATCTTAAAGCCTTCCTGCATGGCATGATAAAGGGCAAGCGTGCTGTCCTTCCCACCGCTCGAGGCTAGGGCATACATCACCAAAAGCCCCCTTCGCTTTTGTCTTCTTCCTTATCAGGCAGGCCCTTGTCGCTGAACTCAAACCTGACAACATCACCGTCCCTAAGCGTGTATCTCTTAACTCCGTAATTGGCTGTCTTATTGTTGATATAAAACAGCCACATGTAGTTTCCGTCTGCGCAGACGCCGTCTATGCACTCTATGAAGTTGTCGTTTAAAATTGTCTCTACTTTATGGTTGTACCTAAGTATGCCTAACGGGGTGCCTTCTTTGAACTTAAATCTTTCGTTTTTTAAAGACCCAAGAGTGTCTATTATTAAGGTCGCTTCACCCTCACTGTTCCCCTGTTTTTGCTGGGGGAAGCACCCTGCCAGGATCAAGCTTACCATTAATCCGGCCAATAACTTCCCTGCAAACCTCAGCTTCGTCGAATTTTCCTTTCTCATGGACAACCTTCCTCGCAAACGGGAGCAATAATGAAAATGATACATTTGAGACAAGATGTATGAGCGTAAATGGGAGGCTGGAGAGCATCAATGTGAATATGCCATAAGGGAAAAATGATGCCCAGCTTACGTTCATTATGACCTCAAATACAAGGGTAGCTGAGACCGCTACGAGCATGACCGGAATTATAGCCTTCAGCCAGTAAGCGAAATAGCTCTTCTTTGGCTTTATCCTGCCTATAAAACCGCCCAAAAATCCTGCAAGTCCCCACCCTATGACCTGGAATATGGTCCACGGCCCCTGCCCCCCTATCATGAGGAAGTTTGATATATACCCTGCAGCAGCCCCTGTGATAAACCCCTTTTTCTTCCCGAAGAGCCACCCTGCAAGTATAGCAAAGAACGTTATCGGCTCTGCTGAAGGCACAGCCTGCATAGGGACCCTTAATGCCACCCCCCCGGCAACAAAGCCCATGACGACAAGCCACTCCTTAAGCTTAAGGAGCTGCATCTGCTTCTGCATGGCATGGAGAGCCACCTTCTGCGATGTGCTGAGCTTTTCCTTCTGTTTCTGCTCCTGCTCTTTCTTTTTCTTTGAAACAAGCTTTAGTTTCTGCGCCATATCGTATAACTTATAGAGAATCCTTTCGGACAGCTCCACGATCCTCCTTTGCTCTGCAAGTCTTCCGGCTTTGACGGTTGCGGGTCAGCGATTGAATCAAACAATTCTTTCCTTGCTGAAAAGATGGTATGTGAAGGTTGTATAAAAAGGTTATGGATCTTGTCAGGCTATACCCTCAATCTTCAATAAGGATTTTAAACATAGCCTCATTCTTGAACCCCATGCAGCCTTATTTTGTAATGCCGACCCACCTTAAGGAACAGAGGCTTAATGGGGAATATCACCCTTATAAGATAAACGATAGCTCCTATTACCCCCAGCAATTCTTTTGGCCTCCTGTAAGATACCTCGATGATATTCTCAAAGGGAATTATGAAATACAGCCGAGCCTTTCACAATTCAAGCCTAATGGAATATGGATGTCTGGAAACAGGCATTGGGCAATGTGGTGTCAAAAAAATATTCCAAAGAAGCTTAATAGCCGTATCCCTCTGAAGGCGTATCTACTTTCAAATACTAAGATATGTGAATTAAACCACCTTGAGGATTTCATAAATGTCTGTAATCAAGAAGGCCTAATTTCAGAGAAAAAGTTGGATCTCGTATTAAACTTTGATTCCCCTATAGGTGAAACCCCTTTCTTTCAGAACCTGTCTGCAAAAGGCTACTCAGGAATACACCTGGCTGAAAAAGCCTTGCCCATATTAGGCCATATTTTTTATGGTTGGGATGTAGAAAGCACAGTCATCTTCGACAAAACCAAACTGAAGTTTAAGCTATTGACATCAGAAGAGCTGAAAGAATTAGGATGGGACCATTATAAGGATATAATAACCCTGGAAGACTACAAGGGTAGGAAAAAGAACAACCGCCCTACTCCATCCCTTCAAGCAGCTTAATAACACTCTTTGAGTTCATTTGGACCTTTTTATGGAAATTTTACCATTTGAATAATAAATTGCAAGATGATTATCTGAATTCACAAATTCTCGAGCCATTTCAGTAGAGAAAAATTCCTTTTGCAAAGGGAGACGATAATCAAACCTGGCTAAGTCCAATCTATCCGCATCCCATAAACAAGCTATAACCCTTTTATCTAATCCTCTTTGTTCAATTTCAGGATAATTATCAACCACAGGGAACCTGTTTCCTGTTTTGGTGTCTGCATGATGTTCAATTCCATAGACTATTGTATCCTGGTGGGATTGGGTCTCTAGGCAGATTGAACCATCTAGAAACAACCTTTTTAGTATAGAAGCGCTTTCAATAGCATGGGCTGTTCCTCCCTTATCATCCTTCCTCCCTATATCATGGAAATAAGCGCCAACTACCAGTGCACCCAGCAAATCTGGACAATATTTCTTGCCCAATTCTTTTGCATAGGCTGCTACTCTTTTGGTGTGAGACCAGGGATGGGTCCGAGAATCTTTTAAATTATACATCTGATATGCCAATCTTGCAATCGAACCTTCATCCAACCTTCTCTTTTTATGAATCATTTCAGTATTTTGATAGAAAGTATACTTTTTTTATAAACCTTTTGTTAATTTACTCCTATTTGGTGATTAAAATTAATCTACAAGCTTGTTAATGGCCCAAATTAGTGCTTTAGCCTGCAGCTTCACTAAGATTGGATTTTAGCTGGAATATACTCTGGATCTTCAATAAGGATTTTAAACATAGCCTCATTCTTGAACCCCATGCAGCCTTATTTTGTAATGCCGACCCACCTTAAGTTAGAGATGCGTGATGGAATATACCCCGTCTATAAGATAAACGATAGAATCTATTACCCTCAGCAATTCCACTGGGTCCCTAACAGGCATCTTGATTACGTTCTTGATAAAGGAGGTAGGTTAACAGAAGGGCCGTTACTTATAAAGCCCGACGGCTTATGGTTGTCAGACAGCCTGGATTGGGTAAGCTGGTGTCAAACAAATAAGCCCGCTTACCTTCTGGATTGTACTCCTCTTAAGGCATATCTGCTTTCAGACACCAAGATATGTGAATTGCATTCTATAGACGATTTTACTAACACCTGCCGCAATGAAAAAATCTTATCAGAAGAAAAATTAAAAGTTGTACTCAATGAAAATATCTTGATTAGAGAAAGCGGTTTTTTTCAGAACCTGTCTGAAAAAGGCTATTCAGGAATACATTTAGGTTTTAACGGCGAATATGGATTAAGAGATATTTTTATGTTGTGGAATGTAGACAGCACAGTCATCTTCGACAAAACCAAACTGAAGTTTGAGCTATTGACATCAGAAGAGCTGAAAGAATTAGGATGGGACCATTATAAGGATATAATAACCCTGGAAGACTACAAGGGTAGGAAAAAGAACAACCGCCCTACTCCATCCCCTCAAGCAGATTGACAACCCTGTCCCTTCCTAATGTCAATATGAACGGAGCCAGCTTAGGGCCCCTTTTCTTGTCTATCAGTAGAGTATAGCATGCCTTAAAGAATTCCTTTGGCTCCAGGCCTGAGCTTTTTGAGATATTATAGAACTCCTCATACAGCAGCTTCTCTTCAGGCTTGTCATGTTTTCTTAGGTAGTTCAGCAGCTTCAGGAGAGCCTCCTTTTCCTTTTTCTCCGGCTTTGCCTTTATGTCTTTCTGGACGTGGAACTTCAGGTCATCAGGAGCATATCTTGAGAGCCAGTTAGAGGCGCACTTAGCCCTTATCTTGAGCCTCTCCATGTCCTCTTTTCTCTTGACGCCATAGCACTCTTTTATCTTAGAAAGATCATCTTCATATATCTGCACCACATTGCACAGGTGCCTGAATGATGGCTGATAAGGCATATCTTTTTTAGGCTTACCTACGCAGCTTAGCTCATAGATCCTTTTCTGCTTCATGTATTCTTTCCTGTCAGCTTCCTCTTTCTTGTAATAGGCCCTTTCACACCTGTCAAAATCCTCATATACCTTCAGCACATCAAGGTCAAAGCTTATTGCAAATTCCGTATCAGGCCTTGTAGACGCAAATAAGTATCTTATTATCTCAGGCTCATAAACCTCTAAGGTGTCCTTCAATGTTATGACGTTTCCTGCTGAGCTTGACATCTTCCCCCCTACACCTTTAAGGATTATAAAGTCATATTTCTGGTAGACCGGCGCATCCATGCCATAGAGCTCCCTGGCCAGAAGCTTTGCAGTGGAGTAGCTCCCTCCTGCTGTGCTGTGCTCTTTTCCTCCGGGCTCAAAATCAACATTCTCGTGATGCCAGCGCATAGCCCAGTCCAGGCGCCAGGGAAGCTTTACATCGCCTTTTTTGCTGAAGTCTATGCAGCCTTTGAAGCCGCACCTGCAGGAATAGGATATGACATATTCCCCGTCATAGCCGTCTACTTTTGTCTCGTCAGTATCGCACTTTTCGCAATAGACTGACAAAGGATACCAGTCTTCCGGCAAAGGCTCTTTCCTGAACTTATCCAATATGGCTCTTGCTTTCTCCTTATTGTTCAATATGAGCCTTATCTCATCCTTGTATTCACAGCTTCTGTACTTCCTGCTCTGGTAAAGAAATTCAGGCTCTATGCCTGCAAGAGGCATCACCTTCTCGACCTCTTTCTCATTATGCTCTGCATAGCTCTTATGGCAGCCAAACGTGTCAGGTGTGTCTACTATAGGCTTTCTCAGGTACTTTTTCAGAAGCTCCTGCTTTGGCATGTTTTTTGGAATCTTCCTGAATACGTCATAATCATCCCAGGAATATACAAATCTTACCTCTTTGCCCGCATCCTTTAATGCCCTGTGTACAAGGTCAACAGTGATCATCTCCCTGAAGTTCCCTATGTGGACCGTGCCTGATGGAGTGATGCCTGCTGCAACAACATACTTTTTTTTAGTTCCTTTCTCTTTTATGACCTTTCTTGCAGCCTGGTCTGCCCAATGCATCGATCCTTCCATCTTAAGAGGATTATTTTAGGGCTTATATAAAGATTTTGGATTTCTTAAAATATGTTACAATCTTAACACAATCTTTATAAACAAACATACCGCCCTAGATTAAGAAATAACACACGATGGTGATCTTATGAAAAAGCTTAAGGTTGGAATATTTGGGGCAACAGGGATGGTCGGCAGGGAGCTGTTAAAGGTCCTTTTTGACAGGGATTTTCCTATTGATTCATTAAGGCTCTATGCGTCAAGCAGGTCAGAAGGCAGGAAGATAAAGACCTCTTTGGGAGAGATAGCTGTAGAGAACTCTGATTCTGCGGATTATTCTCAGCTGGACATGGCATTTTTTGCTATAGGGGGAGGATGGCCTAAGGAGAACGCCCCAAAGGCTGCAGAGGCAGGCTGCATAGTCATCGATAATTCCTCCACCTTCAGGTATGATGATAATGTTCCGTTGGTGGTTCCTGAGATAAACCCCCAGGCAATAGGCGATTCTAAGATAATAGCAAACCCTAACTGCACGACAGCGATAGCAGCGATACCCTTATGGAAGATCTACCAGAAATACGGCCTTAAGAAGGTGATAATGTCAACATACCAGTCGACAAGCGGGGCAGGAAACGGAGGCATGGAGGAGCTGGAAGAGGAGACAAGAAATGTTATAAACGGGAAAAAGGCCTCTAACAGGATATTCGCTTACCCCATACCTTTTAACGTGATACCCCACATAGATGTCTTTCAGGATAACAGCTATACGAAGGAAGAGATGAAGGCGGTATGGGAGACGCATAAGATCTTTGGAGATGATAATATCCCTATCTCGTGCACCTGCGTAAGGATACCCACTATGAGGGTTCATTCAGAAAGCATTGTTGTAGAGACTGAAAAGCCGATAAGCCCTGAAGAGATAAGAGGCATCTTTAAGGAGACAGAAGGCATCGAGGTAAAGGACGACATAAAGAACAACATCTACCCTATGCCCCTTACAGCCACCAACAAGTATGATGTAGAGGTAGGAAGGATAAGAAGAAACCTTATCTTCAATGATAAGGGCCTGGAGTTCTTTGTCTGCGGAGACCAAATCCTGAAAGGCGCTGCGCTCAATGCAGTGCAGATAGGGGAGATTATAGTTAAGGAAAGGTTTCAGTGAAATTATAGTAAATCACATTAATAATCGGAACGAAGTTCCCAACGGAATGTGATTTGCTTATTAGGAAATAACTTTGCCCTTGTTTTAACATATCCGAAAATTAAAGTTATTTCCTATAGGTTGTAATCGCCGCCTTTAGCTTCTTCACAAACCCTTTCATCTTTTCCTTATGCTTCCCTGCCTTTATGTTCCTGTCTATAAATACTGTATCTGCAATGGGCTTCTTGATATCTGAAAGATGCTTAAGGGTTTTTCCGGGGCTTCCTCCGCATGTCATGAAAAAGGCCAGCTTTTTTATCCTGCCCTTGTTTTTTTCCATATAGCCCCTTAGCGGAGGGATCAGGCTGTGGCCCCAGACAGGGCCCCCTAATATGACGAGGCCGTACTTTTTGGGATCCTTTGAGAATATCACTTCAGACGGCTTCTTTTTAATCCCCTGTATGCATCCGGCAATAATCCCGATAACGCCTCTTTTTTTCCTGTCTTTTATCTCATCTATGTCAGCGCCCATCTCTTTTGCAATATCTAAAGCAGCCTTTTTTGTCTTTCCTGTCCTTGAATAATAAGCTACTAATGTTTTCATATCCTATCACCTCCTTTGTCAAATCCAGTTTCTTAACTTTATAAACCTTGCTAGTCTTAGGGATACTGAAATTGGCTACAAAAATAGTAAGATTTATATATTAATGCCTTATTAATATTAAATTAAGGTGGTATTATGGTGCAGGCAATAATCAACATTGAGGATCAGACTAATAGGGTTCTGAATATGGTTAAGGCTAAATTCGGGCTGAGAGATAAGAGCAAAGCTATAGATAAGATGGCTCAGCAGTATGAACAAGAGATTCTAGAACCTCAGCTTAGGCCGGAATATGTGGAGAAACTTAAAATGATAAAAGGGCAGAAAGGGATCCGTTTCCGGAGCATAAAAGGGTTTAGGAAGCATATAGAAAATGCGTGAGTTTGAGATAAAGCCTGGACTGGGCAAGAAACTGGCCAAGCTGTCTAAGAAAGATAAAATCAGATATGAATCGGTGATGAAGAAGATAGAAGAGGTTTTCAGTTCTGGTGATATTGAACATTATAAAAATCTGCGATATGATATGAAGGACTCTAAGAGGGTCCATATAGGCCATTTTGTCTTAGTCTTTAGTTATGATAAGGCTAAGGATATTTTGTCCTTTGAGGATTATGATCATCATGATAATGTATATGAGTAAGGCTAAAAACTCCTTCTTGTTGTCAAGCAAAAACGACTAACATAATGCTTTATAAACCCCCAAAACACCCCCAAATAGATATTGCGGGGCTGCCAAACGGCATTATGCGCTATAATAATCAAGATAAGATTATATGAGGCAGGATGGATATTAAGGATGAGCAGCAGAGGAAAAAAGATGGAGCGCAGCACGATAACCTTCAAGAAAAAGCAGAACACAGATGAGGAGATATTTTCAATACTCAACCCTATAGTGAAAACATGGTTCAAAGGCAAGTTCAAGAGCTTCTGCCTTCCCCAGCGATACGCTGTTATTGACATCCATTCAAGGAAGAACGTTCTTGTCTCTGCTGCCACAGGAAGCGGGAAGACCCTTACCTCATTTATCTCTATCCTTAATGAGCTTATCGATTCTTCCATAAAGGGCATACTGGAAGACAGGGTCTATGCAGTCTATGTCTCACCTTTAAAGGCCCTTTCCAGCGACATAGCAGTCAACCTTATCAGGCCGCTTGAAGAGATGGAGGAGATAGCAGGAAGAAAATTAGGGATAAGGGTTGCTGTAAGGACAGGAGACACAGAAACAAAAGAGAGGGCAGCTATGCTAAAGAGCCCACCGCATATACTTATAACTACCCCTGAATCCCTTGCAATATTATTGTCATCACCAAAATTTGTCGACCATCTTAGGCATGTTGACTGGTTTATCTGTGACGAGATACATTCGCTTGCTGAAAGCAAGAGGGGGGTCCATCTTTCACTTTCTATGGAAAGGCTGGGATATCTTTCACCTCACATGGCAAGGATAGGGCTTTCTGCTACCATATCCCCTCTGGAAGAGATAGCAAAGTTCTTGGTGGGCTATGAGCATGAAAAGCCAAGGCCGTGCAGGATAGTGGATGTCCAGTTTATCAAGGAGATGGACCTTAAGGTCTTAAGCCCGCTGAAAGACCTGATAGGGGTTGAGCACGGGCTTATGCACCATTCCATGTATGTCCTCATGGACAAGCTTATCCAGCAGCATAAGACCACCCTTATATTCACTAATACCCGGTCTGCCACTGAAAGGGTCGTGCATCACCTGAAGGAAAAATTCCCTAAGAACTACACCGAGAATATAGGCGCCCATCATGGAAGCCTGAGCAAGAAGCTGAGGCTTGACATAGAAGACAGGCTGAGGAAAGGGAAGATAAAGGTTGTCGTGTGCTCGACAAGCCTTGAGCTTGGCATAGACATAGGCTATATAGACCTGGTCATCTGCTTAGGCTCTCCAAAATCAGTAGCAAGGGCCCTTCAGAGGATAGGCAGGAGCGGCCACAGGCTGCATGAAAAGACAAAAGGCAGGATCATAGTCCTTGACAGGGATGACCTTGTGGAGTTCTCTGTCTTATTGAAAGACGCCATAGAAAGGAAGATAGACAAGATACATATACCTTCTAACTGCCTGGATGTCCTTGCCCAGCAGATAGACGGCATAGCGATACACGAGAGGATACATATAGACGACCTTTTCATCCTTGTCAAAGGCTCTTACTGCTATAGGGAACTAACCAAAAAGGACTTTATGGAGGTTATAGACTATCTTTCAGGAAAATACATATCGTTAGAGGACAGGAACGTATACGCCAAGATATGGCATGATGAGGAGACAGGCATGATAGGAAGAAGGGGGAAGATGGGCAGGGTAATCTACATGACCAACATAGGCACAATACCTGAGGAGGTCAGGGTCTCAGTCAAGATAGGCGACCAGACAGTAGGATATATCGAGGAGGCATTCCTGGAGAAGATGAGGCCGGGAGACATATTCACCTTAGGGGGAAATGTCTATGAATTTAAGTTTTCAAGGGGCATGGTGGCTCAGGTAAGGGCTTCTGTCAGCAGGCCACCTACAATACCTGCATGGTTCTCTGAGATGCTCCCCTTAAGCTATGACCTTGCTGTGGACATAGGGAAGTTCAGGAAACTATTGGGGCAGAAGTTCTGCTACAATAAGAGCAGGGAAGAGATACTTGATTTTATCCACCATTATCTTTATGTAGATGATAATGCAGCCCTATCATTGTATAATTATTTCTATGAGCAGTATAACTACTCTAAGATACCTTCAGACACAAGGATAATAGCAGAGCACTACACAGATGAGCAGGGCCTAAGGTATGTCATCTTCCATTCCCTTTTCGGAAGAAGGGTGAATGACTGCCTTTCCAGGGCTGTAGGCTTTGCCATAGGAAGGACCCAGCATAAGGACGTAGAGATAGGCATCAATGACAACGGCTTCTACATATGCACCGCAAGGAACGTAGATGTCATGAAGGCGTTCAGGCTTCTTAAGAGCAAGGACCTTGTTAAGGTCATGGAGATGGCCATAGACAAGGCAGAGGTCCTTAAGAGAAGGTTCAGGCACTGCGCTGCCAGGGCCCTTATGATACTGAGGAATTACAAGGGAAGAAAGAAAAGGGTAGGAAGGCAGCAGGTAAGCTCTATGATCCTGATGAGCGCAGTAAGAAGGATAAGCCCCCATTTCTCTATCCTGAAGGAAGCCAGGAGAGAGGTCTTAGAGGACCTTATGGATATAGAGAACGCTTC
Organism: Candidatus Woesearchaeota archaeon; assembly: GCA_019322475.1. Taxonomy (GTDB): domain Archaea; phylum Nanobdellota; class Nanobdellia; order Woesearchaeales; family JACPBV01; genus JAHWHQ01. Next base: position 25,102 of record JAHWIN010000015.1, read on the forward strand.
TAAGGTCCTAACAGGGATAGAAGAAAAGAAGATAAAGCTTGAAGAGACCCACACCTCCCTGCCGTCACCCTTTGCCCTGAACCTCATAACCCAGGGAAGGACAGACATAATGAAGATAGAAGACAAGATGGAGTTCCTTAAGAGGATGCACGACCAGGTATTGGCCAAGATATATCTTAAGAAGTGATATTGGGAAAGTGATCTGTTCTTATGCCTTCAAGGCCTATGCAGTATTTATTCCTCTTCAAGTTTAATATCCCCCATCTTGCTGCAGGAGGGACTTTTTATTCTTTCTTCTAATGCCTCTCTTATCTCTGGACTCATCTTTTCTATCTCATCGTCCCTTAGAGGTCTCCATGCATCGTGAGGCAGGGGGTGGTAGGGGTGAGGGCCGTTTACCAGCTTATCTATCGTTCTCAGGCTGAATTGCTTTCCTTTGCCGGCTTTTTTTAATCCATCTATTCTAGGGTCATACATGCAATTCTGATATTTGATCTGCTTGTTCAGGACATGGTTTTCCAGAAACTCAGAGAACTCTTCTGGGCTTTTTTTATTACAAACGCAGAAATTCTTGTCAACAACATAGCCCCACTTTAGGGGGTTAGGGTTTTGCTCAATCATATACTCTGTATAAACATCAACAAAATAATGCGTTGCATCTTTAAAATCAGCTGCAAATACATACGCTTTCATACACTTATTGTAACCTTTTAGTAGTATATAAACTTTTAGGTATTTTTGTCGGATATCGGCAAAAAAGATGAGTAACCCTTGACCAGAGGCTCCCCTCAAAATGAGATACCTACAACAACCGCCAGTCAAAGCTTATGCATCATACATCAATAATTATTTAAAATCTAAATAAGTCCTCTTTGCTATGGAAATATCAAAGGGTATCGAGATTGTAGATCTTTGCCTGTATCTTAAGAAGGATAATGCGCTGATAATATCAGACACCCATATAGGCTATGAAGAGGCATTGAATGAACAGGGCATACTTATCCCCCGGCTTCATTTCGAGGATATGGCTGAAAGGCTTGAAAAAACATTCAAAAAAACAGGAAAGCTAAGAAAGATAATAATCAACGGAGATATAAAGCATGAGTTTGGGCATATCTCTGCCCAGGAATGGAGGAATGCCTTAAGGCTCATAGACCTTTTGGGCAGGAACTCAGGAGAGATAATCCTTGTCAGGGGAAACCATGACACTATCTTAGGGCCTATAGCAAAAAAAAGAGATGTCATGGTCAGGGATAGCTATAAGATCAGGGATATGCTTATGGTCCATGGCCACAAGCTGCCGGAAAAGGAAGAGCTTAAGGGAGTAAAGGCGATAATGATAGGGCATGAGCATCCTGCTGTAACTGTCCATGAGGGTGTGAGGGAAGAGAAATTTAAGTGTTTCCTTAAAGGAAGGTGGAAAGGAAAAACATTGATAGTGCAGCCAAGCTTTAACCTGGTAAGTGAAGGGACAGACATGATAAAAGATGAGCTGCTGAGCCCTTTTCTGCAGCAGGACCTAAGTGGTTTTGAGTGTTTTATAGTAGGTGATAAGGTCTATGATTTCGGAAAGTTAAGGGCATTGAAGAGAGGTTATAGATGACATCTCCATCATCATTGCAGGCATCCAAAAGGCAAAACCTTAAGATGGGATTAGAAAAAGCGATAGTCAGCCTGTACAGGGAAACTGCTGTAAGCATCCCGGCAGATGTTGAAGCCAGCCTGATGGATGCATTAAGCATGGAAAAGAAAGGCTCTCTGGCCTATTACAGCCTTTCAAATATACTGAAGAACATCAAGGTTGCCAGAGACAACAGCCTCCCTATCTGCCAGGACACAGGTGTCCCGGTCTTTTACGTCAGGGCTCCAATAGGGGCCTCTCACCATAAGATAAGGCAGGCAATAGCCAATGCAACAAGGAAAGCTACTGAACAGGTCCCTTTAAGGCCCAATTCAGTAGGTATCATTGATGGCATGAACACAGGGGACAATGTAGGATTTAGCATGGGAAAGGTTGAGCTCCAGCAACCGATAGTTTACATAGAGCAATGGGATAATAGCCAGATAAAAATCAACCTGATGCTGAAAGGAGGAGGCTCTGAAAATATAGGCGTGCAGTATAAGCTTCCTGATAAGGAGCTAAATGCCAATAGGGATATGGAAGGGATAAAGAGATGCATCATTGATGCAGCCTTTAAGGCCCAGGGAAGAGGATGCCCCCCTTATATCTTAGGGATAGCGATAGGAGGATGCAAGGATCTTGTAGCCAAAGAAAGCAAAAAGCAGCTATTAAGGAAGGTTGATGATGTGAACAAGGACATCACCTTGGCAGGGCTTGAAAAAGAGATGAGGGATAAGATAAACTCATTAGGCATAGGGCCTATCGGGGTAGGGGGAAGCTCAACTGCCCTGGCTGTCAAGATAAAAGCCTTGCACAGGCACCCTACATCTTTCTTTATAGATATATCATTTATGTGCTGGGCCTGCAGAAGAGGGTCCTTAACTTATGAGGGTGATGTAAGATCAGGCTAAAGCTTCCTTTGTCTAAGCAGGACGTAAACAGGCTAAAGGTGGGGGATAAGGTTGAATTAAGCGGAACCATATTTACTGCAAGGGACAAGGCCCACCTTTATCTTTTGGATTCTGATGGGATGAAGGGAATGTTATCAGGGGGCATAATCTATCATTGCGGGCCTATTGTAAGGAAGGGCAACCAGGGATACAGCATAGTCTCTGCAGGGCCGACTACAAGCGAAAGGATGAGCTTATACGCTCCGGATGTTATAAGGAGATATGCTATCAAAGGCATCATAGGTAAGGGAGGCATGGATAAGAAAACATCAGAAGCCATGAAAAAGTACGGCTGTGTTTATCTTGCTGCTGTCGGAGGAACAGGGGCTTTGATAGCTTCTTCGATAAAAAGGATAGCCAATGTCTATAAAGAAGAGTTTGGAATGCCTGAGGCGATCTACGAGCTAAAGGTTGAGGGCATGCCCCTTATAGTGGCTATGGATTCAAAAGGCAGCAGCATCTATGATGACATACTTAGAATCTCAGGGAAGAATAAGAAGAAACTGATGGAGAACGGTTCATGATACAGGAATTGAACTTTACCCTGAAAATAAAAAATCCTAACCGCAGCAAACTGCATGGTATGTACCCAGTTTGAGAAATCAATAAGTCTCTATCTTTGGCTCCCCTTCATCCTCAGATGAGTATTCTTCACGGGGCGCCTCTTCAGAGCTGTATTCAGTAACCTCTTCAACTTTTTTCCTTGGCTCTCCTTCCTCTTTCTTTGCCCTGTGGATCTTTGCAAATGAGGGCACTGCTGCAATCCAGTCATCGCCAAATCCAGCTATATCCCCTTCAATCGCGTCGCAGGTCTTCTTCAGCTTGTTTATAGCCCTTTTCAGCTCTACCAGGTCCTTGTCTTTCAGCGACCTTATGTTGACCAAAGCTACTGTGTTGCCGTCCCTTAAGCAGTCAAGTATGGGTTTTATAGACTCAAAATCATGCAGTATAAAAGGCCTTACTATTATCTTGGAATCAGCTGCCCTGTGTTCAGCCCCTAATTCGACATAGCCCTCCTCTTCAGCCTCATCTAAAACCTTAGAAGTCTCCCCTGCCATAGCCTCTTTTACCTTTGAAAAAAACCCCATTTTAACATCCTCCTTAAATCAGTTACTATGCTAAAATGCTGATAACCTAACAGATATATAAACTTTGCGTTTTTAAAATCTGCCTTTTTGCTCTTATTTTTCTGTATTATCCAGCTCCTGAAAGCTGGGCTTTTAGATACTATCTTGATGGTGCAGCCAGGGTATCCTGTATGGCATTCTCTATCGTTAAGATGTTAGTCATGGCCCATATTATTGACCATTCTATCACAGTGTCTGGCTTTTTCACCCAATCTCTATCCATCCAGCTTAAACCAAAGGATTATATATAAGGTATTAAAAAATAATCTGTAGGTCCAGCCTGTTTGTGATAAAGATGCTAAGCCAAAAAGACATAAAAAAGATAAGGGAAGAGCTTGAAAGCTGCAAGAACCCCCTGTTCTTTTTTCACGATGATCCTGACGGGCTGTGCTCTTTTCTTTTGCTTTATGGGCATATCAGGGAAGGGCATGGCATAGTGTTCAAGGCAAAGCCGGGCTTAGGGGTAAATTTCATAAGAAAGGTTGAGGAGCATAAGCCTGATAAGGTATTCATATTAGACATACCTATAGTGGACCAGGAGTTTATCGACAAGGCTAAGGTCCCTGTAATATGGATAGACCATCATACCCCTTTAGAAAGGGCTAAGGTCAGGTACTTTAATCCCAGGCTTAGGGATAAGGATGACGGGACACCTGTAACATCCATCTGCTATGAGGTTGTAAGGGAAAATATCTGGATAGCGGCAGTAGGCGCTGTTGGAGACTGGACCATCCCTGATTTTTTAGGTGAATTCGAAAAAGAATATAAGGATCTTATTGGAATAAGGTCAAGGGACCCGGGGAAACTTTACTTTGAGACCAGGCTTGGGAAGCTGATAAGGATATTCTCTTATATACTGAAGGGAAAGACAAGGGATTCTGTAAGGTGCTTTAAGGTATTGACAAGGATCAAAAGCCCCTATGAGATCCTTGGCCAGACAACATCAAAAGGCAGGTTCATATACAAGCGCTTTGAGAAGATAAACCATGAATATGAATCCATCCTTAAAGAGGCTATAAAGAAGGCTGGAAAGGAGAAGCTTATGATATATACTTATAGGGAGGATAAGATGAGCTTTACAGGAGACCTTTCTAATGAGCTCATCCACAGGTATCCTGATAAGATCATCCTTGTAGGAAGAGAAAAAGGGGGAGAGATCCGTATGAGCCTGAGAAGCACCAGGGAGCTTTTGCCCGCCATCCTTGAAAAGGCCCTGGTAGGGGTAGAGGGATATGGAGGGGGGCATGAGCATGCATGCGGAGCTAATGTAAAAAAAGAGGATTTCAAGAGGTTTGTAGAGAACATAAAAGAGCAGATATGATCTTTCTGGACATTGATTAGGATAACAGCTCAGAGCGAGCCGATGGCAACCCTGAAGGATTTTATGGATGAAGCCGATTTTGCCTTAAGCCATATAAAAAGAGTTCCGATAAGTTTATAAAAGATTTATACTCACATCGGCTTACTATGGCAGATAAGGATATCTTTGAGATGGTCATAATAGGAAGGGGGGGCCAGGGAGCCAAGACAGCTTCACAGTTTATCGCAGAATCTGCCTTAGAGCAGGGCAAGCATGTACAGGCTTTTCCTGAGTACGGCCCTGAAAGGGCAGGCGCCCCTATGAAGGCATATGCAAGGATCTCTGACAAGGCCATAACAACGTATGCTCCTGTAGTAAATCCTGATGTTGTGATGGTCATAGACCCGACATTGCTGGATAAGTTTGATATTTCAGAAAGCCTTGGCAAGGAAGCAGCTTTGATTGTAAACAGCCCTAAGAGCGCCGATGCTATTAAGAAGGAAGGGAACTTTAAGTGTAAGGTATATTCTTTAGACGGAACTAAGATATCTATTGATACTGTAGGAAAGAACCTTCCGAACACCCCTATGCTTGGGGCTTTTGTAAAGCTGACAGGGCTTCTTCCGCTTAAGGCCATCGAAGGCTGTGTCAGGAAGAAGTTTCTCGGCAAGCTTGGGGAAGACAAGACCAATGCCACCATAAAAGGGATAAAGATGGCATACGAGGCTGTAGTATGAATAAGCTGAAGGGCGCTAAAGATATCCCTGTCGGAGGCCTTATAGATGAGCCTGGATCCTCAAGAAAGTTCAAGACAGGAGACTGGAGAAGCTTTAGGCCTGTATGGGACAGCTCAAAGTGCATAAACTGCATGATCTGTGTAGCCTTTTGCCCTGAGGACTGCATACCCACAGGGGGGTCAGGCAACGACATAAAAAGGAAAGAGACAGATCTTGATTACTGCAAGGGCTGCGGGATATGCATGAACGTCTGCCCTGTCAAGTGCATAAAGATGAAAGAAGAGGCTGGGTTCAAAAAGTGAAAGAATGTCCAAAGCAAGAGCTATAACCGGAGCAGAAGCGGCTGCAGAAGCCATGAGGCAGATCAATCCTGATGTATGTGCAGCTTATCCTATAACCCCTCAGACATTTATAATGCAGAAGTTCGCCTCTTTTGTTGCAGACGGCCTTGTAGATACTGAGATGATACGGGTGGAGTCCGAGCACTCTGCCATGAGCAGCTCGGTCGGGGCAAGCGCCGCAGGAGCCAGGGTCATGACAGCCACAGCATCCGCAGGCCTTGCATTGATGTGGGAGATAGTCGGCGTAGCTTCAGGGCTTAGGCTTCCGATAGTGATGGAGATAGTCAACAGGGCTTTATCAGCGCCCATAAATATCCATTGCGACCATGGTGATTCTATGGGTGCCAGGGACCTGGGATGGATCCAGATATATTCTGAGAATGCCCAGGAGGTCTATGAGAACACCCTTTTGGCCATGCGCCTTGCAGAGAAGGTGCTTCTCCCTGTGATGGTCTGTCAGGACGGCTTTATCACATCCCACGGTGTGGAGAATGTTGAGATATTTGAGGATAAGGCTGTAAGGAAATTCATAGGCGAGCATAAATATCCTTACGGTCTTCTGGACATAAAGAAGCCTGTCACTCATGGGCCGTTGCAGCTTCAGGATTATTATTTTGAGACAAGAAGCCAGCAGATCCCTGCTATGGAAGAGGCCAGGAAGGAATTCATAAAGATAGGGAATGAGCTTACCAAGATAACCAAGAGGGAATATGCATATTTTGAGGGATACAATCTTGATGATGCAGAAGCTGTGGTGGTGGTCATGAATTCAACTGCAGGGACAGCCAAGACTGCTATAGGCAGGATGAGAAAGGAAGGGAAGAAAGTGGGGCTGCTGAAATTAAAGCTGTTCAGGCCGTTTCCTTACGAAGAGTTAGCAGATTCCCTCAAAGGCATAAAAAATATCGCTGTGCTTGACAGGTCTGTCAGCTTTGGGGCGAATCCCCCGTTATATGGTGAGATAAAAAATTCCCTTTTTGATATTGGATATAAGGGAAATTTGCATTCGTGTGTTTTTGGGTTAGGAGGAAGGAACATATTTGTAGAAGATATAGAGCTTTTGTTCAGTGACCTGCTTGAAGGCAGGCTGGCAAAGCACAGCACAATAGGTCTAAGAAGATGAACTACAAGCAACTGGCTGAAAAGCTGCAGGAAAAGAAACTTGTTCCGGGGCACAGAAGCTGCAGCGGATGCGCTTTTCCCCAGATAGTCAGGGCTATACTGGCCTCTACAGACAAACCCCTTGTAGCTTCGTGTGCAACAGGATGCTTAGAGGTGACATCTACAATATATCCATTTACATCATGGAATATCCCGTTTATACACTCTGCATTTGAGAACAGTGCAGCTACAATATCCGGCGCTGAGGCTGCTTTCAGGGCCTTCAGGAAAAAAGGGAAGATAAAGGACGATATAAAGTTTGTTGCCTTTGGAGGGGACGGCGGAAGTTTCGATATAGGCCTGCAGAGCCTTTCAGGCGCCATGGAAAGGGGCCATGATTTCCTTTATGTATGCTACTCTAACGAGGCTTATATGAACACGGGGATCCAGAGGTCTTCGGCAACCCCATTTGGGGCATCTACAACTACGACCCCTGCAGGAAAGGTGCATCAGGGCAAGGAGGAGTTCAGGAAAGACTTTGCCAAGGTCTGCATAGCACATAATATCCCTTATGTTGCAAAGGCCAGCGTATCAAATCTTATAGACCTTACAAACAAGGCAGAGAAGGCATTTAAGATAAAAGGCCCAAAGGTCCTGGTTGTATTGCAGCCCTGCACATTAGGCTGGAAATTCCCCTCTGACAAGGCCATAGAGGTCGCTAAGCTGGCCGTAGAGTCCAGGTTTTGGCCCCTTTACGAGGTTGAAGACGGCAAGTATAAGCTGACCTATAAGCCTACTAAGGATGTTCCTGTTATAGACTTTATAAAGGCGCAGGGAAGGTTTAAGCATCTTCTTAAGCCAGAGAACAAGGGAATGATAGAAAAGATACAGGCCCATATAGGCTCTGAATGGGAAAAGCTGCTTAAGCTCTGCGAGCTATGATGCCCTGCCAGGCATTCTGCATACCCTTTAACTATTCTGCTGATACGATTGAGATAGAAAGCCGTTTAGTTCTCTATAAGTTTGTTGACAAGTTGTGTTACAGATTTTCCCTTATATCTTCCGCTTCTTATCTTAGCATCTTTGCAGAACCCGTCATGGGTCATGTTCCTGATAGGTATGTTAGTCACTCCTTTTCCAGCCATCCTTGTGCTCCCGTGTATGGGGGCCAGGATGCTTATCACAAGATGGGAGAAATTGTCTTTTTTAGAGTAGACATTTATTATCTGTGGATGCCTTGGCTGGAGTTCCCTTATCTCATTGATAGAGCAGACAAGCACAACCTTGTTTATGTTCCTGTATTCCTTCTTCTTTAGGGTCTCAAGTATTATATCCCCCCCAATACTTATTCCTACTAGATTTAGGTCTCTGGAGCTGTAATGATGGAGCAGCCTCCTGAGATTTCTTTTTGCAGCCATCTTTGACAAGGCCCCTATCCCCCTGTTCCAGTGCATCCAGATAATCTTTTTTTTTCTTGATACCATCTTTTTTTTCCAGATCTTCACATGGTCGTGATATACAGGCTCAAACCTGAAGATATCTGACATGAAAAGACAGATTCCCTGGACGATACCAGGCCATTTAGAAAGGTCCTTGGCTCCCGGGACTATTATGGCTACCTCTTTTTTGGGCATGATGGCCTATTAAATTCTCTGATTTATAATCTTTTCTAAATAACGCTTTAGTATGCAGCCCATCAGCTCAATAGAAAACCCCTATGACTGGACCCGCCCATCAAAAGATATTTATACTGGCTGTCCCGATATAAGGCTACATGCACATAAAGCATAGTCTTAAAAAGAAAAAGGGCCAGCTTTCTTCCCAGATGTTCGTTTATCTTATCTCATTGTTTGTGCTGGCGATGGTCCTTCTTTTTGGGTATAAGGCTATGGGCAGCGCGCAAAGGAAGAAGGATCAGGCCCTCCTGATAAGGTTCAAATCCCAGCTCACATCAGATATCAGGGCACTGAAAGGGGACTATGGGTCCTTGAGGACCAAGTTTTATGATCTTCCCTCAGGCTTTGACGAGCTTTGTTTTGTAGACCTCCAGGATGTCGACACATCCTATATACTGGAAAAGCCCCTGATAAAAGACAGCGTAACAAGCGGGATAAACGAGAACATATTCCTTATCGGAAAAGGCAGGATAGAGAACATCTTTGTTGAAGGCCTGGCATTGACCAATTTCCCTTATTTTGTCTGCCTCAGGCCCAATTCAGGAAGAATCAAGCTGAAGATAGAGGGAAGCGGAGACAAGGCGTCTATAAAGATAACATCGATAACCCACTGCAAGAATGCAGAGGACTCAGGCTTATGCTCAGGCCTTGATGTTGTTTTTGGAGAAGGATATGAAAATGACTGCTGCGAGGAGCACGGGCTGTGCTGCTAAGAAAGGCCTGTCTGCTATTATGTATCTAAAATATAAAAGGGTTAAAAAAGCATGAAAAAAAGGATATTATACGGGCTTATCATCATCTTCATATTTTTGGCCTCTTCCTTCTTGGCCAGCTCACTTTCAGGAGAGGATGTTAAAGATGTCCTTAAGCTAGCGCTTTTCGAGCATTTTGAAGGACTGGAAACGAAAGTCCTGACAGTGGAGCAGACAGGAGACCTTCTTGATTTCTATGAGGTCCATAAGGAAGATAATGATCTAATCTTGACCTCTATGCTTCAAAGCACGACAGGGACTGATTCAGGCTTGATGATAGCGGATATATTCTCAACTGCCGAGCTGAACTTTACACTAAGAGAAGAGGAAGAGCCTCAGGAGAGCTGCCAGGCAGGATCTATATGCCTTACAGATTTTCATAGCGCTTATCAGGATGCAAACTGTAGGATACTTCACGAAGAATTCTGCGAATACGGCTGCACTAACGGCCAGTGCAATTATCCTCCGGAAACAGCAGAACCAGATGAAAAAGATGAAAGGGATAAAAATAGGTAACCCTTAAAAGAAATATTGTGATTGCCGGATTAATAGGATAGCTAGGTTATTACTGATATTCTCCCTTAACCCCGGGTCAATCAATAACTTTATAAACTAACCTTTTTTTCTTAAGACAATCGGTTAAGGGGGTGATCAAAATAAAGATAAGCATTATAGGCGCAGGGATGGTCGGGTCTACATCCGCCCAAAGGATTGCAGAGAAGGGCCTGGCAGATGAGCTGGTCCTTCTTGACATTATTGATTCTGTAAAAGGCAAGGCTTTGGATATCCAGGAGTCTGCCCCAATAGGAGGTTTTGATACAAAGGTAAAAGGGACTACTGATTACAATGACATAGATGGTTCAGACATAGTTATAGTCACTGCAGGATTCCCCCGTATGCCCGGCATGTCAAGGGAAGACCTGCTGGAGAAGAATTCAGGGATAATAAAAGATGTTGCAGCCAATATAAGACAGCATGCTCCAGGCTCTATTGTGATCATTGTGACAAACCCCTTAGACATAATGGCATACATCCTCCTTAAGGAGACCGGCTTCAGCAGGAACAAGGTGATAGGGATGGCAGGCATCCTTGACACTACAAGGTTCGCCTCATTTATTGCAGAGGAATTAGGCGCTTCCCCGAAGGACGTGAAGGCGCTTGTTCTTGGGTCTCACGGAGATACGATGGTCCCGGTTATCAGGGAAACAGAGGTAGGCGGAAAGAAGCTTACCGAGCTTTTAGGCCCTGAAAAGATAGAAACCCTTGTGGAAAGGACAAGAAAAGGGGGAGCAGAAGTGATAAGCTACCTGAAAAAAGGCTCTGCTTTTTACGCCCCCTCATCGTCTATAACAAGGATGGTCGAGGCCATAGCCAACAATACCCTGGATGTTCTTCCATGCTCAGTTTACCTTGAAGGCGAATACGGCTATGAGGGGATATTCCTAGGGGTTCCTGTAAGGCTCGGAAATGAAGGCGTAGCGGAGATTGTGGATATAAGCCTGGATGATGGATCAAAAAAAAGCCTGGACAGTTCTGCTGAGGCCATAAAAAACAAGCTCAAGGAGGTCAAATAGGTAAGATGAGGATAAACAAAGCGCAGCGTGTAGGGGTTTTTGTAGATGTCCAAAACCTGTATTATTCTGCAAAGAGCCTTTACAGCTCTAAGGTGGATTTTACAGAGATATTAAAATCAGCTGTTATGGGAAGGGGCCTTATAAGGGCTATAGCCTATGTGATAAAGGCAGATATAGTAAAAGAGGAGAAGAATTTTTTTGGTGCCCTTGAAAACATAGGCTTTGAGGTCAAGTCAAAAGACCTGCAGGTGTTCTATGGAGGCAGCAAAAAAGGCGACTGGGATATCGGCATAGCGATGGACATGATAGAGCTTGCCCCGAAGCTTGATACTGTGATATTGGTAAGCGGAGACGGTGATTTCGTTCCTTTGGTCCAGCACCTAAGGCACGCCTTAGGCGTAAGGGTAGAGGTCATAGCATTTGGAAAGTCAAGCAGCGCTAAGCTGAAAGAGGTCTCTGACATGTTCGTGGACATGGACAAGAACGCCAAAAAATACCTTATCAAGCGATAATATGTTTAACATACTCCAAAAAAGAAAACTGGCGGATAATACATATCTTATAGAGATAGAAGCGCCTTATATCGCCAAAAAGGCAAAGCCCGGCCAGTTTATAATACTCAGGATAGGCGAAAAAGGGGAGAGGATACCCCTTACTATAGCTGATTTTTCCAGGAAGACGATAACTGTAGTCTTTCAGGTGGTAGGAAAGACCACTGATCAGCTTTCATCATTGAAAAAAGGAGATATAATCCTTGATGTTGCAGGGCCGTTGGGAAACCCGTCTAAGATACAGGAATATGGGAAAGTATGTGTTATAGGCGGAGGCTTAGGCATAGCGCCTATATACCCTATCGCAAGAGATATGAAAAAGGCAAATAACAGGCTGACAGTGATAATAGGGGGAAAAGGCAGGGGCCAAATATTCTGGGAAGACCACTTCAGGCCAATATGCGACAGCTTCCTGGTATCAACTGATGACGGAAGCAGGGGAAAAAAAGGCCTTGTTTCTGATGTCTTGAAGGAGCTTATGCAGAAGGAAAAGCTGGACATGGTATTTGCTATAGGCCCCCCTTTGATGATGAAATCTGTATCAGATATGACAAGAGGAAAAGTCACTACAACAGTCTCATTAAACCCCATAATGATAGATGGCATAGGGATGTGCGGAGGCTGCAGGGTTGTTATAGGGGACAAGGTCATGTTTGCATGTTGTGACGGCCCTGAATTCAACGGCCATAAGGTAGACTGGGAAGAGCTATTGAACAGGAATGATGCATACTCCGAGGAAGAGAGATGCGCATGCAGGATAAAAGATGTCTGAGATAAACTTTTGCCCTTTTTGTGACGCCCCTCAGCATAAGATGCTTTTGTGCAGGGAAAGCCTTTTCTTCTGCAGGGAATGCTCAAGGTTTTTCCGGCTTGAGGAGCTGGGCCTTAAGTGCCCTAAATGTGGCTCTAAAAACATAATAAAGTCTGATTTCCCATCTCCCAACGGGGATGTGGCTTTCCAGTGCAGGGACTGCAAGAAGATCTCCCCTGCAACAGAGTTATGGAAGGCAAACAAGATCAGGTGACTTGCTGGCCCGGCATCTTTTTTCTTTTTATGCATCTTATAAGGATGTCTCGGCTTTGTGGCCTAGAACGGTTGATGGAATATGAAAAGATTATCCCTTGACCAGATAATAAGGGGGATGAAGAAGGTAGATTTTCCTGAATTTGACATTATAGTAGCTATAGGAAGAGACGGGATAAAGCCCGCATCCCTCCTTTCAGATATCCTTAATGTTCCTGTTAAGGCCTTATGGATCAACTACAGGA
>JAHWIN010000016.1 GCA_019322475.1 Candidatus Woesearchaeota archaeon
CCATCGTAATCGTTTCCTGAAGCCCTTATCGTAAGCTCATATTCCCCTTCCACTATGTCAAGCGGAAGATTTTGGAATGTCAGCTGCCTGGAAATGCTTTTTGAGCCGTCAAGGTTCACAGGAGGGGATGTAGTTATCTCCTCGTTATCACCTATGCTGCTGTCAAGCCTTGCAGATATCACTATCTCCTCTACCCATTCCTCAACTTTAGGGTAATTATTTTTAAGCTTTAGGCTTATGCTTAAGCTTGAGTCCGGTGAAGCAGGCCCGACCAGATCATTGTTTCCTGCGCTGTAATCATTTCCGTCTATGGTTACGACAAGGTCGCTGAAGCTCAGGATGCTCTGGACATCCACAGTTATCTCTTCTGTATCATTATTCTCTATTAAAGCCCCGTCATCAGCCGTCAGGTTGAATCTTTCAGTTCCATGCCATGTTGTTTCTGAAGCAGATACTTCCATCATCTTTTCAGGGTCGATAAAAACATTTAAGCCTGACATGCCGGATGCAGCCCATGTGATATCCTCATCAGTATTGTCTATGTCATCCACATAATCGTTTAGGTTTACTGAAACAGACCTTCCTTCCAAAAAGCTAAGCGAAGCTATAGCCTGGCTTATAACAGGAGCGTCATTGACATTTTCCACTTCTATAGTAAAACTGCTGGATATGCAGTTATTTTCTGCTCCGCTGTCATCGCATACTATGACCTCTATAGTATTATTCCCGACATGGCTGTTGTCAGGTGTCCATTCCAATACGCCAGAATCATTTATCGATCCCCCTAAAGCAGTTATATTGGATTCAAATGTTAAGGAATCTCCTTCATCTATATCGCTTGCATTTATATCATAAGTGAAGTTCAGGTCCTCATCAATAACCTTATCCTCCAGCACAGGGTCAAAGTAAGGCTGGTCATTCACGTTAGAGACGATTATATTGAATGTCCTGTTTATCTTTCCATAGCCGTCATCAGCCTCAACCTTGCAGCTTGCAGTCCCGTTCCAGTCAGCAGCAGGATTTAAAGTAAGGTTTGTGTCATTTATCTTGCAATCTACTTTTAAAGTATCTTTTTCGACCACGCTAAAGACCATAATGTCCTCATCAGGGTCGGTTATATAGGAAGTTATGGTAAAATTAGACAATGTGTCCTCATTTATTTCTTGATCAGCTATGATGCCTGAAGGGAGCCTGTTGTTTGTTGCGTTTGGTGTAGGCTCTGTAAATATCTCCCATTGGCCTAAGCCATCGTGAAGCCTTCCTAAAGAATTGTTTATTCCAATATCAGAATTATAAGTATATTCATCAATGACCGTTCCTGTCTCATCTATCAGTTTTATGGTATCTTCCCCGTCATTCAATTCCTTGACAGTATAAAATATCAAATGACTATTTGGCTGAATAATTGTATTATCAGCGATTGTAACAATTACTTTAGGTGGAGTTAAAGTATCATTAATAGTCCATCCTGTTAAATCAACAGCGGATGTTCCGTTATTATTATAAATCTCAATCCATTCGTTTTCTGATTGCTGATGAGGGTGTGATAAAAACTCATTTATAATAACATCGCTTGAAGAAGCCAAAGCATAAGCAGAGCATATTGATAGAATCAAGACTATAGCCAGAATACAAGATATTGGTTTTCCTTTCATAAAAACATCCCCCCTAAGGTTTATAATGATTATTTAGGTAAAGGGGTTGTTTTCTTATTTATAAAGTTTTCTATGGGTTAGCATTCCTAAGTAGTGTCAACCCACCTTATTCCTTAATTCCTACCTCAAAACAACTATCTTCCTTGTAAGGCTGCCATGCACAAACTGAGAAAACTCCTTTTCTATCCTTAACCCTGCCTTCTTTATCAGCGCCTTATAGCCTACATAATCTGGGAAAACGACAACAGCCTTCTTTTTCAGGGCCTTCTTAAGCGCCTTCAAGAACCTAAGGTAGAAATCCTCCAGGTTTTTTCTTTTTTCTCTCTTCTCCGTCTGCTTAAGCGATATCTTCCTGTTTTTGCCCTTTTCCTTCACCCAGATAGAGGTATTCATGCCATACGGCAGGTCTGTAACTATATTGTCATACTTCCTGCTTATGCTAAGCGCATCCTTGTTGAACAATGAATAATCCTTTATCTTATAATGCTCAAGATTAGCTTTTGCCTTCTTTACCATCAGGCCATACAGCTCGTATCCTACCGGCTTTAGCCCTATAAGCCCTGCCTCTATCAGTATCCCTCCGGCTCCGCAGAAAGGGTCAACAACCTCCTTCTCTGCCCCCGAAAGGTTTACTAAAGCCCTTGCCATCTTAGGGTTCAGTGATGTCGGGTGAAGCTCCGGCCTTTTGTGCGCTTTTCTTGAATCAAAGCCCTGGTCCAGCTCTTTTACAAGCTTTGCAGCATACACGTCAGGCCCCATGACAAAGAATTCTATCAGGGTTGCAGGGCTTTCCAGGTCCACCTTTGGGTTTTTTATCCTTTCCCAGATATAACCTGCTATATCCTTCTCTTTTATCTTCAGCCCTCCATCATCCTTATGGGCCCTTACGCAGAAGCTTTTTTTGTATATGCTGTTCCAGTCAAACCCTTTCAGCTTTTCAATAAGATGATCTTTTCTGCACCTGAAAAGGAACTGGTATGTCTTTTTTGTATATGCAAGCCTTTCTGCAGGCTTTATATCCTCTATCTCCAGAAAAAGAAGGTTCCCTCTCAGCTTATGTTTAACATTGAATAAAGACAAGGCCTCTTCTTTAGCAAACCTTAAGTCTTCCTTAGACAGCAGAAATATGCATCTCATTTCCTGATCTTCTTATAGCCTATCCAGACAAGGATGCCCAGCGCTATGCCCAGTATTATGACCCTTGCATAATCCTGGATGGAATCCCAGTACCTCATCGCAGCATAGATTATGGTAAGCACTCCCCCGCCCATTATCCCTGACCCGACAGCCTCTTTCTTCAGGAATATCCCTCCTGTTATTATAGAGATAAGCCCAAGGACGACAAGTATCATGAATGAGTTCTTGTTATGCTTTTCCATGTAATCAGTGTACTGGTTAGAGCACTTGTCATATTCAGGGTTTGTTGCAGTGCACTTGACAGTCCCTTCCTTATCGATCTCCTGGCAGCTGCAGAACAGTTTTTCCGGTATAGGATAAGGCCTTCTTGACTCTACAGGCTCGTAATCATAGTCATCACATGACTCCACCCTTATTACTGAGTCTATCCCCCTGCAGAAATCCTCTATCTCCGGCTCCTTGTAGAAAGTGCTCGTAGCATGGCCTAAGAAGAATGCCAGCAATATAGCGATAGCTATCCCCAATATGACTTTTTTCATCTTAGATGTTTCAAAGGACATAAGATAGTACCAGTAGAGCATCTTTATAAATTTTTCCTAATTCTTCAGTCTCTTTTTTCACTTCACAAAAATAATCACACAAAATATTTAAATGCCCTGCCTATCATTTTTTTATGGGACGAGGAAGGCCTGTCAGGTCACAGATTAGGCAAAACATAATTGAGCTGCTTTTTTTCCTTAAGGAAGGGTATGGCTATGACATATACAGGAACTATAAGGAGATATTCCCTCCCGTAAGCATGAGGGTCATATATTATCATCTTAAGAAAGGGGCTGAGCTTGGCGAATTCAGGGTAAACAAGGTAGTCAAGGAAAACGGCAATTTTTCATGGGGATCAGAGACAGAGAAGACCTATTATTCTTTAGGGGAAGAGGCTAAGCCGATAGGTGCAGAAAGGGTCAGGAACTTTATCTCAAGAAAAAAGGAAAATGTCAGGGAAGGTTCCGGCTCTAAATCAGGTAATGATGAGCCAATCTTTCATCCTTCTTAAAATATATCCTTAAAAACAACAATGCTTTTAAGCCAGCCTTATCAGTATAGCTCTGCATGGGAAACTTGATGAAAACGCCGTTATATGAAGAGCATCTTAAGCTTGGAGCCAGGATCATAGATTTTGAAGGGTGGCAGATGCCTGTCTATTACACTAATCTTATAGAAGAGCACATAAGCACAAGGAAGGATGCAGGAATATTTGACATATGCCACATGGGAGAACTGTTTGTAGAGGGAAAGGATGCATTCGATCTTGTCCAGAGCATGATAACAAACGATCTGGAAAAGCTTCAGGACAATTCTGCTTTCTATTCCTGCATGTGCCTTGCTGACGGCGGTGTTATAGACGACCTTTTTGTCTATAGGTTCGATAAGCAAAAGTTCATGCTTGTAGTCAACGCCTCAAATATAGAAAAAGACTTTGATTGGCTTCTGGCAAACAAGGGAAATTTTGACGCAGCCGTATCAGACAGGTCAGCAGAAACAGCAAAGATAGACCTGCAGGGCCCTAAAGCAGGGCTTATCCTCCAGAAGTCTGCAAGCATAAGTTTAGAGAGCCTTAAAAGGTTCTCTTTTGCCGAAGCAGAGATAGCTGGCGTTCCTGCAATAATCTCCAGGACAGGCTATACAGCAGAGGACGGCTTTGAGCTTTATTTTGAGCCTGAAAAAGCAGCAGACATATGGCGCCTTCTTCTCAGTGATGGAAAAAGCCTTGGTTTAAAGCCGGTTGGTTTAGGGGCAAGGGACACGTTAAGGATGGAGGCATGCTACAGCCTGTACGGCCATGAATTAAGGAAGGATGTAAGCCCGTTTGAGGCAGGCATAGGCTTTACAGTAAAGATTGACAAAGGAGATTTTATAGGAAAAGATGCATTATCTACATCAAAAGAAAATATCCAAAGAAAGATAATGGCATTTGAGATGCTGGACAAAGCTATTGCAAGGAAGGATTATAAGGCATTTAAAGATGGAAAAGAGATAGGCTGTATAACATCAGGCAGCTTCTCCCCTACATTCAAAAAACCGATAGGCATGGCGATGCTTGCTGCCGAAGAGGCGCATGAAGGAAATGTTATAGAAATAGAGATAAGGGGGAAGCTCCATAAGGCTGTTATCGTAAAAAGGCCGATATACCCCTACCACAAGGCATAGCCAGGGTAATGACACCACACCGATTGAAGAGGATCCATGGATATCCCTAACCGCTTATGGGATGGATCTTTTCCCATCAGGCCTAAAAAAAGAGGTATGTAATATAGATGGAGATGCTTAAGGGCAGAAAGCAGAAGCTGATCTTCATAGCAGTTACTGCCTTAGGCATATCTTCTATAATCACCCAGATAATAGCGATAAGGGAATTCTTAAGCGTTTTTTACGGCAATGAGCTTGTCTTTGGCATAATACTTGCAAACTGGCTCCTTCTGACAGGGATCGGAGCATATCTCGGAAAGTATCTCAAAAAAGGAAAGATCTCCTGGCTTATATTATCAGAACTCATGGTAGCATTCCTTCCTTTTTTCCATATATGGATTATCAGGAACATAAGGGATCTTGTCTTCATGCAGGGTGAACTGGCAGGCATAACCTGGATATTCCTCTCTTCATTCATCATACTGCTCCCTTACTGCCTTATCTCAGGATTTCTCCTTACCTTAGCCTGCTGCCTGTTCTCTTCCAAAAAAGACCCATCTTCAATAGGCAAGGTTTACTTTATAGATAATATAGGCGATATACTTGGGGGCTTCCTCTTCAGCTTTATCCTTGTCTATCTTCTTGACCATTTCCAGATGGCCCTCCTGATAATGCTGTTAAATATGGCAGCAGCATTCCTGCTTGCTCTTTTCATCAAAAAAAAGGCCTTAAGCATCACAATAATCCTGCTTACCATAATATCATTTGCAGGCTTTTTCAGCTTTGACCTCAACAAGATTACAAGAGAACAGCAGTACAGGGGCCAGGAATTATTGTTTGAGAAAGATACGCCTTATGGAAACATAGTCATAACAGATATGATGGGCCAGCTTAATTTCTACGAAAACGGCCTTCCCTTATTCACCACCCAAAATACCATATCAAACGAGGAAACAGTGCATTATGCCATGTCCCAGGCAGCTGATCCTGATAAGGTCTTGCTGATATCCGGAGGGGCTTCAGGGACTGCAGCTGAGATATTGAAGCATGGTGTAACCAGGGTAGATTATGTGGAATTAGACCCCCTTATGATAGAGCTTGGAAAAAAGTATACAAGAAACCTGGACAGCGAAAAGATAAGGCTTATAGAAGGGGACGGAAGGCTTTTTATCAGGCAGGCAGAAGAAAGGTATGACGTTATGATAATAGGGCTTCCTGACCCAAGCACAGCCCAGCTCAACAGGTTTTATACTGCAGAATTCTTTGGAGAAGCGAAGAAAGCCCTAAAAGAGGAGGGGGTTATATCATTGAGCTTAAGCGCTCCTGAGAACTACATGAACCTTGAAGTAAGGAAGCTGAATTCAGCCCTCTATAATTCACTGAAGGAGCACTTTTCAAACGTGATAATAATTCCGGGCGATGAGAATTTTTTCCTGGCATCTGACAAGGAGCTGAGCTATGACATATCCGGCCTGATAAGAAGCAGGGGCATAGATACCGCTTATGTCAATGAGTTTTACCTGAAAGGGAAGCTCACTGAAGAAAGGATAGATTATGCCATGTCCTCATTGGTTAAGGACACAAAGATTAACAGGGATTTTACCCCGATCTCATATTATTACCATCTCCTTCATTGGATGAGGCAGTTTAAGGTTCACAGCGCTATCTTCTTTATCATCATCCTCCTTTTGGCAGCAGCATACCTCATAAGGATACGGCCTGTTCCCTTTGCAGTATTCACTACAGGGTTTGCAGGAGCATCATTAGAGGTGATAATCCTTATAGGGTTCCAGATCCTTTATGGCTATGCTTACCATAAGATATCTTTAGTCATAACATTTTTTATGGCAGGCCTTGCCATAGGCTCCTATTACATGAACAGGAAGATTCAGGGCATGGGAAAGAAAGAGCTTGTCAGCATTGAGTTTTCAATAGCATTCTATTCTATGCTTCTTCCGTTGGTGCTTATCCTCCTGAGCAGGATAAAAAACCCTTTCTTCGTCTCGTTGTCATCCCACACCCTTATACCCCTGTTTACATTATTGATATCCATATTGGTCGGGATGGAATTCCCCCTTGCCTCAAAGCTTTTCTTCAGGGGAAAGATAGGGGAGACAGCAGGAAAGCTCTATAACGCAGACCTGATAGGGGCAAGCATAGGGGCTCTCCTCGTAAGCGCTTTTTTTATCCCCTTGTTCGGCATACTGAAGGTATGCTTGCTTATAGGGG
>JAHWIN010000017.1 GCA_019322475.1 Candidatus Woesearchaeota archaeon
CAGAACCTTCGGTTCCGACACCTCCGAAGTTTTGTTATGCAAAAACAATAAAGAGAGTAAGGCATGGAAATAAGTTCATGTCAATATACAGATATATAGATACAGAATAATGGGCGTGAGAGGATTTGAACCCCCGACCTTCAGCTTAGAAGGCTTTAGCGGGGCACATAAAATCTTGTTTAAGATGATAGATGCCAAGTCGCTCTATCCAAGCTGAGCTACACGCCCATGCATTGCTGTAGTCTGAAGTATATATTTAAATCTTTCCACAAGGTTTATATAGGGAGTTTTGTTTTTTAGGGGTAAGATGAACACTATCTACAGATTATTACAAAACAGTTATAGGGTTAATCCTGCCTGGGGGAATCAACCTGCAGGGGATGCTCCTAACAGAGATTTAGGTAGCGGAGCAAATGTATACAAAGGAAAAGAGCCAGAACCTAAAGAAGGTCCAATGGAAAGAACAGCCATCAATGACTTTTATTCGCAAAAACCCTCAGCATTATACATTGATATTATAATATGAATACTACCAGAATGACACAAATAAAAAAAATACTTATATCTGAAGAAGGGAAGATGTTCTATATCAAAGATATTTCAAAGGACTTTCACTGCCAGTTTGGGCTTGTGAAGGCAAAAGACCTGAGGAAGAAAGCAGGTTCAGAGGCAAGGACCAATACAGGCAAGAAATTAAGGGTGTCTGAGCCTTCTTTTATAGACTGCTATAAGAAGATAAAGAGGGCTCCGCAGATAATAACGCGGAAGGATGTAGGGATGATAATAGCGGAGACAGGCATCAATAAGGAGTCTAAGGCTGTCGATGCAGGGGCTGGATCTGGGGCCTTGGCCTGTTTTTTGGCCAACATATGCAAAGAGGTAACGACGTATGATGTAAGGAAGGATTTTATCAAGATCGTAGAGGGGAACAAGGAATTCCTTAACCTGGGAAACCTAAAAATAAAGAACAAGGATATCTATAAAGGGATAAGCGAAAGGGATGTTGACCTTGTAACGCTGGATGTCCCTGAGCCCTGGAAGGCTATAGGGGCTGTGAAGAAGGCGCTTAAGGCAGGGGGGTTCTTGGTATCTTATTCTCCTACTATACCTCAGGTAATGGATTTTATTGGAAAAGTGAATGGAGATAAAGGGATCATGCACCTGAAAACTATAGAGGTCATACAGAGGGAATGGGAGATAGACGGAAGGAAGGTAAGGCCAAAGACTACCCAGACAGTGCATACCGGGTTTTTGAGCTTCTGCAGGAAGGTTTGAAAACTCCTGAGATGTTTCTATAGATAGAATGGTTTTTTATAGAATTGTTCTATATATAGAATAATTCAGAAAAACCTGCTGAAGACAAATTCGTCCTTTCCCCTGTAATAATGGCTTTTTAGGGTTGTTTCATTGTTACAGCCCATCTTCTTATAGAATGCCTGTGCAGCCTTATTGTCAGCGTGGGTCAGGATGTAGAGTTTCCTCAGCTTAAAGCCTTGCTTTTTATATTCTGAATCTGCCTCTTTTATCAGCTCGTTAAAAAGGGCTTTTCCAAGGTTCTTGCCCCTGAACTCCTTGAGGACAGCTATCCTGTCAAGCTCGCAGAGCTGGTGCTTCGGAAGGCCGTGCATCTGCCATGTCGTAAGGCCTGCAATCCTTCCATTGTCATCTGCCACGATGTAATTATAGCCTTTTGATGTCTCCTGCCTGAAGATGTTGATTCCCTCTTCTATGGAATCAACATTGTAGCATTCCTTCAGAACGGATGCTATGCCTACTGCGTCTTTTGGGGATGCTTTTCTGAGCTTCATTCTACTGTTATGCTCTTGCTAAGGTTCTTAGGCCTGTCACAGTCACAGCCTTTAAGGTCAGCGATATAATAAGCCAGCAGCTGCAAAGGTATAACAGACAATATAGGTGTCAGGATATAAGAAGTTTTGGGTATATAGAGGTTATGGTCAACTATCTTCTTAACCTCTTCATCTCCTTTGGTCTCTATAGCTATAACTATGCCGCCTCTTGAATGCACCTCTTCTATGTTGCTCAACACTTTCTTATAGGTCCTGCTGTCTTTTGTTGCTATCACAACGACAGGCATCTCCCTGTCGATCAAGGCTATAGGGCCGTGCTTCATCTCTGCAGCAGGGTAGCCTTCTGCGTGTATGTATGATATCTCTTTCAGCTTTAAGGCTCCTTCAAGGGCAACGGGAAAATTTATGCCTCTTCCAAGGTATAAGGCATTTGCCTTTTTGTAAAACTTTTTGGCGTGCAGCCTTATGTAATCTTTTTCCCCTAAAACAGAATGCATCTGCAGGGGAAGCTTCCTAAGGTCCCTCACCCTGTTCCTGACCTGCTCTTCAGGAAGGATACCCCTTGCTTTTCCAAGATAAACCGTGAGCATATAAAGGACTACCAGCTGGGATGTGAATGCCTTTGTCGAAGCTACGCCTATCTCCGGGCCTGCCCTTGTGTAAAGGACGCTGTCAGATTCACGGGCTATAGAGCTTCCCCTGACATTCACTATAGAGATTATCTTTGCGCCTTTTTTCCTGGCTTCCCTCAATGCAGCCAATGTGTCTGCTGTCTCCCCGCTTTGGGAGATAGAGATGATGAGGTCTGAGCTTCCTACTATCGGGTCACGGTACCTGAATTCAGATGCATATTCCACCTCTACGGGGATCCTTGCCAATTCCTCGAGCATAAATTCCCCTATAAGGCCTGCATGCCAGGATGTTCCGCATGCCACTATTATTATCTTTTTTATATCTTTTATCTCATCTTCGCTTAAGCTAAGCTCTTCCTTGAGAAGGATATCTGAATCCTGCAGCCTTCCATTAATGGCCTCTGTTATAACCTGGGGCTGCTCAAATATCTCTTTCAACATGAAATGCTTGAATCCCTGCTTTTGCGCCTGCTCTTCCCCCCATCCTATATTCTCTTCTTTCTTCTCTTTTTTGCTTCCGTCCAGGCCGAAGAGATCTATGGTGTTTTTTTTCAAGACAGCAATCTCTTTATTATCAAGATAGATGACCTTTTTTGTATGGTTAAGAAGAGCGGGTATGTCAGAGCTGATAAGATTTTCTTCTTTTCCAACGCCTATGACAAGGGGGCTTTCATTCCTTGCAGCGATAAGCTCATCATGGCCTGAGTGCATGATGCCAAGCGCATAGGACCCTTCCAGCTTCCTTAACGAGGCCAGGACAGCTTCCTTAAGGTTCCCACCATAGTTCTCTTCTATCAGGTGGGCGATAACCTCTGTGTCTGTATCTGAAGAAAAGCTATGGCCTTTTTTCTTAAGCTCGTCCCTGAGCTCGCTGTAATTTTCTATTATGCCATTATGGACTACTGCGATCTTTTTGCTGCAATCAGTATGTGGATGGGCGTTCTCTTTTGTTGTCTTTCCATGAGTGCTCCATCTTGAATGGGCCAATCCTATGCTTCCCTTTAAACCTGAGAAATTGACTTTTTTATCTACCTCATCGATCTTGCCTATGCCTTTTCTTATCGAGAGCTTATTTTTGTGTATTGATGCCATCCCTGCAGAATCATAGCCGCGGTATTCAAGCTTTTTTATGCCTTCTAAAAGGATCCTTCCGATATCTTCCTCAGAGGTTATTATCCCAAATATACCGCACATTTTATATATATGGATTAAGAGTAGGTTTATAAGCATTATGAATCGAGGATACCTGCTAAAATGGCCTTAACTAAAATTACAGGGATGATAATAATATTGTTCGGCTTCTTTATCGGCCTGACATACTTCAATATAGTTCCAGGCACTATTTTTGGCTATGATTTTATCATGGTGGGGGTAATCATCTTCATCCTGCATGAAGCGCATGCCCTTATCAGGAACAGCCTAAGCGATACAAACAAAATCGTAAGCGTAGGGGTACCTTTGATATTTATGATAACTGCAGGATCCTATCCTGCCAGGGGCTTCTTTCCGGAAGCTATTGCCAGCTCAATTCCGCTGGTAATCTCTGCATTTATGGTTTCAGAAGGCCTTTACAGGCTTCATTAAAATGTACAAAAAAGAGATAAGGACATTAGGCATAGATGACTCCCCATTCAGGAAGTTTACAAAAGGGGATGTTCTTGTGGTAGGGACATTATTCAGGGGGGGAATGATCCTGGACGGCCTTGTCTCTACAAAGGTAAGGATAGACGGAAGGAATTCTACGGAAAAGCTTGCCAGGATGATAAACAGGTCAAAGTTCAGGAGACAGCTAAGGTGCATCCTGCTTAATGGCATAGCGTTAGGGGGGTTTAATGTTGTAGATATAAAGGAGCTGAATAAAAAGACAGGGATACCTGTCATTGTGGTGATAAGGAAATACCCTGATTTCAAGAAGATTGAGGATACCCTGAAAAGGATAAATAAAAAAGGAAAATATGAGCTTATACAGAAAGCAGGCCCTGTAGAAAAGACAGACAAGATCTATATCCAAAGGAAAGGGATAAGCAAGGAAAAGGCGAAGGAGATCATAAAGATCACCTGCACCAGGTCTTTGATACCTGAGCCGATAAGGGCTGCACACCTTATCGCCGGAGGAATTGTTAACGGGGAGAGCAGGGGGAAGGCCTAAAATCTATTTCTGTGCAGGATTCCTTTAAGAGTTCTTTTAGGCACATGGAGCACATCATTTTCCCTGTAATATCCAGTTTTTGAACCTGCCTCTTCTACAATCGGCTGCTCTTCCGGATAGCCTAAAGCTATAACCAGGCCAACAAAGTAATCATCCGGAACATTTAGCCTTTTACTTATTTGTTCTTTATCTATAGAGCCCATCATGCAGGAGCCTATACCATTTTCGAAGGCAACCAGCGAGATGTTCTGAGCTGCTATCCCCACATCATACTTATAGTAATCTTCAGAACCCTGCCTTACAACCATAACAATAAGGGCAGCAGGCTCGAAGCCTTTTCTTGCTTTTTTATCCTCTGAGATAAAGCCTCCAAAATTGATCATGGGCAGTAAGCTTTTCAAGAGCTTTGAGTCATCTATAACAATATACTCAAGCGGCTGGAGATTCCTTGCAGAAGAGCTTAATCTTGCAGCATCTATGCATTTTTCCAGAATTTCGTAATCTAGCTTATCCTGCTTAAATAACCTGATTGCCCTTTTGTTTATTATTGCCCTGTAGATCATTTTAAGCTTATATGCAAAGTTCCACTATCCTTACCCATAATAATACTTTCCCTTATCTTTCTGCTCCCTGTCCTTGACAGAGCCCGGCTTGTTTATGCGCGGCCTTCCGCTATGCTCTTCTCTTCTTAATGTTATACTGACGTCTTTAAGCAGAGAGTTCATGCCCTTTTCCATGGTGAAGGGGCCTTTTTCTTTGCCGTGAAGAGCCGGCTTTCCTTCAAATACGATAAGCCTGTTGCTCAGGTAATCTATAAACAGGAGGTCGTGGTCGACGACCATTACAGATATCCCTGAGGTTTCCGCTACATTCCTTATCACCTTTGAGACTATCAAACGCTGTTCTACATCCAGGTAAGCTGAAGGCTCATCCAGCAGGCACAGGCTGCATTTCTTGCTAAGGGCCAGGGCAACTGCAACCTTCTGCAGCTCTCCACCGCTTAATCCGTTCAGTTTTTTAAG
This sequence comes from Candidatus Woesearchaeota archaeon, assembly GCA_019322475.1. Classification (GTDB taxonomy): domain Archaea; phylum Nanobdellota; class Nanobdellia; order Woesearchaeales; family JACPBV01; genus JAHWHQ01. The sequence goes on from JAHWIN010000017.1 coordinate 5,612, forward strand.
GTAAAGGTCCTTAATGTTCAAAGGATTGATTATGTCGTTGGTGTGATTCCTGATGGCATCCTTGAGCACATTTACAACAAGCTCTTCAGAGCCGGCATCCAGCTTCTGCGGCTTATATGATACAGTTATGTCATTCTCTATATCTCCTTTGTCCGGCTTTTCTACGCCTGCCAGCAGCTTGACAAATGATGTCTTTCCTATGCCGTTTTCTCCTATCACGCCTATTATCTCCCTCCTGCCTATATCGCCTTCTGATGCGCTTAGCTTAAATTTTCCAAGAGTTTTTTCCATGGCAGGCCAGGATACCAACAGGTTTTCCTTTCCTTTTTTAACAGGGGGCTTTACCTCAAACCTGATCTTGTGGTCCCTGAACCTTATGTTGTCTTCCCTGATATAGCCTTCAAGATATGAGTTTATCCCTGCTTTTGCAGGCTTCAGCTGGGAAACTACCCCATAAGCCATCTCTTTCCCGTACATTATGTGGACAAGGTCAGCCATATAGTCCATCACTATAAGGTCATGCTCTATCACCATCACTGCTGTCTTTTCATCTGCCAATGCCCTTATGAACTGTGCTGTCTTGAGCCTTTGCTTTATGTCAAGGTATGAGCTTGGCTCATCAAAGATATAGAGGTCTGATTTCTTGAGTACAGATGCTGCTATAGCCACCCTCTGCAGCTCCCCTCCCGAGATATTCTTTATGTCATTGTCGAGTATGTCAGTTATGTCCAGCTGTCTTGCTATCTTTTTCAGGCTTTTCTTCTCATCCACCTTCTTAAGAAGGTCCCTGACCCTTCCCTTGAACTTGTCAGGTATCATGTCAACGTGCTGGGGCTTGTAGCTGATCCTTATCTTCTTTTCCCTTACCTTTTCAAAGAATACCTGGGCCTCTGTACCCTTGAAATAACGGACAAGCTCAGCATAGTCTGTCCTTTTTGAGCTTATGTCCCCAAGATTAGGCTCAAGGACCCCTGCCAGGATCTTTATTGCAGTGGATTTTCCTATGCCGTTTACCCCCACTATCCCAACTACCTTGCCGAATATGGGTGTTGGAAGGCTGTATAGATGAAACCCGTTTTCCCCATACTGGTGTATAGGCGGCTTGTCAAGCTCTGCAGGAAGGTTGATTATCTGGATGGCATTCCAGGGGTCTTTTTTCACGCATATCCCGCAGCCCACGCATAGCTCGCTGTTTATCCCTATGTCCCCATCCTTCATAAAGACGCATTCGTTTCCAGACCGGTTCACAGGGCACGCCTTAGAGACCAGCCTAAACCATTCCTGCCTGTCTTTTATCTTCTTCTTCTCTATGACTGCTATCCTTGCCATTTTAATTATGATGATTGGCTTTTCCTTATTAAGTTTACTGTCATGTTGGGGTGGGGGGTTCAGGAGGGCATTGTGCCCCTCAATATTTTCACTTAATTGAAACTCCCATTTTTCCACATCGCAAGAGGGAAGAAATAGCCAAACTTTATCATAATCCAATTGATTATCCAAAGGTTGTATCTATGGAAGATTTCTCATTTATTGATGAAAAATGGAGTAAAACAGCAGGAATTTATGAGATTGATAAATCAATTAAACAAATTAAGCAGAAATTATATCAAGTGATTCATTATATTATTGTTGGAAAGAAAATTGATTATGATTTTTTATTTCTTATAGGGAAATCATCTAAAAGGTAGATTTATAAACCTCAAATATATACCTAATTCTATAACTTTGATGGGGTATTATAGATGAAGAAATTTACAATTAAAATTTTTAAAATAATTAGCTCGTCTTTAGGCATTTTAGGAACTATTCTTTTGGCTTTTAGCCTTAAAATTAAAAATATTGAACAGCTTATTTTTACAATGGGAAGACAAACTATTAGCCCTTCTGAAACAGTAATTGACCCCAATTTCTTTTATTGGGGCTTATCATTGATTCTATTGGGATTTCTTATTCAGTTGATTACCCATATTAAAGAGGATTAATATCACCCTTAACGCACCACCAAGTCTATATCCCGCTTACGCAACACAACCTGAAAACTGCTTCTGATATGCTCTCAAAGAGCTTCTTGATTTTTAAGAAAAATTTAAATACCGCCCTCATCTATTAATTATAGTAAATTAAAAAGAGTATAGGAATTGTGGGGGCATCAGATATGAAAAAACTGTTGATTATTTTATTGGTATTGGTTGTTTTGATCATTTCTGGGTGTGGGGACGTGGAGGTGACTGGAGATGCTGTCCCGAATACAGGAACCGTAATTCAAGAAGAAAAACCAAAATTCAGAGATGATGTTTATTCTATGAATGAAGCCATCAGGGCAGGCCATTTAACTTATAAGGCAACAAAAGTTGAGACTTTTGCTAAAATGGGCACTTCCATATTTGAGAAAGAAACAGATGGTAAATTTGTCAAGATCTATCTTAGCATTACAAATAAGGCTAAAGAAACAAAAGAGATGCTTACGCCCGGATTTAAGCTGATAGACAGCCAAGACAGAAAATTTGATAGGTTTCTTGAGGATATGATGCATATAGCTGATTATTTAGAGTTTGGAAAACAGCTGCAGCCTGGTCTGGAAGAGTCTGGAGCGATCATTTTTGAGGTTCCAAAAGACTCAAAGGGCTTAAAATTAGAGATCAGGGGCGATTGGCTTTCGACAGCTAAGATAACCATAGATTTATCTGATATCCGAGATATAGGCGCGGATACTACCCAAAAAGAGAGGATGGAGGATATAGCGGAAGATATGGAGGAAGGAGGATACACTATAGAAGATATGATAATCAAATGCAGGTCTCCTTTCAAATGCTCCTCAAACTGCGTACAGGATTCTGATATTGGCCGAAAAGATTGTCCTTCAGGCCATCTCTGTTGCATGACTGAAAAGAACGAAACAGATCAGCAAATGGGAGATAAAATGAAACAAATTGGTGAGCTCCTGAGGGAGTTGGGATTGGAATAAATAAAAATGAAAGAAAAACCCTTAACCTTATTCCTGCTTATTATGATAGTCCTTATTATGTTTGTTTCTTCTATGTTGAAATTAATTAATATCGATAGGGAAATGGATTTAATAAAACAAGAAAACCGAGAATTAAGAAGATTGCTGGTTAATGATAAAAAAGAATCTGTTGAAGTGGTAGTTATTGAAGAAAAACCAAAAATAGAAGATACTACAAAACCAAAATATGCTTGTAATTATAATGCTTATAATTGTGATGATTTTATCCTCCATGCACAAGCACAGGAAGTATATGAAGGATGTGGTGGAGCAAGTAATGATGTTCATAGATTAGACAGGGATAAGGATGGATTAGCTTGTGAAACTTTGCCTTAATTCTAACCAGCCGCTCTTCCTTTAATTTATTTTTAATATGCCCCTTTAATGTGAGTTTAGAGAAAGATTTAAATAATTTCTTCTATTATTGGTGGTATATTGGGGATTATATATGAAAAGAAACGTTTTTATTGGAATTCTTCTGATTAGTACTTTGATTATTCTAGGTTGCACTAATCCAACTGGAAAAGTGGTTTTAAGAAGCCCAGTTGCTACGTGTAAGGATGTTCAAGTGCCTTATCAAGCTACTGAATACTATTTAGAAAGAGAACCATATCAAGCAATTGAAGAATATAATGTAGATTTAAAATATCAAGTAGTGGAATCATACCACCGAGGTAGCATTAGTGATCCTTTTAACTATAAGGAAAAAGGCATCATTCGCGTTAAAAATGTTGATTCCGAAACAGGCATATTTAAGGTTGAAATGACCTTTACAACTTTGGATAGAGGTAGAAAAACACTTAGTTCGACAAAATATATTATGTCAGGTGAAACTGTTGAGTTTAATCAATACTATGATATTGATCTTGGAGAGGATGTTAATTTTAATTATAGGGTAATCCCTGGGAAGAAAACTCTAACGAGAACAGTTACTAAGTATAGGGATATTCAAAAAACTAGAACTGTAACTAAATATAAAACTGAACAAAAGTGTGACTAGAAGGGTGGTTTAAATGAGCGAAGTACTTCAGAAAAAAGACCTATTGGTAATAAAAATTACTTTGTTCATAATATTAATTTTGGTCTTTTTAATACTAATACAAATATATTGAAAATTAGTAATAATTCTCTAAGGGAGTATTGAAATCGTGTGAGGATTATTCTGAGAAAAATTAAATACCTCCCTCATCTATTAATTATAGTAAATTAAAAGGAGTATGGGAATTGGGGGGGCATCAGATATGAAAAAACTGTTGATTATTTTATTGGTATTGGTTGTTTTGATCATTTCTGGGTGTGGGGACGTGGAGGTGACTGGAGATGCTGTCCTGGGTACAGGAACCGTAATTCAAGAAGAAAAACCAAAAAAACATCAGCTTATC
>JAHWIN010000018.1 GCA_019322475.1 Candidatus Woesearchaeota archaeon
GGCCATCCCTGCGTATGTAGCCCTGATACAAAAGAGGGAAAATATGATTGTGGAAATGTGGATGTAAACAGCAAAGATGATGCAAACTTCCCAGAATCTTCAAGAGAAGGATGGTTCTGCTACGAAAACACGCAGAGAAAGGCAGAATGCACAAGCATTCCCCCTAACTATGTCCCTGCGCAGGATAATACCCCTCTTAATGTAAGGCTGGAAAGCCCTAAAGATAAAGACTTGTTCAAAAAAGGTGAAAAGATAAGCATATTCGCAATAATCGAAGATGACCTTCCTTCAGGGATAGAAAAATACAGCATAATCATAGTGGATAGAAGCGAAGAACCAGATTCAACCCCTATTGTCAAGAACGAAGAAAAGCAGGACATGTGGGTTATCAGCAGAGACATAGATACAAGAAAATATGAAACAGGAACTGCAAGGATCTTTATAAAAGCCCAGGATGAATCTGTAACGTCTGCCCAGCAGACAGTCTTAAGCAACATCGTAGAAATAAAGATAGAAGCAGAAACATAGAATGATAATATCCTCCTTCAAAAAAGCCTGCAGCCTGATAAGGAAAAACAGGTGCAGGATATCCATAATATTCGTCCTTCAGGTAATGTTCTTTGTATCCCTTGCTGTGATACTCTACACCACATTAAACCCTGCCATGGCCCATGCAAGGAACGCCATGGAGTATTATGAGAGGATAAACATAAGCGAAGAGCCGGATATGTTCAACTACCTGGGCGATGACCCCTTATACGCTTATGACAATTATAACGATATGCTCAGATTCCTGAGGCTGATGGCCTTCCTTTCAATTACAGCATTCATAATCATAGGCGGCCTTTTATGGGCCCTTACCCATGACATTGTATCAAGAAAAAGCTTAGCTCAGTTCATCGCATACATCATCAATTTCTCTATCCTTACGATATCATTCCTCCTCCTGGCTTATCTTCTTGCTTTCAAAAGCCTGAAGTCATCACTGATAAGCATGAGCCTAAGCAGCCTGGAACTTGCCGGGGCCCTTATCATCATTATCACTCTGATTTACTTCCTGGTGATCTGCTACAGCCTCATAGGAAAGAGGAAGCTAAAGGGCATCCTAAAGGCCTCTTTCTCGCTGGGCATATTTAAGGGCAGATGCATCATATCAGCTTTCCTTGCAGGCTTCATGACGATAGCCCTGTTCTCGTATATAGCCTATCTTCTTATAGAGCATAACATGCTGTGCCTCATGGCTGCATTGGTCCTTTTGATATTCGCCTTTGTCTTCATCCGGCTTTTCCTTATAGTATGCGCTGAAAGCATGATCCCCATAAGCGCTAAAAAAAGCAAAAAGGCAAAGAAAAAAAAGCTACTTCGTAAGCTCTAAGATAAGGTTTGATCCAAGGTTATATTTCTCAACCTTTATCTTTTTCCCGGGGAAAAGTTTCCTTATATCCCCTGCCAGATCCTTGTCCTTGTCCCAGCTCCTCCCCCATCTTAGCAAAGGCATGATGATATTCATATGTCTTGCCCTGAAAAGCCTTCCCTCAAGCATCACCATCTTTTTTCCTTTTTTCAAAACCCTTAAGGAATTCTTCAGGGCTGACCTATGGTCCGGAACAGCAGAAAAGCCCAGTACAGATATCACTGCATCAAACCTCTGTTTAAGCCTGATCCTTGCTGCATCCCCTTTTATCAGCTTTATATTCCCCCACCTTTTCCTCCTGATAAGCCTTTCAGCCCCATGCAGCATCTCTTTGGAATAATCAACACCCACGATAGACCCGTCTCTTCCTACCATATCCTCCATAATCCTGAAATTAAGGCCTGTGCCGCACCCTATATCAAGGACTTTGTCCCCCTTCTTAAGGCCCAAAAGGCCTATGGCTTTTTCCCTCAATGGCTTTCCAAAAAAAGATAATCTAGAAAAAGTGTTATAAAAAAAAGGGACCTTTCCATAATAGGAATAGGCCTTCTCAACATCCTTTAGGGTGTACATCTAGCATATCTTAAATGGCAAAGGAATTATCCCTCTGGCTATAAGGTACATCACTATCATCCCAAGCACAAACCAGATGATTATGTCAAATACCGGATGTGCCATATACCCCTTTTTTGACTTAAACATGTTATCACCTTCTCTTTGCGCCTTTTGCGCTGTTTTTTATATGAACATTATCGGAAGCTTATTTCTTCCCAACTTCAAAAGCCTTTTTTACATCATCTTTCCTGAGTATATACAGTATTAATACCTGAAGAGCTGCGGATATCAAAAAGATTATTAGCAGGATTGTTGCGGATATAGTAAGGATAGCTAACAATATAGACAGCACCAGCCCGATTATTAAGAGTACGATAGCGCTTATCCTTGCCCAATTTTTTAATTTCAACAATCCCCATCCTATCAAGACGTTTATTGCGCCCATGACCAGGCCCATAACAGCAAGCATCATGACCAGGTTGCTCAAAATAGGCCCGATGACAGGGATTATAGATAAGACTCCTATAAAGTTGTATCCCATAATCATAAAAAACATACTTAAGATTATGCTAAACCCCCCAAGAACAAAGAATAAAACTGACAATGCTGTTACTGAGGCAGGCCTCTTTTGCGGCTTCTTGGTTTTAGTTGCTTTTTTGGCTTTCGGATAGATGTTCCTTGAATCAGCATAAGACATAGCCTCATCAACCTCAGGAACATTATAGCCCTGCTGTATAAGGAAATCCCTTAGCTGTTTAGGGGCATAGCCTTGCGCCTCCTCTGTCTTCATATAATTGATAATCCGCTTGTTGACCATGTATCAAAACTCTATGAGGATACTATAAATATCTTTCTATTTCCCAAGCAGGCAGCAAAAGTTATTGACAAAGATTTAAATAGATTTGTTTCAGATGTATAGATTAGCTATAAATAGGTGGCTTCCGTTTGAAATGGACTGACCCCCTAAATTAGGATGCCTCAATCCATTGATTGCTCAAACTTGGTGTATACCACGCAGCTTGCTGCGGTTGGGATTTTTTATTTCTATATTGTTTTCAAAAGTATCATAGTCTGCTTGGCAGGATTGATCCTTATTGCCTGCAAATATTGTCTGCTTCGCAGAAATCTATTCTTAATCTATAAAGAAAGGAATCCCCAAGTTGATCCTAATCATGTTGGCAATTCCGACTAATATCCCCCCTAATACTAAAGGTGATAATATTGCGATGATATAGCTAAAAAATTTTGGTTTTTTGGCTTGTCTTTCTTTTGGTAAGGAATAAGCTGGAAGATACACCATTAAACCATAAACAAAAAACCAGAATCCAGATATGATTGCTGTTGGATTGATACTGATTTCTGCAATTGTTCCCGTCAACCCAAATAAAAGGAACACGGAATTTGGGCTAAAATCGTATTTTGAAAGTAAAAGGGACCATACGATAAACATACCCAAAAATGCAATTACACTATGAAATAAGACAACATGGAGGTAATTAGCTGATACTGTTATATAAGCTTCACCAATTCTCGATCCAAAAACAGGAGCAAGATTAGTCATAGTAGTAGTAATTGCTTCTTCAACCAAGGCTAGAAATGTTGCAAAGACAATAAATTTAATTTTCCAGCTTAGTGGAATTTTAAGAACAGCCTTTCTGATCCTTTCTTTTAACTTGAACATTATTGTTCCGCCAATGATAACCCATATAATTATCAGTCCCAAACCCATTTTTATGACTGCTTTGTCATGCCCATTGTCGCCAGACAGGACAATTGAACTCACAATAACAACTACAATAATTGAATAAACTGCAAGGATCTTAGTTAAAATTTTTGAAATATTTGCCATACAATAAAGTCCTGTTCCCTCATATATAATTTTTTCTGCCTATGAGCCCCATAGAAACCCTCTCCTTCAATAAACTGCATTTATCTCAAAAAATGGCATCTGTCCCATCAATACCCTATTTTTACAGGTAATTTCCGTTTGAATGACACCCCTTAAATTGAGGGGACTTCTTATCCTTGCTAAAATGAGGGGTATTAGGCCCAAAGAGGAATAAAGGGTTCCGATCCGAAGAGTGCATCTCTTAAACATGAAAAATCCGCAAAACGGGCAAAAAGAAGATTTAATCGATGAAAAGAACTGGGAGATGACAAAGGACAAGTGCTGGGATTTTTTCTTCGGCTTATTTGCTCCTCGTTTGTCTTTTTAGAGAGCCCCTCTTCTTATTCTTATTAAACAGCCAACAAGTTGTAGAAGAAGGTATCAGTTACCTGCAAAATATCCCTCATCCAAATACCTCTTATCTGCCAAAGGAAGCTCCCCAAAACTGCAGGCCTTGCACGTCCAGTCAAGATATATCCAGTCCCCTATCTTGTACCTCTTCAGGGCCTCATCCATCCTTACCCTAAGGAAAACATGCCCCGGTACAAAGACAAGCTCATTCCTTATTCCTATCGCTCCCATAAGGCTTGCCATCAGCAATGTCCCTCCCTCACAGTCAGCAGCCCGGGTATTCAAAACCTCTATGTTCTCTTCGATATATTCCTCTTCCAAAGGGTCAGAGACATATTCTATATTGTCCCTTACAAAATAATATATCGCCTTGCTCTGGCATATCCTGCTGCCGTCACAGCCTATAGTAGCTATCTTGTTCGCTGTCTGCTTTACTAAGGGGTCATTAGGCCTTATATACGATGAAAGATCCCATTTATATCCTGTCATGGTCGTCCTATTCTCCAAAAAAAGGTCTGCTGGCAGTACCTCCTGCACCATAGGTATCCTTACCGGATCAGGATCCAGCTTTATAGATTCCTTAGGAAAATACCATAAGATTATGATTAGCAAAAGAAAAAGCAGTATAAGGTACCTAATGGGCCCTTTGTACCATTTTTCTTCTTTTTCGATGCCATGCGCATCGCCTGTCTCCGCATCAGGATCAGCCTTGCCCGCATCCCCCTTACTATCATTTCCTCTCTTATACTTATTGTCCATACCCTCTTTAATTTAATAATCTTTATAAATATTGGTATACTCTTAGAAGCCAGGGGGATTATGCAGCAATCTAAAACACACTTTTTAGACATGATAGAGTCGCCTAAAGACCTTAAGGTCCTTAATAGCTCGCAGCTTAAGCTTCTGGCAGATGAGATAAGGCATAAGATAATAACGACTGTCTCTAAGACAGGGGGCCATCTTGCCCCAAGCTTAGGTGTAGTTGAGCTTAGTATAGCATTGCATTACTCTTTTGACTGCCCTAATGACAAGATAGTGTGGGATGTAGGCCATCAAAGTTATGCCCATAAGATCCTTACAGGAAGGTCAAAAAGGTTCCATACCCTAAGGCAGCACAAGGGCATATCAGGCTTCCCAAGGATAAAGGAAAGCGAGTATGATGCTTTCGGCACAGGCCATTCCTCAACATCCATCTCAGCTGCACTGGGCATAGCCAAAGCAAGGGACATGGAGAAAAAAAGCTATAAGGTCGTAGCTGTCATCGGAGACGGGGCATTGACAGGAGGGATGGCATTTGAAGGCCTGAACCAGGCAGGCCACCTCAAGTCAGACCTTATAGTCATACTTAATGACAACAAGATGTCCATAAGCCCTAACGTAGGCGCCCTCTCATCCTACCTGAGGAAGATGGTCACCCACCCCAAATACAAGATAACAAGGAAAAAGGTTGAAAGGTTCCTGAAAAGATGGAGCAAGAAAGCGGCAGAAAGGGCATTTGCCATGGAAGACACGATAAGGGCATTGTCAGGCCCGGGCCTTCTTTTCAAGGAGATGGGCTTCAGGTATTTCGGGCCTGTCGACGGCCATAATATAGATTCCCTTAACAGGCTATTTAATAACATAAGGGATGTAAAAGGGCCTGTGCTAGTCCACCTTATCACAAAAAAAGGCAAAGGCTACTCCTATGCAGAAAAAGAGGTTACAAAGTTCCACGGGATAAGCAGCTTCAATGTTGAGAACGGAAAAAAGATAAGCTCAGGAGAAGGTATGACATTCACAGATGCGTTCTCAAGCGCCATGGTAAAGCTGGGAAAAGAAGACCAAAGGATAGTGGGGATTACAGCGGCCATGCCCTCCGGAACAGGCCTGGACAGGTTTGCAAGGGAGTTTCCCGAAAGGTTCTTTGATGTAGGCATAGCAGAACAGCATGCTGCGACATTTGCAGGCGGCCTTGCATCACAGGGGTTTAAGCCGGTAGTGGCCATATACTCAACATTTCTGCAGAGGGCGTATGACCAGATCATCCATGACATCTGCCTCCAGGACCTCCCTGTTGTCTTTGCAGTTGACAGGGCAGGCATCGTAGGTGAAGACGGCGCTACACACCAGGGATGCTTTGACCTTAGCTACCTGAGGAGCATACCTAACATGAAGATAATGGCCCCTAAAGATGAAAATGAGCTGGGCCATATGCTAAAGACTGCAATAAGCCTGAACTGCCCTATAGCCATAAGGTACCCAAGGGGAAAAGGAAAAGGCACTGCTATAGAAAGCCAACTAGAAAGCATAGAACTCGGAAAAGCAGAGGTACTGAAAGACGGAAAGGATGTTCTTGCTCTTTGCGCAGGACCCCTCTCTTACGATGCCCTTGAAGCCGCTGAAGAGCTGGAAAAAAAAGGCATATCTGTATGTGTCGTAAACTCAAGGTTCATAAAGCCGCTGGATGAAAAGCTCATGACGGGGCTGGCAGCCAGGATAAAAAAAGTGGTCACCATAGAAGATAATAGCAGCGAAGGCGGCTTTGGTTCAGCTGTCCTGGAGCTGCTGGAAAAAAACAACATAAAGGCATCTGTCAAAAGGATAGCCGTCCCTGACAGGTTCATAGAGCATGGGAAACAAAGCCAGCTAAAAGAAGATGCCGGCCTGAGCAGGGAAAACATCATCAGGGTAATAAGGGAGATAATATGAACAAAAAAAACAAGGGACTGTTGTTTGTATGCCTTTTCGCGCTGTTTTGGGCTGTGGAAATAATCCTTATAAGGTATGCCCTTATGACAGGGGCGCATCCCTTAAGGTTCCTGTTCCATATCTCCTTTTGTTCCTTCCTGCTTTTAGGGGCCTATAACCTGATAAGGAAAAATGACTTCAGGAAAGCAAAAGATGACATCGGAAAGATCATACTGATGAGCCTCTTCGGAGGGGCTTTAGCCAATGTCCTTACGTTCATCGGATTAAAATTTTCTACTGCGGTCAATTACGGCTTTCTGATAAAGACAACACTGGTATTTACAACACTATTTGCATGCCTCTTCCTAAAAGAAAGATTGACCAAAGAGAAGATGCTGTTTATGGCCATCCTGCTTATAGGGGTTTACCTGGTAACCACAAGAGGGGTATTGATTGTTCCTAAAATAGGGGACCTCCTTATCCTGGCTGCAGCTGTTTTCTTCTCAGCCCATGCTGTGATCGCAAAAAGCGTGATGAAAAAAGTCCCTGCAGAGATCACAGTAAATATGAGGGTTTTTTTTGCTTCGCTGTTCCTATTCCCTTTTGTATTCCTCACAGGTAAAAGCCCATTTCATTTTGAACATCCCCACCTCATCATCGTAGTTGCATTTATAATGACTATAGGGATCATACTCCTCTACAAGACCCTTGAGATAACGACAGCCTCCTATATGACATTCATGAACAGCATAACCCCTATAATTGTAGTGATACTTGCCCTGATATTCTTAAAGGAATCGATAAGCCTATGCCAGACGATAGGAGGATCCCTGATAATAATCTCTGCAGTATTGATCCATAGGAGTGACGTATGATGAGAAAGAAAACAAGGGAGGTAAAGGTCGGAAGCGTAAAGATAGGGGGCAGTAATCCTATAAGCATACAGTCTATGGCAAATACGTTGACAAAGGACATAGATAAGACCCTCGACCAGATACACTCCCTTGAAGAATCAGGATGTGAGATCATAAGGGTTTCTGTCCCTGACATGGAATCCGCCAAAGCGCTGAAAGAGATAAGATCCAATATGTCCGTCCCTCTTGCTGCAGACATACATTTTGACTATAGGCTGGCTGTGGAATCCGCAGGGTCCTGTGACAAGCTCAGGATCAACCCCGGAAATATAGGGGATGATGAAAAGGTAAAGAAGGTCATAGATGCTGCAAAAGACAATTCCATCCCTATCAGGGTAGGTGTCAACTTAGGGTCATTGGAAAAAAGCATAGAAAAAAGCTACGGCCTTACTGCCAAAGCGCTTGTTGAAAGCGCATTGAAGAATGTAAGGCAGCTTGAAAAAGAAGATTTCCATGACATCATAATAAGCCTGAAGGCATCTGATGCTGTAAAGACCATTGATGCCTACACCATGATCTCCTGCCTTACAGACTACCCTCTTCATGTAGGGGTGACAGAAGCAGGCTCTCTGTTCACAGGAACGATAAGAAGCTCCGTAGGCATAGGCTCATTATTATCTCGGGGGATAGGAGACACGATAAGGGTAAGCCTTTCTGCAGACCCTGTCGAAGAGGTAAGGGTGGCAAAACAGATCCTGCAAAGCCTCAACCTAAGAAGATTTGGAGTGTCTGTAACTTCATGCCCGACATGCGCAAGGGCTAATATAGATGTCAGCAGCATAGCTTCAGAGATAGAAGAAAAGGCAAAAAACTGCAAGAAGCCGTTAAATATTGCAGTCATGGGCTGCGCTGTAAACGGGCCGGGAGAGGCAAAAGAGGCTGACATAGGTGTTGTAGGGGGAAAAGGCTGCTGCCTCTTCTATAAAGGCGGAGAGATTATCGAAAGGATAAAGCCTGAAGAGGCTGTCGATAAGGTCATTGAAGGGATATCCCTGTCAGATAAGCAGGATCAGCCTATCGGGTAATGTACAGTATTGATTGAACAGCCAGTTCCATACTGCTCTGGTTTTTCACTAAAAAGCATTTTAGATTTTACAAGCAAACAAAAAAAGGCATACCGGGAAAATGAAAACATTATCAATATTGGGCTCTACAGGGTCTATAGGGACACAGACATTGGACATAGTAAGGAAGTTTCCGGAGCAGTTTAAGGTATCAGCATTAAGCTGCAACTCCAATATAGGGCTTCTGAAAGAACAGATAGATGAGTTCAAGCCCAAGATTGCTGCTGTATTTGACGAGGAAAAAGCAGACATCCTCAAAGACAGCCTGAAGGCTGACATCCCCGTATATAAGGGGATGGAAGGCATCGTAAAAGCTGCAGTCTTAGGGGAAGCCCACACTGTAGTAAATTCCCTTGTAGGCTCCATAGGAATCCTCCCTACTGTAAAAGCTATAGAGAACCTCAAAAATGTGGCTCTTGCAAACAAGGAAACACTGGTCGCTGCAGGAGAGATTGTAATGAAAAAGCTAAGGTTCCACAAGACAGCCCTTCTTCCTATCGATTCCGAGCACTCTGCAATACTCCAATGCATAAGAGGGGAAAATTTAGATGAGGTAAGCAAGGTCACCCTTACATGCTCAGGAGGTGCATTCAGGGAAACTGCAAAAGAAGAGCTTGAAGATGTAAAGGCATCTGATGCGCTGAAGCACCCTACATGGAGCATGGGGCCCAAGATAACTATAGACTCTGCAACGCTTATGAACAAGGGCTTTGAGGTGATAGAGGCGCACTTTCTTTACAATATCCCATATTCCCAGATAGATGTTGTCATACATCCCCAAAGCACGATACACTCGATGGTAGAGTTCAAGGACGGTTCAGTTATGGCCCAGCTCGGAGCAGCTGACATGAGGATCCCTATCCAGTACGCCCTTGCTTATCCCAAAAGGATGGAAAACAAGGGCCTTTCAAAGCTCAACCTTGCAGCTAAAGGGAAGCTGGAATTCTATGAACCTAGCCTGGAAAGGTTCCCCTGCCTTGCTATGGCCTATGACTCAGGGATAAAAGGGGGGAGCCTTCCTGCTGTCATGAACGCTGCAAATGAGATAGCTGTCAGATATTTCCTCATGGATAAGATAAGGTTCACGGATATCCCTAAGATTATAATGGAAGAACTGGAAGGCCACAAGCAGGTAAAAGACCCCAACCTTGACGACATCCTAAATATAGACAGGAAGGTCAAAGAAGACACGGAAAAGAAGATCCGGGAAATGCTGATAAGCCGATGACAAAAGAAGCCGATAAAAATATCAAAGGAGGGCGATAAAGATGAACTACGCAATAATTGTTGCAGCCGGAAAAGGAAAAAGGATGAACAGCAAGCTGAACAAGATCCTGTTGTTGCTGGACGATAAGCCTATAATATATCATTCCATAAGGCCTTTTGAGGAATCGCCGCTTATAGACCGGATCCTCCTGATATCCAATAAGGACAGCATAGCAGACCTGAAGTCAGTTATCCGGGAAAACAGGTTCGATAAGACAGAGATATTTGAAGGCGGTGAGGAAAGGCAGGACAGCGTCTACAGGGGCATAATGTCCATAAAAGATGCTAAAGAGGATGACATAGTCCTTGTCCATAACGGCGTAAACCCCTTTATCTCCACAAAGATCATAGAGGACATGATAAGCTCTGCTAAGGAGCATGGGGCATGTGCTGCTGCATTTAAGGTAAAAGATACCATAAAGGAGGTTGACGAGGACAATTTTATAATAAAGACACTTGACAGGGATAGGCTGTGGCATATGCAGACCCCGCAGGCAGCAAAGTACAGGCTTATAGCCAAAGCCTTTATCCACGCATATAACAGCAGCCATTACGGGACAGACGACACCAGCCTTATAGAAAAGCTGGGTGAAAAGGTAAAGGTCATAGGGTGCAGCAGGGAGAACTTCAAGATAACCTCTCCGATAGACCTGGAAGGCGCAAAGATGGTCATAAGTGCTGACAGGGTAGGCATAGGCCTGGACTCACATAGGTTCACTGAAGAGCCGAAGCAGCTTATCCTTGGCTCTGTAGCCATCCCTGATGAAAAAGGCCTGGAGGCAAACTCAGACGGCGATGTTATCCTTCACAGCCTGTTCAATGCGCTGTCTCAGGCTATAGGAGGGAAAAGCCTTGGTTTCTATGCAGATCCCTTATGTAAAAAAGGCGTAAAGGACAGCTCATCTTACCTTAACATAGCCCTTGATATGGTAAAGGAAAAAGGGTTTAAGATAAATAATATAGGCATTATGATAGAGGCAAAAAGGCCCAGGCTTGACGATCATGAAGAGCTGATAAAAGAAAAGGTTGCAGGGCTGTGCAGCATAAGCTCATCCCAGATAGGCCTGACAGCGACATCAGGAGAAGGCCTGACAGCATTCGGAAGAGGGGAAGGCATCCAGGTATTCACCATAGTAAGCCTAAGAAAGATAGGCAAAGGAGAGGAAGATTGAAGAGGATGAAAATTAAAGCATACGCCAAGCTTAACCTGGCCCTTGACGTCCTAAGCAGAAGGGAAGGCGGCTTTCATGAAATCAACTCTGTTATGCAGCAGATAAGCCTGCATGACGAAATATCTGTAGAGAAAGGCGATAAGATAACCTTGATAGGCGGCTTGAAGGATGACATAATCCTAAAAGCAGCGCTAAAGCTGAAAGGGCTTTTTGGCATAGAAGAAGGGGCTAAGATCTCTTTAAAGAAGAATATTCCCTTATCTGCAGGGTTGGCAGGAGGCTCTGCTGATGCAGCCGCAGCCCTAAAAGCTCTGAACGAGCTATGGAATCTGAACCTAAGTGAAAGCAGCCTTATCAAGATAGGCTCAGAGTTAGGCTCTGACGTCCCTTTCTGCATAGCAGGAAAAAGCTGTTTTGTTTCAGGAAAAGGGGAAAAGCTGGAAAGGGTTGATATGCCTGAGATGGACATAGTTGTAGTAAACCCTGGCTATGGGATATCTACAAAAGATGCCTACATGGAATTAGATAGTAAAGATTACGAAAAAACATTCTCCAGCTTAAGGTTAAGGAGCCTAAATGGCACAGAAAAGATAGCGTCCATGCTGCATAACGACTTTATCCATATCCAGAAGCCTGAAGTGAAAGGGCTTATAGAAGAGATGGTAAGCAAGGGGGCAATAAATGCATCGATAACAGGCAAAGGCCCCACTGTCTTTGGGATATTTGAAAACAGCAAAAAAGCTTTGGAGGCATACAGGCACTTCAAGGCAAGATGCCCCTCCGCTTATGTAGGGATGACGATAAGATGAAGATAAAGCTAGCACAGGAATCAGGATTCTGCTTCGGAGTAAAAAAAGCCCTCGACAGGATAAGCTCTATAAAACATAAAAAGGAGGCCTGCGTGCTTGGAAAGCTTATCCATAACCCCCAGGTGATAGAAGAGCTGAAAAAAGAAGGCATAAGGTTTACAGACAGCGTGGAGGATGTAAGCAAAGGCGCATTGATAATCTCCGCGCACGGCACCTCAGACAGGAACATAGAAAAAGCAAAGGAAAAAGGGCTTGATATAATAGACACCACCTGCCCCCTTGTCAGGAATGTCCATAACATAACCAAGGATCTCGAAAAAAAAGGATACAGGATAATAATATTCGGAGACAAGGAGCATACAGAGGTAAAGGGCATAATGGGCAACCTGAACAACACTATAATAATAAGTGAAGCATCTGAGCTGGACTCCCTGAAAGAGGGAAAATACGCCCTTGTAAGCCAGACAACCCAGGATATTGCCAGATTCGATGAGATAAGCCTAAGTCTAAAAGATAAGTTCAAGGATGCTTTGGTTAAAGACACCATCTGCTCTGCAACAAAATCAAGGCAGGAAAGCGCTGCAAGGATAGCAAAGGAATCAAACCTTATGATAGTGATAGGCGGCTATAACAGCGCAAACACCAAAAGGCTCGCAGACATATGCAGCAGGATAACAGAGACAAAGCACATAGAAAAGGCAGAAGAGATAAGAAAGGAATGGTTCATCTCAAAAGAGAATATAGGGGTGACTGCAGGAGCATCTACCCCCCAGGATGTTATTAAGGATGTTGTTGAGGCTATACAGAATATAAAAATAACCGTTTGAAATTAACAGGATAAATTTTTTCCATCGTAGAGAGATCTAAAATCAGCAAAACCTTCATTTTTAAGGTTTATTTTTTCCCATATAACAAACGCAGAGCAGTTATTATTTTTGGGTCTAGTATGGCACCCACAGAATAAAAAATATGCCTTGCCTGCCAACTGCCGAGTAATTCTTCCATCAGTTCAGCATGCCTTCTTTCAGGAGTTCTCCTATCTTTTGGAAAAACCTGTATAATTAATTTTTTAATAAATCCGTTTAATTTTTCAGGCCGGGTGACCAAATTTACTTTTGTTCCTGTTAATATGTCATAAACTCTTTGATTCCTTATTCCAGTACTTACAAATACAGGATGCGCGTTCGACAATTCAGCGAGTTCTTGAGCATATTTTACAGGATCTACAAAATCTCCATCGTACCATTCTGGAACTTGAATTCCTGTAACAATCACATCTGCCTTGGGATTGGCGTTTCTGTCTTTTATCTCTTCCAAAAGGGGTGCAGCATATGCCTCTTCCCAAATATGCCCCTCTGAAACAGGATCAGGGTTATCTAATTTTTCTAAAACTTTCCCAATAATCTCATCCCTTTGGTTACTTCTTACCTTCCTGTAAGTGGGTGAAGCGTATCCTTCTAGTAAAAATGCTGTATTTTTTGTTGTGTAATAGCCCTCTTGTTCTGCAGGACACCCAGGATTGAAAGTATTGGCTCTCCTTATCTGCCTAGCAGAGTCAATCATAGCTTCAATTTTCTGTTCTAATCTTCCATCCTGTTTTGCCATTTTCTTAGCAATTTATGATAGTGATAGAAATAGCAGATATTAAATTTTTACCGTCAATTGCCGGAAAAATACCCTGAATTAGAGTTCTTCGTATATTGAAGGGATGATTTTGCTTTCTGCTGTTTTTAGATGCTGCTGATAAGTTGAATAAGAAACACCCATGATTTTTGCTAATTTTTCCATATTTATTTTTTTGGGATAGCTGTAGTATCCATTGTTAATGGCAATCTCCATAGCGATTTTTTGCTTCGCAGATAATTCAGGAAGTAATCTTGTAATTGAGATATTAGAGATATTTTCATTTCTAAGTTTCAATAACCTTGCTCCGAGATGTTTTTCTGCAAATTTTAAGACGTCCCCCAATATTTTTCTGTCAAAACTTGCTAATTCCCAAGTATGCATTTTTTCTTTACAATTTATGATTGTCGGAGATGGTCTGATTATCTTAGGATTCCATACTGGCTCTGTAAAAAGAGGTTGTTTTGTGACTAAAACTGCAAAATCATCCCTCATTTCCAATTTGACCAATTCTGGCTGTTTTTTTGCATCTTTAACTAATCTTTTTTTATTCTTCTCTTCTCCAAACATAAACCCGCAAGTTATTAAATAAATCCATTTTTCATCCTTATAGTAAGAAAGAGGATAACCTGTCATAGAAACTTTATGCTTTATTGCCAGCCTTCCAAGAAACTGATTCTTAGATTCGACTTTTAACTTCATTACCCACATAGATATAATAAGCCAATAATCCCTATAAATATCTTTCTAAATAGCTCAAACAGGCGGCAAATACCCTAACATTTAATGTGCACCTATTCATAGAACCAACAAATAGTCTCTCACCCAAAATGGTCATACCCCCTCTTCTTCACCTTTTCCTCTTTTCCGTTTGAATAAAGATAGACGCCTTTCCTCTTTGTTATCTCTCCGACAAGAAATCCTTTAGCCTTTCCAAGGTTCTCTTCAGAGACGGTAAATGCCAGCTCAAAGTCCTCTCCTCCGTAAAGCGCATAATCCAAAGCATCCTTCCCTGCCTTTTCAGCAGCCATCCTCGTATCATCCTTTATCGGGATATTGTCCTTGAAGATTATCGCCCCTGTCCTGCTCTGCTCGCATATATGGGTGACCTCAGAAGCTAATCCGTCAGAGATGTCTATCATGGCGTTTATATGCTTCAGAAAAGGCCTTACCTTATGCAATTTTGCTTTTGGCTCGAGATGCTTTTTCTTTACGCTTTCAAACCCTTTCACCCCCTTCAAAAAAAGGTTCAGCCCTGCAGTCGAAGACCCCAGGTCCCCTGTAACAAGAATAAAGTCTCCGGGCTTAGCATCCCCCCTTAAGCAAAGATTTTCTTTTTTTACCTCTCCTATCATGTCTATATCTATGGTCAGCTGTTTTCCGTGGGTTATGTTCCCGCCTATGATCTCAGCGCCATGCTTCCTGCATGACTTCCTCATCCCCCTATAGATCCCGTCTATGACCTTAACATCAAGATCCTTTGGAAGCACCAAAGAGACCAAAGCATATTTAGGGATGCCTCCCATTGACCCTATGTCAGATACGTTTATCTCTATAGCTTTCATGCCGGCCTGCTCAGGGCTGAAATATCTTAAAGAAAAATGATCTCCATCGACGATAGTGTCTGTAGTGATGACGATGGTCTTGCCCCCCATCCTCAGGACAGCGCAGTCATCGCCTATGCCTTTTATGACATCCTTATCCCTGACAGGCTTGTATATCCTGTCTATGATCCCAAACTCGCCTATCTGGCTAAGTTTCATCTTATCACCCCTGCTGTCCGATATATCTTCTGCCTTAAACCTGCTCCTTCCTTCCTGAAAGCTCCTTGTTGATCTTTACAGAGCAGAACTTTCCGCACATCGAGCATACATCAGGATCGTCTGTCCTGCACCTCTCCCTTATCTTAGATGCAGTTGAAGGGTCTATGGCCTGCTTCATCATGCCTTCCCAGTCAAGGCCTGCCCTTGCTCTTGACATGTTGTCATCCCAGTCCCTCGCCCCTTTTATCCCTCTTGCTATATCTGCTGCATGTGCGGCTATCTTCGAGGCTATAACCCCTACTCTGACATCATCATTATCAGGAAGCCCAAGATGCTCTGCAGGGCTTACAAAACAGAGGAAATCTGCCCCATGGTACGCTGCCAAAGCCCCCCCTATCGCTGAAGTTATATGGTCATATCCCGGAGCTATGTCTGTAACCAACGGCCCAAGGACATAGAAAGGGGCATTGTTGCACATCTCTTTCTGGAGCCTTATGTTATGTTCGATCTGGTCCAGAGGCACATGGCCCGGCCCCTCTATCATGGACTGCACATTTTCTCCAAACGCCTTTTTCTGCAGCTCCCCCAATGTCTTCAGCTCATGAAGCTGGGCCTTGTCAGTAGCGTCCTTTAAGCAGCCCGGCCTAAGCCCGTCGCCCAGGCTTAATGTGGCATCATGCTTCCTGGCCCAGAAAAGTATCTTGTCAAAGGACTCGTACAATGGATTTTCTTTGTTGTTGTGCTTCATCCACTTGATCAAAAAAGAGCCGCCCCTTGAAACTACCCCCATAAGCCTTTTCTCTATAAGCTTCAGGCATCCTTTTGTTATCCCCGAATGGACTGTTATAAAATCGATGCCGTCTTCTATGTTCATTCTGATTACCCTAATCATATCACTCTCCGTAAGGTCGACTATAGACTCTTTTTCTATGGCTGCCTGGTAGATCGGGACTGTCCCCATAGGAACATCAGAGTTCTTTATCATCGCCTGCCTTATCCTGCTGATATCCCCTCCTGTGCTGAGGTCCATGACAGTGTCTGCGCCGTACTTTACAGCTGTCCTCAATTTTTCCAGCTCTTCATCTATATCTGCCCTGGTAGGGGAAGAGCCTATATTGGCATTGACCTTTATCCTCAGGCCTTCTCCTATCCCGATAGGCTTTAGGCTTGTATGCAGTTTTGATGCAGGTATGACTGCCCTTCCTTCAGCTACAAGCTTCATAAGGTCCTTAGCCTTTATGTTTTCAGAAGCTGCAGCCTCCTCCATCTCGCTGCTTAGGTCATTGAATCTTGCTTTTTCGAGTTGTGTCATCTTTATCCCTTATTATCTTCTTCTATATTAAGCCCATTGCATGGAGAATCTTTTTCTGGCAATGGCTCAAACATGATTATCCGGCTCTGCCCTCCCCCTGCTTATCAGGCCTATGAATTTCCTGCATTCCTCTTCAACATCATCACTCTTAAGTATGGCAGATATCACTGCCGCAGATTTGGCGCCTGCTTTCCTGACATCTGAAACATTATCAAGACTTATCCCGCCTATAGCCACGATAGGGATCCTCACCTTTTCCTTAACCTCCCTGATAAGGCCCAAGCCTGCCGCTTTCCCTGCATCCTCCTTTGTCCTTGTCTCAAATATGGGGCTTACCCCAACATAATCCGCCCCCATCTTCTCTGCATCAGCTGCCTCTTCTGCATCATGCACAGTGATCCCAATCATCCCTTTATCAAAAAAAGGCCTTGCATAGCTGTAAGGCATGTCATCCTGGCCAAGATGGACCCCGTCTGCCCCTGCAGCCAGAGCAACATCCACCCTGTCATTGACGAGAAATATTGCCCTGTCCCTGCAAAGCTCCCTTATTGCTGCAGCCTCCTTGACCATCACCCTGGTCGGCTTGTCTTTCTCCCTGTATTGTATTATCCTGGCCCCTGCCCTAATCGCTGACTTTACATCCTCAATTATGCCTTTCCTTGTCAGCCTGCTGTCTGTTATAAAATAAAGGTCTATATCACTGAGTCTTGGCCTCATCTTCACCTGACCCTTCTTCAGCTCCCTCAGTAGTTTCAGCCGCAGGTACTTCCTCTTGGGAGGATTCCTTCTTAAGCTCTTCTTCCTCAGGCGCCTCTTCACCAGCAGCTTCTTTCTCAGGTTCTTCTGCTGAAGGCTCTTCTTCATTTTCTCCTTCATTCGGCTCTTCCTTAAGCTCTTCCTCTGAGGGCTCTTCTTCCTTTCCTTCTTCCTCAGGTTCCTCTTCCTTAGGGGCTGCTGCCTCTTTTTTCTCCTCCTGAGAAAAATTTTGGGCATCAAGCTTCTCCATATCATATATGTCTGTATCGTTCAGGTTATAGATCTCATCATAAAATGACTGCTTGTAGCTCCCGGGGCCTGTGCTGTTTCTCGAGGCCAGTTCCCCTGCAATGCCAAAACATGCTAAAGCAGATGCTGCAGCCTTTGCATAGTCTTTTTCCACAGCCGCAAAAGCGCCTATTACCGAAGCTGCCATGCACCCTGTCCCGACTATCTTTCCCATCATGTCGTGCCCGTTCCTGCATATGTAGGCCCTGCTTCCGCCTACTATGATGTCTTCTTTCCCGGTTATCACGACAGCTGAATCCCTCTCCTCAGCAAGTTTCCTTCCGAGATCGACAAGGTTAGCCTCTACCTTCGATGATTCAACCCCTTTTGTCTGGACCTCTTCCCCTGCCAGCCGGGCTATCTCTGAAGCGTTGCCTTTTATTATATCTATCTTAAGCTCGTTGAGCAGCTCTGACGCCTTATCGTCCCTAAGCTTTGTCGCTCCAACACCTACAGCATCCATAACTATCGGTATCCCTTTTTTGTTTGCTGCCTTTCCTGCAATCTTCATCGATTCTACAAGCTCGGTAGTAAGCGTGCCTATGTTAAGGACCAGCGCACCTGAGATACCTGCCATGTCTGCAGCCTCTTCAGGCGCATGGGCCATCACAGGAAGAGCCCCTATCGCCCTTACGATATTCGCGCAGTCATATATTGTCACCCAGTTGGTTATATGGTATACCAATGGCTTCTGCTTTTTTACATTTTCAAGTAATTCGGCTGTTTCAGTCATATTATCCTCCCCCAACATTTCAATAAGATAAGATTCAAAAACCAAAAAACAATAGTATCTATTAAAAGGTTGTGGTTTTGTGCAGCCTCCTGGCTCCATCAGGGCAATTCTGAAATAGTAAACTTTATAATATAACTTTTATTCACCCCAATTGAGATGGAAGAAAACGTTCTGGAGATGTTAAAAAATTTCGAAAAAGAGCAGCAGGAAAAGCTAAACAAGGCAAAAGCTGATTCTTTAAAGGATGTTGAAGAAGCCAAAAAAGGCCTCGATAAGGAGCTAAAAGAGGAAAAAGAGCGATTGCAAAAAACAAAAGAGGAGGATCTGGAAAAAACAAGGGAAAAAGCCAGGGATGAAGCCAAAAAGCTTACTGAGGATTATAAGGAAAAGATAAAGCATCTTGAAACAAGATCTTCTAAAAATTTTGAAAAGGCAGTAGATACTATCTTCTCTTCCATATTAGACGAAAATGTTTAGGCCGACAAAATTATTTCATGCAAGGGTCATCATAGACAAATCCAAGGCAGATGCCCTGATAAACAGCCTTTACGAGCTGGGCTTATGCGAGATAAAAAAGCAGGATTCAGCTTCCTTAAAAAAAGGGGCAGAAGATGAAGGTACTGAAGTTATGCTAAGCCCCCAATACTCTTATGAGAGCATAAAGAAACTGGATGATGTTCAGACAAGGTTTAACCTTATAGTAGATTCCTTAGAGCCCTATGAGGAAGTTATCCAGCCAGGGAACAGGATAAAAAAGTTCTTCTCTCCTGAGCCTCCAAAAAAGCATAAGAGCGCGATATATTCTCCGGATGACCTTATAGAGGAGGTAGAGTACCATCTCAGCATGATAGAGCCAAAGGTTCTCGAAAGGCTTGACAAGCTTCAGAAGATCAGGGAAGAGGTCCAGGACAAGGAGTTCATGATACATAACCTTTCATTGATGCCCGATGTCAAGACAGGGCTGTTTAAGTCTTCAGAGAACATAAAGGTATCAAGAGGCATGATAAGCGCATCATCGCTTCAGAACATAAAGGATGAGCTGGGGCAAAAAGCAGTCATATGCAGCGAGGAGAGGGATAAAGGCAGGTCATTTATTGCTGTGCTGAGCACATCAAAAGACATACCTCCCATAGAAAAGGCCCTTCATAGCGTAGGGTTTCAAAGCCTTGATGTGCCGTACATGGACAAGAAGCCTAAAGAAGTAGTCAAAACCCTGAATTCTGAGATAAGCGGATTGCAGGAGAAAGAAAAGAAGATATGCTCATTTCTTGCAAAAGCCCAAAAGGTCTATAAGAGGAGGCTCGACATATGGGGTGAAGAGTTAGGGATAGCAAAGCAGAAGGTATCTGCCCTGCAGGATTTCAAAGCTACAAGGGCATTTTCTGTCCTGGAGGCATGGGTGCCTGAAAAGAACCTTGAAGAGTTCCATAAGGCTGTAAAAGGATCCTCAAGAAAGTATTATATAGAGGTTGATGAGAAAAAAAACGCACCTACCCTTCTTAAGAACAATAAGTTCGTAGCGCCGTTCGAGATGATAACAGAGCTTTATTCTCTCCCTAAATACGGGGAATTTGACCCTACCCCTATCCTTGCTGTCACATTTACCCTACTTTTCGGGTTCATGCTGACAGACGCTGCCTACGGCCTCCTGGTCCTTGTTTTTGGATGGATAATGTACAGGGGGATAGGAAAGTTTGATGATACGATGAAGAAATTCTCTATAATACTTATGGCGTTTGGGATATCGACTACCCTGCTGGGTGCTGTATTCGGATCCTATTTCGGAAGCTTCTTCCAGCAGGTAGGGATAAGCCTTCCCGTGCCAATAGACTCTATGAAGCAGGTTATGCTGACATTATCGATAGCCCTCGCTTTGGGCTCATTGCATCTCCTTATCGGGCTTGTCGCAGGATTCTATGAAAATATGCATAAGGGCAGCCTTAAGGACGCAATAGCGCAGCAGGGAGTGTGGATAATATTCATGTTGGGGCTTTTCCTGTTTTTGGTCAAGCTGAATACCATAGGCATTATAGCGATAGTTATAGCCATAATCCTTCAGATGGTCTTCAATTTCATGGAAGGCGGCCTGGTCAGCTCTCTCCTGTCTGTATTCGGATTCAGCGGATTTATGGGTGACCTTTTCTCATATGCAAGGCTAATGGCGCTTGCCATAGGGACAGCAGGGATAGCCCTTGCTGTAAATTTCATGGTCTTCATGGTCGTGGACCTTGTCCCCTGGATAGGGGTTCCGATAGCCGCCGTTGTATTTATAGTTGGGCACCTGTTCAACGTCGCCATGAACGGCCTGGGGGCATTTATACACACAACAAGGCTTCATTTTTTGGAGTTTTTCACTAAATTTTACGAAGGAGGAGGAAAGAAGTACAAGCCGTTCCTCTCTGAAAGAAAAAACACGTTTATAAGATTAGAGAAAGCTTAGGGATATTAAGGTCCCTTTCGCTCAAAAAAGAAAACAGGAGGTAACCAAAGATGGTAACATTAGGAGTTGTATTGGCAATTAGCGGAGCCGGGTTGGCGCTGGGAACAGCAGGATTCTGTACAGCCTATGCAGTAAAGATTGCAGGGGTTGCAGGAGCAGGTGCTGTTGCTGAAAAGAAAGAGAATTTCAAAAGCGCGATGATCCTTCAGGCTCTGCCCCAGACCCAGACAGTATATGCATTTATAATAGCATTGCTTATATTGATGGGATGCGGATTGGTGGGAGGAGGCGTAAAGGAACTGACAACGATGCAGGGAGCGGCTATGCTTATAGCTGGGTTGATAGTTGCGATTACAGCAACATCAGCTATCATGCAGGGCCTGGTCTCTACAGCAGGGATCATAAGCTGCACAAAAAACCAGGATGCTTTCGCACCAAGCCTCGTATTTGCAGGGCAGTGTGAAACCCCGGCAATATTCGGTTTCATAGCTTCGCTGATCCTGCTTGTTGTTGGATTAGGGGTCCTTGGATAAAGCTTCTCAGGAAGCTATATCCTTAGATCGTCCTGGAACAGGCCTATGCCCAAAAAGGGCAGGGAAGATAGGGCTGCAGATATGCAGCTCATAGCCTGCTTCAGGAAGCCCAAAGCCGCAAGCTTAAGCGAAGGATAAGGCTTAGAGCCTGAAATCCTGTATGCTTAAAGGCAAAGGCCTCATTTAGGGCCATTCCAGGATCTTGCATTTTCCTGCATGCCAGGAGATGGGGGTATAAAAGATGGAAGTTTTCGGAAATGTAGATGCTTTGAAAGAGTCCATCCAGAAGAGATACTCTTCAGAGATAAAAGAGATAGAAAAAGACAATAAGAAGAGGCTGGATATAATAAACAGGGACCTGAAAGGAAAGCTCGGGATCCTGAGTTCCAGGACGAAAGCGATATCCAAAGCAGAGATGGATAAGGCGCATTCCATGATACTGAGTGAAGAGAAGCTGAAGGCTAAGAAGGAATTTGAAGAGAAAAGGGAATCCCTTATCGGGGAAGTTTTCGAAGAGGCAAAAAAGAAAGCGAAAGATATCGTGCACAGCAGCAGATATGTCAATTTTGTCAGGAAAAGCATGCAGCAAAAAAAAGGGTTCTCTGTAATTGGGGACAGCGATTACTACAAGGATTTTTTCCCTGAACTTGAGGTTGATGACAGCATAATAGGCCTGAAATTCATGTCAAAAAGCGTATCTTACGACTTTACGCTCAATAACATAATAGCCTCTAAAAAGGATGCCTTAAGGCAGGAAGTGAGCAGGATATTGTTCAGCTAGATTATAAGATGATCAACACGACACTGGAAAATGCAACCGGGCTGTTAAGTTCCATAAACAGGAGCATAGCAAACTCCTCTGCCAACGCCAGCATCGCAGGCGCTCCGGTAAAGCAGGGGTTTGCATTATTCCACAGGGTATTTGGCCCTGTCCTTGACCCTCCTTTTATGATACTTATATTGTCTGCCTCCCTGATAATAGCCCTTCTTATCTTCCTTATCAGGGGTGTCGCTCCCATGAGCCACTTTGTATATGCAAACGCAAGGATACAGGCAAGAAGCAATTTCATGGTAAGCGGCAGGCTGATGGAAGAGCTGGCAGAGGCACGGTCATTGAAAGAGTTCAGGAGCCTGCTTAAGGAAACAGCCTATGAAGAAGAGCTGGAAAAAAGCAGGGAGGGGCTGAGGGATTTTCATATCGCTCTCGAAGCCTCATTCATCAGCTCAGTCAGGGAGCTCGTAGGGTTAAGCCCAAAACAGTCAAAAAGCTTATTCTCTGCTTACCTGATGTTCTTCGAGTCCCAGATCCTCAAGACAATATACCGGGCAAAAAGGGTGGGCAGCGATATCGACAGCTCGCTTATATACCCCATAGGTGCATTGGAAGACAGCCTCATCAAGCACCTCTTAGATGCGAAAAGCACTGCAGACATGAAGGTTATCCTTGCCCCTACAGCTTATTCCAAAATATTCGAGAAAGAATACGAAAGCCTTGAAGAGTTTGAGGTCTCTATAGACCAGCTCGTCTTCAGCAACTTTGCAGGTATCGTCAATAAGATAAAGATCCATGACAAAAAGCTGATAATGGATATCCTTAACAAGAAGATAGACATGATGAACATAATTGCCCTCTTGAAGTTCAGGGCAAGGGGGATAGGAAAAGAAAGGCAGGAGGATCTCCTAATAAAAAACGGTTCTGGCCTTTGTTCAAGGGCAAAAAAAGCTATCGAAGCTGAAAGTTTGGAGGATTTTGTAGCTTCTCTGGAAGGGCTTCCTTACCATGCCCCGTTAGATAAGGCCCTTGAAAGCTTCCGGAAGGACGGGTCTCTTTCCCATTTTGAAGAAGAGCTGTACCGTTTTTTCAAGAAAACTGTGATAAGCCATGACCTAAGCCACACCATGGGCCCTTATCCGTTATTCTCGTATCTTACCAAGAAAGAGCTGGAGCTGAAAAACCTTTTCATAGTAAGCAAAGGCATAGATAGCGGCCTTACGGATAAAAAGATAAAGGAGAGGATAATATGATCGTCTTGGGAAACCCTGAATTTGCAACCGGCATGAGGTTAGCCGGGATAAGGAACAGCCATATAATAAGGAAAAGGGAAGATGCCCTGGACCTGCTGAAAAACACAGGAAGAAAAGAGTTCATCCTGGCTAATTTCAGCATAATCCGGCTGGTCCCTGAGCTGGAGGAATTCAGGAATATGATAAGTATCCCGGATAATGCTGAAGATTTTTTGTCTACAGATGACCTAAAAGGGGTGATCAAGTCAGCTATAGGCGTTGAGCTAAACCTGTAGGAAAAGAACAGCTAATAATTTAAAGGTGATGTGAATGGGAAAAATTATAAAGATTGCCGGCCCTGTTGTGGTGGCAAAAGGGATGAAAGGAAGCAGGATGTATGACGTTGTTAAGGTAGGTGATGAAAAGCTGATAGGCGAGATCATACGCCTTGATAAGGATGAAGCTACTATCCAGGTCTATGAGGATACTACCGGCGTTAAGCCCAACGAGCCTGTAATCTCAACAGGAGCTCCGTTAAGCATAGAGCTTGGCCCGGGCCTCCTGAAAAGCATCTATGACGGCATTGCAAGGCCCCTTCCTGCCATAGCAGAGCTCTCCGGAGATTTCATATCAAGGGGCATAGAGGTAAACTCGCTGGACAGGAAAAAGAAGTATGACTTCCTAAGCTGCGTAAAAGAAGGCGAGGAGCTGAAGCAGGGCCAGATCATAGGGAGTGTAAAAGAGACAGAGGTCATCGAGCATAAGATCATGCTCCCTCCCGGAACATCAGGAAAGGTCCTTAAGGTATATGAAGGGAGCAGGACCATCGAAGAGCCGGTCATAAGGCTGCAGACAGAAGATGATGAAGTTGACATCAAGATGTACCAGAGATGGCCTGTAAGGATAGCCCGCCCGTATGATAAGAAGCTTGACCCGAACATACCGCTTATAACAGGCCAGAGGGTATTCGACACTTTTTTCCCCATTGCCAAAGGCGGAACAGCCGCCATACCCGGCCCTTTCGGAGCAGGAAAGACCGTATCACAGCAGCAGCTGGCAAAATGGGTTGACGCTAATGTCATAGTATATATAGGATGCGGAGAAAGGGGGAATGAGATGACTGAAGTGCTGGACGAATTTCCAAAGCTGACAGACCCAAAATCAGGCAAGCCCCTTATGGAAAGGACTGTTCTTATAGCAAATACCTCAAATATGCCTGTAGCCGCAAGGGAAGCCTCTGTATATACAGGAGTGACTATCGCAGAGTATTTCAGGGACATGGGGTATGATGTTGCACTTATGGCTGATTCCACCTCAAGATGGGCTGAAGCCATGAGGGAGATCTCGTCAAGGCTGGAAGAGATGCCAGGCGAAGAAGGCTATCCTGCTTATCTTGCCTCAAGACTAGCGCAGTTCTATGAAAGGTCAGGAAGGGTCATAAGCCTAAACTCCAGCAATGGAAGCGTATCTATTATAGGGGCAGTAAGCCCGCCGGGAGGGGATTTCTCTGAGCCGGTAACACAGAACACGTTAAGGATGACAAAGGTATTTTGGGCTTTAGATGCCCCCTTAGCATACAGGCGCCATTTCCCTTCTATCAACTGGCTGACCTCTTATTCGCTTTATACAGATAAGCTGTCCGGCTATTTTGACAGCATCGCAGGTGAGTTCTCTGAGCTTAGGGGAAAGGCGATGGGGCTTCTTCAGAAAGAGGCTGAACTGAAAGAGATAGTGCAGCTGGTGGGCCCTGATGCGCTTCCTGAAAATGACAAGCTTGTCCTGGACACGTCAAAATCGCTGAGGGAAGACTATCTGCAGCAGAACGCTTATCACGAGATTGACACGTTCTGCAGCATCAAAAAGCAGCATCTGATGCTGAAGACTATCCTTGGCCTCCATAGCCTTGCTTCAGAAGCTGTAGGCAGGGGGGTCAAGCTCAGCGACATAGCAGGGCTAAGCGTAAAAGAAAGGATAGCAAGGATGAAATACATCAAGGATATTGAAAAAGAGTCTGGCGAGATAGCAAAAGACATGGACAGGCAGATAAAGGATCTGGAAGGGAGCATATCCAGGATATCTGCTAAGCCAGAGGAGGACAATTAAAATGCTAAAAGAATACACCTCAGTAAGTGAAGTTTCAGGCCCTTTGATGATCGTTGAAGATGTAGAGGATATCGCTTATGCGGAATTGGTCGAAGTCACTATACCTTCAGGGGAGAAAAGGATGGGCCAGGTCCTTGAGACAAGGGAAGACAAGGCTATTGTCCAGCTTTTTGAAGGAACTTCAGGGATCGACACCAAGAGCACCAAGGTCCGTTTTGTAGGGGAAACCATGAAATTAGGGGTAAATGAAGAGATGATGGGAAGGGTCTTTGACGGCATAGGAAGGCCTATAGACGGCCTGCCTGATGTGATACCTGAAAAGAGGATAGATGTCAACGGAAATGCTATCAATCCCTATAACAGGGAGCACCCTGCTGAATTCATCCAGACAGGGATCTCCACTATAGACATGAACAATACCCTTGTAAGGGGGCAGAAGCTGCCCATATTCTCAGGCTCAGGGCTCCCCCATAACCAGCTGGCAGCACAGATAGCAAGGCAGGCAGTGGTAAGGGGAAAAGACGAGAAATTTGCAGTTGTCTTTGCAGCTATGGGGATAACGAACGAAGAAGCATTGTTCTTCAGGCAGGAATTCGAAAGGACAGGAAGCTTAGGCAATGTCATAATGTTCCTAAACCTGGCAGACGACCCCGCCATTGAAAGGATAATAACGCCAAGGATAGCCCTGACAGCAGCTGAGTTTTTGGCCTATGACAAAGGCATGCATGTCCTGATTATACTTACAGACATGACAAACTACTGTGAAGCGCTTAGGGAGATAGCTGCTGCAAGAAACGAGGTTCCGGGAAGAAGAGGATACCCTGGCTACATGTATACAGACCTTGCCTCCATATATGAAAGGGCAGGAAGGATAAAAGGCAAGAGGGGAAGCCTTACCCAGATGCCTATATTGAGCATGCCTGATGATGACATCACCCACCCCATACCTGACCTCACCGGCTACATAACAGAAGGGCAGTTCGTGCAGAGCAAGGACCTTCACAGGAAAGGGATATACCCTCCAGTAAACATACTTCCTTCACTGTCAAGGCTTATGAAAAACGGCATAGGCAAAGGGAAGACAAGGGAAGACCATGCAAACCTGTCAGACCAGCTTTATGCCGCATATGCCCAGGGCATAGAATTAAGGGACTTAGTTGCAGTCATAGGCAGGGAATCCCTGTCAGAGCTGGACCTGAAATACCTTGAGTTTGCAGACAGGTTCGAGGACAGGTTCGTAAGGCAGGGCTATGACGAAAACAGGACCATAGAGATCACTATGTCGATAGCATGGGACCTGCTGGGAGAGCTTCCAGAGTCAGAGCTCAAGAGGATAAAGGAGGAATTTATCAAGAAATACCTTCCTAAGAAAGAAGCTGCAGGTACAAAGCAGGGCATGCCTGATATGGAAAAAGGCTCCTCAGAAAACAGCGGCATAGATGCTCCATTAAGCGCAGGCATCGATTCAGAGCCTGAAAGATTCAGGAAAAAAAAGGTCTAAAGGTCAAAAATGGAGATAAAGCCTACAAGGATGGGTCTTCTTCTGACAAGGAAGAAGCTTAAGATAGCAAAAAAAGGGCACAAGCTTCTGAAAGAGAAGAGGGATGTCCTTATCCTGGAGTTTTTCCATATCCTCAAGGATATAAAAAAGCTGAGAAAAGCCATATCCAAGAGCCTGATAAGCGCCCAGAAGTCACTCTACAACGCGCAGGCAGTCGAAGGCGAGATAAATATGGAGCGTATAACGTCTGGCCTGTGTTCAGGGGCATCGATAGATGTCTCCTCTAAGTCCATAATGGGTGTTGAGGTTCCTGTGATAAAGGACATTAAGGTGGAGCACCAGTGGCCCGGCTATTTTGGGCAGGCGCTGGAATTAGACAACGCAGTAAAGCAGTACAGGGCCATATTCCCGGACCTCATAAAGCTTATGGAAAAGCAGCTGGCCCTCAAGCACCTGGCAGAGGAGATAAAGAAGACAAAAAGAAGGGTCAACAGCTTGGATTATCTTACGATACCAAGATTAGAGTCTTCAAAAAGGATGATAACGTTCAAGCTGGAAGAGCTTGAAAGGGAGAACTTCAGCAGGCTCAAGAAAATAAAGAAAACGACTGCAAAGTAGGCGATGAGAGCGAGGCAAAAAAAAGAGGCAGAGCTGAGGGCAAGGTACTTCATGCTTTTTACGATAGCGAAGATAATTGCTGAAATCACGATAATAATCGGCTTTTTTATCTTCGTATATTTCGTTGCCAGAAGGTTTATGTGATCCGAAGAAAATCAGGGGGATACGTTCCTAAAGGCCGCAAAGCTGCTTTCGCATGCAAAAAAGGCCTTGCAGGATTCCAGATAAGTTAACATTATAACGCAAGATTAATATACTATTAGGAGGTGTTTTTTGGAAGATGAAAGTAAAAGACATAACGCATCCGATAATAAAGGCTTCTGCAGATTCCACAGTCTCTGATGCAGCCAGGACCATGGACTCAAAAAACATAGGCTGCCTGCCGTTAGAGAAAGACAATAAGATAGTGGGCATAGTCACTGAAAGGGACATACTGAAAAAGATAGTGGCCCGGGGAAGAAACCCTGAAAAGACCCTTGTAAGGGAGATAATGAGCAGCCCTGTGATCTCTATAAGCCCCGAAAAGGATATAGACGAAGCTAATGACCTGATGGCCCAGAAAAGGGTAAGAAGGCTCCTTGTAGAAAGCGAAGAAGGTCTTATAGGCATAATAACAGTAAGGGATGTATCTGATAATTTAAGGTATTCTTTGGGAAAAAGCATAATAGATAAGAGGGGGATAGGGCGTAATACTGAGTCCCCTTGATGCTTTCTTAGATATTTTTTTTAGAAATTTTCAGGCATACTATCTGCCATGTTTATTTTTTTGTTCCAGTAATTTTTTCATCTCAAGCATAAAATGTTTAGCCCTATCTAAAGATGTTTTGGCTTTTGAGTGTTTTTCAACTTCTACCGTCCTATATTGGATACGGTGCCTCTTTTCTCTTTCATGATCAAAAGATTCAACTATTGTGTCTGCTTTCATTCCTGCAATATTCAAAGCTTCTTCTTTTAGATCTTCATAATCTTCGATCAATGATTCTTTAAGCTTTTTTCTTGCAAAAACGATGAGTGCATCTGCAGTAACCTTATGGGATATTTTATCCCCTACTTTATAGCCTAGTTTTAATAAGACAGCGTTAGCGTAATAATACATTGAATAGTAAGAGGCAACAATAACCCATAGGTCAGATAATTCTTCTTCAAATAAGTGCTGTGCCACCTTGATGCTTTCTTCTGCATTTTTTATTAGTATCTTAAGGATGTCCCCCTGAAATTCTTTTTTAAGTAAAAGCCCTTCTGAACGGTAAGAGTTTACATTTGTTTCTGCCTCCTTTATTCTCCTTTCATCTAACATTTTTCAGCAGCCTGTAATATTCCCCTATGCCTACTAGGATTATGTTATTTTTTAAAGCTTCGCTTACTACTGTAAACTCCCTGCTTTTTGCCATTGTGATAAAGTCATCATACGATATGGAAGTTAGATGGATATTCAGGGGAAATTTAGATATTTCCGATTTGATTTTTTTTTGGTCCCCACCGATAGATAACAGGTCTATATCTGAGTGTTTTCTTTGTGTGCCTCTTGCATAAGAGCCAAAAAGCAGCAATATAAATGGAAATTCCAGCTCTGAGAGATCCTTCTGAACGACTAATAAGCCTTTATTTTTGAAAAGCTCCTCTCTTCTTTGGTATTCTGCTTCAAATACAGACACATTGAAATTTTGGTTAAAAGAGCATATTGACATATTTCCGGTTTTTTCTACGCTTATTATGCCCTCTTTCTCCAGCTTTTCTATGGCATTATAAGCTGATTTATAGTTTATTCTTCTTAATTTGGATATTTTTCTTATGCTTAACTTATTTTCTTGGTTCTCTATAAGTAACTTCAGTATGTTTATTTTCTCATTAACCATCTTAAACCATAGTATTATGGTTTATAACCATATATTTAAAGCTTTCGGTTTCTGCTCCAAAACGCCCATGATCGGAGGGATATCTCTTGAGGGTAAAATAGCCGCTAACAGCATTGCCAATAACCACAAACTGATAAGAAGGCAAGAGGAGGGTTCCCGCCTAAGAGAAAAGCTGAAAACCAAATGCGGAGAGGAGGATTCGAACCCCCGTAAGCACTAAGCTAATAGGTCCTAAGCCTATCCCGTTTGGCCACTCCGGCATCTCCGCAGACGAGTTTAAGAAAATTACTGCTTATAAAAATCTTTCTACTTTTCAGGAGAAGAAAATGATTCAAAACATCCCTAAAATGCCCTAAC
>JAHWIN010000019.1 GCA_019322475.1 Candidatus Woesearchaeota archaeon
ATTCCCCTTCCTGCTCTGCCCTTAGTGTATAAGTATATGTGGTGTCTTCAGCGTTCTCAATAACTACCCATTTAAGGGATCCTGCCTCAGACTGGTTTCCCCCTCCGTTATCTATTACTGTAAAGCCCGCAGGTATCCGCTCATCTATCGCATAATAGTTGTCAACTGTTACTGAAACGTCTAAGGTTATAGTAAGCGTGCTGTTTGCATTGACAGTTGCTGATGAAAACTGCCTTGTCACGAAAGAGGGCTCAACCCAGCCGCAGCTGCTGCCCTGCCATACACATCCCCTTATATCACAGCTATCATCGATACAACTCTGCTCATCCGTATAATTATAGCATGTTGCCCCTGCACAACCCAAACATACCCCTCCAACCCCATAAGGGGCATAATAGCATCCCTCCATAGCAGTATAGCACTCTGTCCTGTCGCAGATATTGAATATCCCTGTCCCGCATTCCCCGCATGAAGGCCAGCTGGGAACTAAACATGCCTCTGAACAGCACCTTGTAGTGTCCTCGGCAGCTATGCTTGTTCCGGGGCAGTATTCGTCTGCTGCACAGATAAAGCCCTCCTGCTCAGAACATAAAGGTACAATGCTGCTCACAGTCAACATTCTTGTCTCTGTCTTGTTGGTATTTCCTGAAGAGTCCCCTGCAGATGCAAAATAGCTATATTCTTTGTCTATAAGGCCTTCGGTTGGGCTCCTGCTCTGGTTCACATATAAAGACCATTTGTCTATATCATATTTCCTCAGGTTGGAGAAATAAAGCTGCTGGATCTCTGCAACATTTGATGATTTGTTCCATATCCTTGCTTCGTCTATTATACCGTCGAAAGTATTGATCCATTTGCCTATTATGACTGGATCATTGTCTATAACTACATCATCACTAACGCTTATGTTTGAAACCTGCCTGCCGTCAAAATATTGGTTGACGGATGTCCCATTATAGGTACAGGCCATATGGTGCCATCCTTTTAAAGGCTCTCCATGGTCGTATGTTGAGGTTTTTACGGCCTCATTAGTGAACCTGTAATAGCAGGAGGTTTTATTGCTTCCAGAAGTTATATACATCCCCCAGTTATAGTTTGAGGCATCTCCCGGATCAAACTTTGCCAGCATAAATTTCCCTGTCTGTTCAGATCTGGGATTAAACCAGATGCTCATAGTATTGGATCCTGTAAAGTCAAATATGCTCCCAGAGGTATCATCAATCTGTATGTAATCATCGTTGCCGCCAAACTCGAATGCACCTCCATAGTTCCCACTAGAGGTCCAAACGGCTCCCTCAACAGAACCATCATTTCCATAGCCGGAAACATCCTTGACTATAGAAGAGCCTTCTCCCAATGAAGCTGCATTATCAAAATTCATCATTAGTACTAATGAATCATCATATAGGCTGTAATTCATGCCATCCCAGTTAAACTCGAAACTGTCAAGATTCTCTTCTGTAACCATAACCTCTATCTCCGCATGATCCTCTGATTGCAAGGTGCCGTCCAAAGGTGTTAAAGGCCCAAATGAAATGGAAGGAGGGATTGCGTCCTGAAGACCTGTAAGGCTTACTCCAAAACTTATGACAAGATCATTTATGTTGTAATTTCCAGAAGAGTCGTTGCACCTCACAAAATAAGAATAGCTCTCACCATCAACTAAGCCCTCAACAAGATCAAGATGGTTCATAGAACCGGTATCTGCAAACGTAAAAAGCATAGTTTCATAAGATGTATCAGGAATCGTTGAATATCTGCATACTGCTTCTTCGTCTGTATCAAGCGATATGGTTGCAGAGCTTGTTCCTGAGGTAAGCAAGCCCACTGGCTGGGGATTTGAGCGTACTGGGGGAGTTTCATCCGGAATTTCTGATGAAAGCACGTTTACCAAAGCCTGGCCAAGGATGCTGGCTGGTTCAGTATCTCCCTCAAACATATAGGCCCCTGAAAGGATATGGCTTCCTTCCTGGTCTGCCCTTACTGTATATGTATAGGTAGTGTCTTCAGCGTTCTCGATAACAGCCCATTTAAGGGATCCTGCCTCAGACTGGTCTCCCCCACCATTATCTATGATCGTAAAGCCTACAGGTATCCTCTCGTCTATCGCATAGTAGCTGTCCCCGCCTCTTGTCAAAACTTCAAGAGTGACCGTAAGATTCTCACCAGCATATATCTCCATAGAGGAAAACTGCCTGACTACAATAGAAGACTCCAGTCTTATACACTCCGTTTGATTCCAAAAACACCCTCCTATCCCGCAATTATCATCTGAACAGCTCTGTTCATCTGCATAATCGCTGCAGGTTATCCCCAAACATCCTTTGCATTTTTGTATTTCCAGGGAGGAATAATAGCATCCCTCGGATATGTTATAGCACTCTGTCTTGTCGCACACGTTAAATAATCCTGTTCCGCATTCTGCACATGTATTCCATATAGGAATTTGGCATTGCTCTGAACAGCAACGGGTTGTATCAGAAGCTACTAAACTTAGTCCTGGGCAGTATTCTCCTCCTATACAGGTAAAGCCGCCCTGATCCGAGCATAGGATGCATGGCTCTGCTATGCCGTTACAGTTCTCATCTATGTCATTTCCGCATATCTCCTGCTCAGGTAATGGGCATCCGACCCATACTCCGCCTAAACAGGACTCTTCACCTCCTGCGCAGACGCCATAATGAAAATCGCTGCATAGCCTCAGCAAACCCTCATCTATTGTTCCATCACAATCATCATCAATATTGTTGCAGAAATCTATAGCGCCAGGATTGATATCCGCGTTGCTGTCATTACAGTCCAGGTCCAGATATGTACATGCCAGCCTATTCCCTCCAACCCCATAATTATCCCCATCGCCGTCGACACATTCTGAAATGGACGTAACATTGACTAAACTATTCCCCAAAATACCCTTAGATTCATTATCCCCTTCAAACATATAAGTTCCTGAAAAAGTATAACCTCCCTCTTGGATAGGCGCTTTTAGGGTATAAGCATATGTTATTTCTGCAGCATCCTGGATAACTACCCATTTAAGGGATCCTGCCTCAGACTGGTCTCCTCCTCCGTTGTCTACAACTGTAAAGCCCGCAGGTATCCTCTCGTCTATCGCATAGTACTTCTCTCCTCCTTTGATCAGGACATCTAGAGTGACTGTAAGAGTATTGCCAGGATTTACCGCCCCTGATGCAAAATTCCTGACAACAGCTGTCTCATTTATGGTCCCTATTCCTGCATAAGCGCTAAAGCCATAAGCATTGAAGACTATATGGTCTCCTTTATCCTCAAAAGATATGTCTGCCCTTTTCCAGTTGGCGCATCTAAAATTATCAAAATCGAAATCATTGCATTTTACGACAAAATCAACGTCCCCTGTCTTTGGCAGCTTGACAACAGCTTCATCAAAATTAAGGTTTTGTTCTTTCACCGCAAAAACCTTGGTGTTCATCCCGGGAAGATAATCAATCTTGACATTTATCCTGCTAAGCCCCCTGATGTTCTTGATCTCAACAAGGGAAATCCCCTGATCCTTCCCCAGATCAGAGATTGCATAACCTGTAAAAGAAAAAATCTCAAAAAAAGAGTCTATAAATGCCGCTAAGCCTCCCTTCGCTTTTGAATAGGATCTTATACCTTCCTTAACGTCTGAGATAAGCAGATCATAGCTCTCCAAACTGGTGCCAACCAGCTTATAACTTCCTATCTTACGCCCAGCCTTATCCTGGATCTGGATACTAAAGTTCCCATCCGCACCTATTGTAGGAACAAGATAAAAAAGGACCACAAATAGTATAAATACAAGAAATATAATCCTACCTCTTTTATTCAGCATTTTGACTTATTTCGATGGCCGCTAAGATTACAATATATATGCCCCTTTTTTACAATACATGTCAATTAAGATGAACATTTAAAATAAAAATATATAAATGTTTCCATTATTCGACTAAATTACTATTCAGCAAAACAAGACACTAAAATTATCAAGCTAAAACCGAACATCATAAGTTACTGGAGGATAATTCCAATCAGCGGCTGTTCCTTGACATAAATCTAAACCTTTTGGGGTTTAAAACTATGTTTCAAAGCGGTCGGGGAGAAATCCCATGGAAATTCCTGCGAAATTTCCAATAAAACTGCTTTTAAGCAGATCCTGTTTCCCAAAAGATTCCCTTCCAGATTAGTTTTCTAAAAAGGAATTGATAGGATTTCTACGGGGCCGATAATCCGCAAAGTTTTTATAGGAGTAAGCTCAAGGATAGAAGTAAAAGAGGTGTCAATTTGCAATATCTGGAAGGCATATTAAAGATCACAAACTTGATCTTAGCATCTGTAGCAGGAATCATAGGCATAACCATGATA
This sequence comes from Candidatus Woesearchaeota archaeon, assembly GCA_019322475.1. GTDB lineage: Archaea > Nanobdellota > Nanobdellia > Woesearchaeales > JACPBV01 > JAHWHQ01. Next base: position 4,366 of record JAHWIN010000019.1, read on the forward strand.
AAAGTATCTAAAAAGAAGAAAAGGCTTAATGCATGGGTTCTTCTGGTCATAGCATTGGTATTCTTTGCGGTTCAGGAGATATTGGGGGCCTTAAGGGCGTTCAATATCTTTGAAAGCCCCTATCTGACGCACATTGTCCCAACGATTATCCTGGTTTTTTTGATGATCGCTTTATTCAAGCAGATAAATATAGATAATTCAAACCGGCAGCCCTCCTCGAGATGAATCTCAAACTAGGTTTAAGGGGTTTGGAATTTTATTCCAAATCAGTAGGGGTATTTGCCAGGGGTTTGAAGTCTTGGAAATTTCCAACAAGTAAAAAAGAGGGCTAAAAAGAAAAAGATAAGATGGTACAAACACTGGCATATTGCTTAGGAAGGGTGGCGCCCTATTATAACCTTATTCTTGTAATAATAATCATATGGCTGTTCTTAAGGTTATTCAGGGTCTATGGAAAAAAAACGTATATCCTGCCATGGAAGCTCTTATTTGCCGCTGTTCTTTTTTATGTTGGCGAAGAGATAATAACCATATTGGACATGGCAGGCCTGATATCTGCGCCAAGGATAATCTTCCCCCTGATTGAAACATTCATAATAACACTGTTTATCTATGCATTATTGCTGCAAAAAGAAAAGACAAGATGATGGCCTATGCCCGATAAATCACATATAAGAAATTTCTTTCCAAGAAAGAAGAAAGCGATGTCTCCCCTAATAGCTACTTTGCTGTTGGTGGTCTTTGCTCTTGTCATTGGAGCTATGACTATGAATTGGGGGAAATTATATGTTGAAAATATAAAGGATACCCCTCAATCAAAAGATGTAGATAGCGCCATCTTGATCAGCATCAGGGACATAGACACTCCACTTAAGCAGCTGCAGATAGACTATATAACTCAAAAGATAAGCATGGAAGAATACATAGAAAGGGAAAAAGAGCTTATCAGTGGTTAATCTTCTCTAGTATAGAAACGATGTTCCAGATCTGAGTTCTCATATAGGGCTCAAGGTTCGAGTCATTTGAGATATCGTCCAGTTCGTTCAGGGCCTTATTTGTCTTTATAGAAAGCTCAACATCTTCCTTAAGTATGGAGATTATATTATCTATCCTTATCTTAATGTTCTTAGCTATATTAGCCTCAGCCTCCAATTCCTGCAGTCTCTCGATAACTTCCTCTGTTAGGTCTTCCGAAGCCATCTTCAGCTGTTTAGTTTCTTTGAAACTTCCTCTTGTATCTTTTTAGCCTTTTCCCTTATCTGGCCCTCTTGCTTTTCCAGGGTTTTTATCCTGAGTAAAACAATCTCTTTCTTGGAAGTGAGGTCACTTTTAAGGTCTGGCTTTTTTGAGGCCACCATTATATTGCCCACTATCTTATAAGCCTCTTTCGTAGTTTCCAGCTCTTTCAAAGCAGAATCTATCTCAATAGACTGGGATTGGAACTGCTGTTTCTGAAGAAGTATGTTTTGCATGCTTTGCTCATATAACTGCAGCTGAGAGATCTTCTGCTCTGTTTCCTTGGATAATTCAGACATTTTACCTGGCCTTCACTTTGGTTATGACGCTTCGTGGCTTAAATAATATCTTGCTTCCGCAATAAGGGCATCTTACCTTCTTTCTCAGGTAATCCTGCGAAACCTTCTTGTTGCAGTCAAAGCACTTGTATTCAACCATCGGGGTTCACCTTCTTTGTTTCTTCTGGACTATCCTTCAGATCAGAAATATTATCATTCTCTTTCTCAGGAGCTTCTATTGCCTCCTTTTTACCTGAGATTGGAGCCTCGCTTGAAGCGTAAGCCTTCTTCGCTATAGAATATGCCTTGCCTGTGAATTTTACGCCGCACTTTCTGCAGCCCCATATCCCTGCAGCTATCCTTTTTACCTTGGGGGCAGAACAATATGGGCATTTGTGCTTCTTTCTCTGCTCGGCCTCTATCTTTCCAAACTTCTCCTTTAATTTTCTTCCGTACCTGGCTCCAAACCTCTTTACTGAGCCGTATCTCTCTGTTTTTGCCATTTTTTGGTTCTTTATCTCCTTTTTTAGTGGCCTATAATATAGGATATCTTATCATTAGATGGGGCTACCCGGACTTTCAGCCCCAATAACTGATATTATCTGGGATTTTGAACCGGGGTCGTCTGGTCCCAAACCAGAAAGGATGTTCCAAGCTACCCCATAGCTTAATGTCATATAACTGGATTATATGATCCCATTCTTGGGGTATTGTTTAGATTGTAGATAGGCTTTGCTTTTTAAATCTATCGGAAAATGCTGATGGGCTGTTAATGGCCTATACAAAATTTTATAAATGGGCTTTCCACCCTCTATAAGTATATGGCAATTACAGGGCAGCAAAAGCATAAGTTGAAGAAATTCATCAAGGATTTAAGTAGATACAGAGGTAGGCATACAGAGCTGGTCTCTGTTTATATCCCTCAGGGCTATGACATAAATAAGATAATACAGCACCTTTCCCAGGAAAGCGGAACAGCCACTAACATAAAGGATGCCATCACCAGGAAGAATGTCATCACTGCCTTGGAAAAGATGATACAGCACCTAAGGCTTTTCAAAAAGACCCCTGAAAACGGGCTTGTTGCCTTCTCAGGCAATATAGCTGCCCAGCAGGGAAAGCAGGACTTTAACGTCTGGAGCATCGAGCCTCCCGTTCCCCTAAAGACAAGGATCTATATGTGTGACAAGAAGTTTATCCTTGACATCCTGGAGGATATGCTTGAGACAAAAGAGGTCTATGGCCTTATAGTTCTTGACAGGAGGGATGCAGACATAGCATACCTAAAGGGAAAGGCCATAATCCCGTTGCAAAAGACCCACTCAGAGGTCCCTGGAAAGATAAAAGCTGGCGGCCAATCGGCTAAACGTTACGCAAAAAACACAGAATTGGCTGCCAAAGCCCACTACAAGAAGGTAGCAGAGTATGTCAAGAATCAGTTCCTTGAGAATAAGAACCTAAAAGGCATCCTGGTAGGCGGGCCTGGACCGACGAAATATGAGTTCGTGGAAGGCGGCTTCGTCACAAATGAGCTGAGAAAAAGGATAATAGCGATAAAAGACCTAAGCTATACTGGCGAGTTTGGGCTGCAGGAGCTTGTAGACAAGGCAGAGGATGTTCTTGCAAAAGAGGACATAATGGCAGAGAAAAAGGTTATGGGCCGGTTCTTTGACCTCCTGGCAAAAAAGCCGGGTATGGCAAGCTATGGTGAAAAAGAGGTCATGCAGAACCTGAAGAACGGCTCTGTAGAGGTACTGCTGTTATCAGAAAAGTTAGAAGAAGAAAAGATAGAGGAATTTGAAAGGGAAGCAGGGCTGGTAGGTTCTCAAGTGACGATAGTCTCAACAGAGACTCGGGAAGGTGTTCAGCTGAGGGATCTGGGAAAGGTCGCTGCTATATTGAGGTATGAGGTTCAATAAGTCTACTATAATCTCCAGATTTTTCTGCTAACTTTTAGATTTTATCAAAAGTGGTCTTTGCTTTAAAAGTAACTTCCCTAAAAATTTATTAACCTCCTGATAACCCCTCCATCTATGCTAAAAAAGGCTATAGAAGGGTTATACCATGATTTTCCTTATTCATTCTCTCTGAGGTATTCAGGAAAGTTCAAGCCATACAGGGCAAATATAAGGCTCAGCTCTGATCACATACTCCTCAGCCTCTCCAAAAGGTGGAAAAACGTCTCAGAAGAGATACAGGTCGGCCTTATGCAGGAACTGCTGTTGAAGCTTCTGAAAAAAAGGCTCCATCCTGTAAGAAAAAACACCCCGAACATGGAGCTTTACAGCATATTCATGAAGAAGCTGCACATCACCGCCCCAAAGACAGATATAGACCCTGTCCTGGAAGAAAGCTTTGACCGTGTGAATAATGATTATTTCTATAATCTGCTTGAAAAGACCAACCTAAAGTGGGGGTCTTGCTCAATATCAAAGCTTGGATCCTATGAATACGGGACAGACACCATAACATTAAGCCTTATCCTGAAGGACGCAGACATAGAGATGCTTGATTACATAATGTACCACGAGATGCTTCACAAGAGGTACAAGTTCAGGAAGGTAGGAAGCAGAAGCTACCACCATACGCCTGAATTCAGAGACAAGGAAAAAGAGTTCAAAGACAGCGTATTGGTAGAAAAAAGGCTAAGAACTTTTTTGGCAAGGAAAAGGTTTTCCCTGAAAAAGATCCTAAAGGGCATGTTCTGACCCTGCATTATTCATACCCTCCTAAAACAGCTTTCTCAGGAGAGGGAATCTTGCCCGAAGATTAAAGGCAAACTATATAAATAGGGCAGTACACTCCCCCGCTATGAAAGAAAAGCTCCAGAAGGTAAGCGAATATGAGTGGCTGCTGCCAAAATCAGTACGCAAAGAGATGAATGTAGCAGGAAAGCTTATTGCAAACAAAGCGATCTATGATGCGATGGAGGATGGAGCTATAGAACAGCTAAGCAACGTCTGCTGCCTCCCTGGTGTTATTGAGCCTGTCTGTGCTTTGCCTGATGCCCACTTCGGCTACGGCCTTCCCATGGGCGCAGTAGCGGCCTTTGACGCAGAAGAAGGTATAATCTCCTCAGGCCTTTGCGGCTTTGACATAAACTGCGGGATAAATTCTATAAGGACCAATCTTTCCTACAAAGAAGTAAAGGAAAAGCTAAAAGAGCTGGTTCCTGCCTTATTCGATGCTGTCCCATGCGGTGTCGGCTCTAAGGGAAAGCTAAGGTTAGAAGAAGATGAGCTAGGCCAGGTGCTGGCAAACGGCTGTGAATGGGCTGTTGAAAAAGGCTACGGCGTAAAAGAGGACTTAAGCCGTATTGAAGAGAACGGCAGGATGGAAGGGGCAGACCCCTCCAAAATCTCAGATATGGCTAAAAAGCGGGGAAAACCCCAGTTAGGGACATTAGGGGCAGGCAATCATTTTCTCGAGATACAAAAAGTTTCAGATATCTATGATGATAAGGCAAAAGAATGGGGAATCACTGAAAAGGATCAGGTCCTTATAATGCTGCATTGCGGCTCCAGGGGCTTCGGCCACCAGGTAGCCTCTGACTACCTTAAGATACAGGAGCAGGCAGTAAAAAAATATAAGATACATATCCCTGACAGGCAGCTTGTCTGTGCCCCTGCCGGCTCAAAAGAGGGCCAGGATTATTTCGCAGCCATGAAATGCGCAGTAAACTACTCTTTCACCAACAGGCTTGTCATGACCCAGTGGATAAGGGAGACCTTTGAGAAGGTATTCAAAAAAGACTGGGAATCAATGGATATGCACACGGTCTACGGAATCTGCCACAACGTCGTCAAGCTGGAAGAGCACACTGTAGAGGGCAAAAAAAGGAATCTCTTCGTCCACAGGAAAGGCGCAACAAGATCCTTCCCTGACCAGCCCGTCCTGTTGGCAGGCTCTATGGGAACAGCTTCCTATATCCTGAAAGGGACAGAGACTGCGATGGAAAAAACATTCGGATCATCAGCCCACGGAGCAGGAAGGGCCATGTCAAGGCACGGCGCATTAAGGCAGTTCAACGGCACAGAGATACAGAAAGAGCTTGCAGGGCAGGGCATAGTAAGCAAGTCCCCCTCTCCCAAAAGCCTGGCAGAAGAGGCCCCAAAAGCCTACAAGGACATAGAGAACGTAGTCTCTTCAGTCCATAATCCAGGAATATCCCTAAAGGTAGTAAGGATGGAGCCGATAGGTGTATTGAAAGGATGATTTATGGATTATTTTGATGTAAACTTATTTCTCCAATAATGCCCTCAAAAGCCTAAAAGCAGTTTCTTCTCTAGTCTCAGATAAACGGCCTTCTTCTCCTCTTCTTAAAGATAAAACAAACAGCTACAAGAACTATAGCCAAAGCCATAAACACAAGCAGCACATAAGCCACCTTTCTCTCCTTAGAGTCTTTTTCAGTATCGATGCTCAGATTAACAAGATCTTTTTCTTCAGTTTCTTCGCCTGATAAAGCCTCAGATCCTCCCTTAGCCGGGCTGTCTCCAGCAGCCTCTTCTTCAGTCTCCCCTTCATTATCTTCTTCTATAGAGCTACACTTATTATTTAAACACTCCGCCCCCTCGTTACACCCGCAGTCATAGCAGCAGTCCTCTTTGCTCTCATTAAGGCATTGCGTGTCAAAATTGCAGAGGTTGTTCTCAAGAACATACCTTGAAACGTTCCTTAGTTCAAGTACGCTTTTTCCTGTCCCATAGAAATAATAATAAGCCTCATCATTTGTATCCTGAGCGTCATTTATCAGAAGATCCCTCAATACTATCTCAGAGCCGTCTTCAAAGACATAGCTGTCCTTAAGCCTTATCCCCTTTGACATCTCATCATTCAGCCTGAAAACAGCCTTCTCTGTTGCATCAGAGACTGAAAGCAGGCTGATCACATATACGCCGTCTTCAGACTCATATGCTGTAGTCTCCCCTTCTTCAAGATAATCGCTGAGAAATATGCTCTCTGCGCAGGCTAAACCGGCAGATAAGAGGACGATAACAACAAAGACTATCCCCATAACCTCCTTCATAAGTCCATCCTGAAGATTAAGATATATAAAATATTCGTTTTTTGGGCTGTTAAGCTGATGGTTCTTCTAACCCTAATAAAGGATTGATGTAAACTGCTTGATTAAAAGCCCTTGGAGGGATTTGAACCCTCAACCTTCGCTTGTCTTCCTTAAGATACAGTAGCTTAAGATACGAGAGCGACGCTCAAGCCAGATTGAGCTACAAGGGCATTAATTATCAGCATAATCTTATGGTTCTTCTTTAGTGGTTTCCTCAGCTTTCTCCTGCCCTACTCCTTCTTTTGCACCAGGCTTTTTCTGGCATTCGCTGCATACAGGCTTTTTCCCCATATATGTCCCCATGATCTTGCCCAAAAAAGTCTTCTCTATCTTCTTGCCGCAGATTGAGCATTTCATAAGCTAGGTTAATTACAGCCCATTTATTAATTTAATCAAAAAAACAAGAAAAATAAGGCTCTATAGCCCTTCTAAAAAAGTAAACATACAAAGTATCTATTTCTTCCCCTCTTTTCCGGCAGCCTGAGGCTTTATAGAAGGAAGAGGTATCGGAGGAGGAAGGTTTACCTTCTGGCTAAGTATAAGTGCCTCAACATTGCACTTCGTCAATACTGTGTTCAATATGTTTGCCATGACATCTTCAGGAACCTTCTTTGACTTCTTCCAATCGTCAAGTATCTTTTTTGTCTTTTCAGAGGACTCCATGAAAAGCAAGTCTCCCCCCAAGACTATATCGCCCATCTCTGGCTCGTATTTTGAAGAGAACTCAAAGGCAAACTTCAGGGCGTTCTGGCTTTTGTCCCCCAAGCTAAGATCCTGTTCCTTTATGTCTGTGATCACCACATTGTTCTTTATGTTTATCTTTCCCTTCACGCCGTCTTTCCTGCTTACCTTTATATCCTTAAAGTTAAACCCCAGTATTGTCATTGTAACAACCTCCTTAGATTTGTTGTATCTAAGGGTTGAAACTCACTATTTAAAGGTTTCGCCAAAGATTTAAATATAGCAAAGGACACGATTTTTATAGAAAAATTGTGCTTTAGTTATCGCTAAAATGCAGGGCTCACCATAAAAAAGAGTACATATCAGAAGCGATGTAGAGCAAGCTCATCAACTAAAAAATATGAAAAGAGAAGACATCCTGAAAAAAGCGTTCCAAAGAGGGCATCTTCTTACTGTAAAGAACCCTATATACAGAAGATGGATAGAGAAGTTCATAATAGATGAGGTAAAAGGGGATATAGGCGCAGGGGATATAACATCAGAAGCAGTCTTGAAGGACAGGAAAGCAAAAGCCCTTTTGTATTCAAGGTCTGAAGGTATAGTTGCAGGAATTGAAGAGGTCTCCTTGTTGTTGAAAAGCCATGGAATAAAGGTAAAAAAACTGAAGGATGATGGCAACCAAATCAAAAAGGGCTCAAGAATCCTCATCCTAGAAGGGAATGAAAAAAGCATGCTTAAGCTTGAAAGGTCAGTATCAGACATGGTGTCAAGGATGTCAGGCATAGCTACACTAGCCGGCAAGCTTATTCACCTGATTGGAAAAGGCAGCAAAGTTGGGATAGCCCCTACAAGAAAGACCCAATGGAGATATCTTGACAAGAAAGCTGCATATGCAGGGGGAAGCCTGACGCACAGGCTGGCCTTATGGGAATCCATCCTTATCAAAGACAACCACATAAGGGCGCTGAAAAAAGAGGGCATAGAAGATGCTATAGGAACAGCCTTGGAAAGGGCCTGGAAAAGAAGAAAAGACAGTATTTTCATAGAAATAGAGGTTCCTGATGAAAAAAGCGCGATAAAGGCAGCTGAAAAGTTCAGGCAGCTGCACCCTGAAGACCAAAATTTTCCTTGCCTGATTATGCTGGACAACCTAAACCCAAAAATTATAAGATCGATAATCCAAAAGATGAAAAAAAGAAAGTTGCTCGATAATGTTTTGGTAGAGGCCTCTGGAGGCATAAGCCCGGATAACATAAGAAGGTATGCAAAAACAGGCGTTGACGTAATATCCTTAGGCTATCTTACAACATCCTCCAAGGCGCTTGATATCAAGCTAAAGATAATTTAAAATATGGTCAATATCCTTTTGCAAGAATGAAGATCGGAGTTATAGGATGCGGGGCGATTGGAAGCGTATTATGCAGGTTCATAGAAGAAAAGCTAAAGGACTCAGAATTGGTTGCTGTCTGCGACAAAGATTCTTCAAAGGTCGATGCTTTAGCAGGTTCATTGAAAACAAAGCCGGAAATAACAGATATTGATTCACTGATAAAAAAGTCAGACCTTGTCGTAGAAGCTGTCAGCCCCCCTATAGTGAAGTCCATTTTAGAAAGATGCATAGAAAAAAAGAAGCATCTTATGGTCATGAGCGTTGGAGGGATAATCCAGAACATGGATCTCCTTGATAAGCTGACTGCACGATTGTTTATCCCGTCTGGAGCGATATGCGGCATAGACGGCGTCAAGGCAGCAAATATAGAAAAGATAGAATCAGCTGTAATAACATCGACAAAAAGCCCCAAAAGCCTCAAAGGTGCTCCATACATACTAAAAAACAGGATTGACCTTAACAGCATAAGAAAGAAAAGGATATTATTTGAGGGAGATGCATTAGAGGCCATAAAGGGGTTCCCCAAAAACGTAAACGTGTCTGCAGTCTTAAGCCTGGCAGGAATAGGCCCCAAAAAAACAAGGGTAAGGGTTGTTGTAGACCCTGATATAAAGAGGAATATGCATGAGATAGAGGTCATAGGCTCTTTCGGAAAGCTCTATACCAGGACAGAAAATGTCCTAAGCCCATTGAACCCCAAAACATCCCACATGGCAGTCCTAAGTGCATGCACAACATTAAAAAGGCTGACCGGATTCGTAAAGATAGGGAACTAAAACAGCATGTTTTATCCCAACAAAGAATATAAGCAAAAAGATAATCAAGCCGATATCAACTGACCATTCCCTCAATCAACCCCAAATCAATCTACCGCTCCTTCTAAAGTTTTAGCAACAGCCTCTCAGTCAAACTCAAAACCCAAAGAAGCCAAACATATTTAAATAATCCCTGGTTTTACTGCCAATGATGAAATATACCCTGATAATTACAGAAAAGCCCAACGCTGCAAATAAGATAGCTTCAGCCTTGGCTGAGGGCAAGCCTATAAAAGAGGATATCAAAGGCGCCCCCTATTACAGGATAACAAGAGGGAAGAAAGACATAGTCGTTGCCTGTGCTGTCGGCCACCTATACGGGCTGAGCCAGAAGGAAGGGTCAAAAAAATGGTCATTCCCTGTCTTTGACATCGAATGGCAGCCGGCTCATGAGGCTAAAAAAACATCAGCATTCTCCAAAAAATACCTCCAGGCTATAAAAAAGCTGGCCAAAGATGCCGATGAGATAATAGTTGCCACAGACTATGATGTCGAAGGCGAGGTGATAGGCCTGAATGTTATGAAATACGCCTGCAAAAGAAAAGACGCAGAAAGGATGAAATTCTCCACTTTGACAAAAGAGGACCTTATAGAAGCCTATGACCAAAGGTCTAAAACGCTTGACTGGGGCCAGGCAAACGCAGGAGAGGCCCGCCACTATCTTGATTTCTTCAACGGAGTTTCTTACAGCAGGGCCTTGACTGCAGCATACAAGACAACAGGCGGCTTCAAGGTATTAAGCATAGGAAGGGTTCAGGGGCCTGCACTTAAGATAATTGTGGATAAGGAAAAAGAGATCAAGGCGTTTAAGCCCGTCCCTTTCTGGCAGATAGAGCTTAAAGGCGAGGTAAGCAAGGGAAGCATAATAGCATGGCATATAAAAGACAAGTTCTGGGACAAAAAAGAGGCAGAACAGGTCATGAGCAATGTCAAAGGTAAAAAAGAAGGAAAGATAAGCAAGGTTGAAAAAAAGCAGTTCAGCCAGATGCCCCCTAATCCCTTTGACCTTACATCGCTGCAGGTTGAAGCCTATCGCTTGTTCAGGATACAGCCAAAAGACACTTTAGCTATTGCCCAGGACCTCTATTCCTCAGGCTATATCTCTTACCCCAGGACATCATCTAACCAGCTGCCTGCTAAGATAGGCTACTCTAAGATCCTTTCCCTGCTGGCAAAACAAGAAAATTACAAGGAGCTTTGCTCAAAGCTGTTAAAGACAAAATTAAAGCCTAATGATGGAAAAAAGACAGATCCTGCCCATCCTGCTATCTACCCCACAGGGATAGTCCCTCAGCTGGATGAAAGGGCTGAAAAGATCTATGACCTTATATCAAGAAGGTTTATGGCAACGTTCGGAGAGCCTGCCCTTAGGGAAACAGTAAAGCTGAATATTGATGTCAACAAGGAAGCCTTTATAGCAAAAGGGACAAGAACTGTAGAAAAAGGGTGGTTTGTCTATTATGGGGATTATGTAAAGATAGAGGAAGAGGAGCTTCCAAAAGCCAAAGAGGATGACACAGTTGATGTAAAGAAGATTACGATGTATGGCAAGGAAACCCTGCCTCCAAAAAGGTACACTCCTGCTTCCATAATCAAGGAGCTGGAAAAAAAAGGGCTTGGGACAAAAGCTACAAGGGCCAGCATCATAGACACATTGTTCCAGCGCAACTATGTTCACGGCCAAAGGTCTATAGAAGCTACAGAACTTGGCATCAACACCATAAAGACCTTAGAGGAATATGTCCCGAAGATAATAGATGAAGAGATGACAAGGCATTTTGAGGATGAGATGGAAGATATAAGGGAAAACAAGAAAAAAAAGGAAGATGTGCTTAAGGAAGCTAAAGCAGAGATAGCCAAAGTTGCAGAAGATTTCAGGAAGCACGAAAAAGAGGTAGGCGAAAGCCTGAAAAAAGCCCACTGGGAAGCAAAAGATGCCATGGCAACCCTTGGGTCATGCCCCAAATGCAAAAAAGGCATCCTTATGCTGAGAAAAGGCAAGTTCGGGAATTTTGCAGCATGCAACGCCTATCCTGGATGCAAGACTACATTTTCCCTTCCAAATAACGCAGTTATAAAGCCCTCAAAGAATATATGCAAGGTCTGCGGCATGCCCATGGTCTTGGCCATAAAAAAGAAAAAGCCTATGGAATTCTGCCTAAACCCTGACTGTAAGTCGAAGCATGTTGAAGGGGAAGCAGGCGAGCTGGCCAAAGGGATTGCAAAGGGTGATGTAGAAAAGCCATGCCCTAAATGCAAGAAAGGTAAGCTTGTCTTAAGAAAGAGCATCTATGGCTCTTTCCTGGGGTGCAGCTCATATCCTAAATGTAGGTATACCGAAAGGCTGGACCAGGCTAAAAAAGAAGATGTAAAACCAGAAAACAATAAAAACAAGTAAGTATTTCTCCCACGCATGAAAAAACTCATCCTGGCTTTGTTCTTCATTCTCGTCTTATCTGATGGGATACATGCAAAAGAGGGGCACTTGAGGCTTCTGGCAGTAAAAGAGGCTAAAGAGGGGCATGAAGGCGCTATCGCTGACCTGTACCTTGAGATAAAGCCTGGAACAGGAAGGGTTTTTCTGGACACGTTTCCCCTTACAAAGATAGACACGCAGATATCCACAAGGGTGGCAAAAGACATAGCCTGCGATTATCTTGAAAAAAACTGCCTAGATTATGATTTTATATACACCATAAAAGCAGACTCTCCCATAATAGCCGGGCCGTCAGCAGGGGGGGCTATAGCGCTTCTTACGATATCCATGCTCAAGGGCTTTGAAGTGGATGAACAGGTGAGTATAACCGGAACTATAAACTCCGGAGGGATCATTGGCTCTGTAGGCGGTGTAAAGGAAAAGATAGAAGCTGCAGAAAAGGCAGGGCTGAAGAAGGTATTGATCCCTGAAGGGGAAAGGTTTGTCAGGGAAGATATTGAGGTCGTAGAAAGTATAGAAATCCCGATCAAGAACAAGACCTATGTAAACACCTCTGTCATGAACAAGACCATAGACCTGGTCGAATACGGAAAAGAAAAAGGCCTTGAGGTTATGGAGGTATCAGGCATAAACGATGCTTTATATGAGCTTACAGGAAAAAGGCTTGAAAATGGAAATTACTCCCTAATAATCGACAAAGGCTATGAAAAGACGATGATGTCCCTTGCCTCTGACCTCTGCAGCCGCAGCAGCAGGCTTCTTGAGCAGCTAAACAGGCTGGACTACAGCATATATAATGAAACCTTCAGCTCCATATTAAACCTGACCGGCCTGGCCGATGCATCAGAAGCCAACACCAAATATTACTCTGCAGCATCCTATTGCTTCGGAGCTAATGTAAAGCTGACATACCTCATTCTCCTGTTGAACAATGAAAGTGAAAATAAGACAAGGGAAAAGATAAGTGTCATAGAGAGAAACATAGATAAGCTGGAAAAAAGCATCGACAAAAAAGAGAAAAAAAGCGTAACTGATCTTGAAGCCTATGCTGTTGTAAAGGAAAGGCTGATAGAATCCAGAGAGTATAAGGAAGAGGTGCTGAAGAACGTTTCCGCAGATATCAATTTCTACAGCCTGGCATATTCCTTTGAAAGGGCCTATTCCGCATTCTCATGGGCTGAATTCTTCGATCATAGGGGAAAAGAGCTCAGGTTCGACAATAGCATGCTTGAATCATCCTGCAGGGATAAGATAGCAGAAGCTGAGGAAAGGTACCATTATGTCCTCTTGTTCTACCCTCTTATAAGGATGGAAGGGACAAGAAAAGAGATAGACTATGCCTATGAAGACCTCAGAAATGAGGATTATGAGCTCTGCCTCTTCAAGGCTACAAAAGCTAAGGCAGAATCAGATGTAATATTAAGCGTAAGCGGCATAGGAAACGATAAGGTAAAAGGCCTGTTGGACAAGAAGATAAGGTTAGCGGAAAAAAACATAGCAAAACAGGTAAGCAAGGGAAATTTTCCTGTGCTTGCATATTCTTACTATGAATATGCAGACGAGCTCAAGGAAAGTGACGTATATTCATCCCTGCTTTATTCAGAATATGCCATCGAACTCAGCAACCTGGAGATGTACTTCAAGCAGGTAAAAAAAGGTGTTATGATAGGGTCTAAACATATGGTATGGCTGTTTCTGGCCATAAGCTTCCTGGTTGGGTTCTTCGTTGGAAGGTTGCCCAGGAAAAGAAAAAAGAAAAAAAGCCGCAAAAGATAGTGATAATAAAACCCAGGCAGAACCTTTGAAAGTTCTGCTGGGAAAAAGAGGTGATAGATTACTATCAATATTAAGGATACATGACCCATATTTAAATTTTTCTTTTTATTAGTATCCTAAAGTGGTGACGAAAAGTGATAAAAAGAAAGGCTATATTGATCCTCATTCTCATCATGATAGTGGGCTGCTTATCTAAAACAGGAAAAAAAGCCGCAAAGGGTGTTGTTCCGTCAGAAAAAAATAAGGAGATAGGCATATACTTCTGCCCAAAAGATAACTGCAAACAGGCCTTGATGGATGCCATAAGCCCCTCAAAAAAGTCCGTCCACTGCGCCTTCTTTGATGTGGACCTGAAGGGCCTTGCCGAACTTATAGGGAATAAAAGCAGCCATGTTGACGTAAAGCTGGTTGTAGATGATGAAAATTATGGCATGATTAAGGGTCCAAGGGTCAAAAAAGACACCTCATCCCAGTATTCACACAACAAGTTCTGCATAATAGACAGCAGGATAGTGACGACAGGGTCGATGAATCCCACTGACAACGGCGCAGATAAGAACAACAATAACCTCCTTGTGATTAATTCGGCCTATCTGGCAAAAAACTATGAAGATGAGTTCAAAGAGCTATGGGACGGAAAGTTTGGAAAGGGAGAAAAGGTAAAGTATCCTGTAATTTACTTAAATGGCCATAAGGTAGAAAACTATTTCTGTCCGGAGGATTCCTGCTCTAAAAAGATAGCTAAAGAGCTGAAAAATGCAGAAAAAAGCATATATTTCATGGCATTTTCATTCACGCATGAAGGGATAGCAGACGCGATTCTCTTCAACGATAAAGCAGATATTAAGGGGTTGTTCGAAAAAAGAGGGTCAGGGAGCGAATATTCACAATACAACAGGCTAAAGGGCTTTGGCCTGGATGTAAGGCTGGACAATAACCCCTACACGATGCACCATAAGGTTTTTATTATAGACAACAGTACTGTAATCACAGGGTCGATGAACCCTACAGCGAGCGGAGACAGAAAGAATGATGAAAATATCCTTATCATAGAAAACAAGGCGATCGCTGACAGGTATTTAGAGGAATTTTTTAGCCTCTACTGAAAGGCTTATCCAGGATGGAATACTCATTTACAGCCTTAGGGCATAAGAACATAACCGCAAGGCACAAAAGGACATTAGAGTTCACAAAAGACAAAGAGGTATCCCTGCAGGGAGACTGCATATTGGGGGTAAGCGCTGATTTCAAGGGCAGTATCCTAAAGGAACTCGTAAAAAAAAGCCATGACCTCAAGATGGAAATAAAAGCAGGAGGTGTATCAGACTCCATAACGTTTGAGGCAAACCCTGATTTTGACGATGAAAAAGAGATCGTAGTCAGGACCACTGATTTCAATTCCAAAAGGACATTGGGGTTAAAGGCTGACAAGGCATGCAACAGCCTGAAAAAAGAGCTCATAGAGATCTTAAAAAATCCAAAAGAAAAGATACATGTCTCAATCACTGGCATTTAGCCTTCTTGCTTTAGGCACAAAATTAAGTATCCTTCCTTCCTTGACCCTTCCGGAGCCTAAGTAATCATCCCCGCACCTAAGGATCACAAAGCCTTTAGCTTTGGCCTTTGTCTCTATATCCCTGCCCTTTATCCATTCCCTCGCCTTTTTTTCATCAAGCTCTACGACATTCCTCGTAGCTTCTGGCCCTATGATCTGCGACCCTTCTATGCTCAGCCTGGCCTCATTATTGCTGAACTCTGCAATATATAAGCCGATAGAATTAACCCTTATCTTAGCTATATCAATCTCATTTATCTTCTTATTGACTATAAAGATCTTATTCTTGTTGTTGGTGAGGAAATAATAATCAAGCTTGCCTTCAAACCCAAATGTTTTCCTTAAAGACTCCATAAAAAGTTTCCTGCTTTTCCTTTCAAGAACCCTGAGATTCTGCATCTTATATGCCCCATACAGCATTGTCTTTCCTTTTGATCTGGGCTATCTCCTTTAAAACCCCCTTCTCGTCCTCTGAAAGGTATTTCTTGAGCTCTTTCAGTTTTCTGAAATCCTCTTCAGGGACTGCAGAATAGAGTATATCCCCCTCGTTGATCTGCCTTCCTACCGTAACACCCTCCATAGAGACAGCGACCTGTTTCCCTTTCTCTGCCTTGTCTATGTTCTCCTGGTCCAGCTGCATCCCCTTTATCACTGTTATCTCCCTGCCGTCCTGCTTCATAAGAGGGGCTCCTGCTCTTGCTGTTCCTGCAAGGACATCGGACCCTACAACTGCAGGGTTGCTCTGCCTGAAAACGTATCCTTTCATTATCTGGAGCTTAAAAGGCATTGTCAATTCCTCAAGTTCGTTGGCCTCAAGCCTTTTTTTCTCTTCGCTCTGCCATCTCTCAAGATCCTCTATCAGCTTATAGATAACATCGTTCGAGATTATCTTTACGTTCTCGTTCTGAGGCTCTGTTTCAGAGGAAACATTAAACCCCAGGATCACAGCCTTCAAAGGGTCTTTTTCGTAGTTTGCCTCTGCATCTGATATGTCCTTTTTTGTTATGCTTCCTACAGACGCTCTCTTTATGGGCACATTTTTTTCCCTCAAAAGGGTGTCCAAAGCCTCCAATGATCCTAATGAGTCCGCCTTCACTACGATTCCTTCCTTATCTGTCTGTATCAGGACCTCTTCGACCTCTGCCTTTATCTCGCCTTTGACCTTCTCAACATCAGCCTGAGGGCATGACCTTATGGGCATCCCGGACAGCACATCATCGATATCGTTTGCAGCAATCTTCACCCCTGTAGCTGCATTAACCTCCTTGACAGGGTTGAACCGGCTCTTCTTGTCTCTCATCTCCTTAAGGGGGGCAGGCTCAAAAAGCCCCTTGACCTTAGTGACTATAGGCTCGCCTAATGTCCCTATGACTATAATATCGTTCCTCCTGAGGCTTCCGTCATAGATTATAGCATCCATGGATTTTCCAAGGCCTTTCTCCTCTTTGACCTCAAGGATGGTCCCTTTTGCGCCCCCTTCAGCATCTAGCTTAAGGGCATTCTCCAAAAATTTCTGCGCCAGGCCGGTAAGCACCATCAATAGTTCAGGTATCCCTTCGCCCGTCTTTGCAGATGTAGGAACTATGGCTATGTTCTTTGTAAAATCATCTACCCTGTCAAACCTTTCGCTGTTAAAGCCAAGCTCTGCCAGCTTTCCCACCAGCTCATAGGTCTTATTGTCAAGCTTCTGCTGGACATTCTGTCCCTGCTGCTGGATACCAGGGATTATAGGGCCCTCAGAACTCTGCCAGCCTGCTATAAGGTCAATCTTGTTTGCTGCTATTATAAATGGGGTCTTGTACTGCTTCAGTATCTCTATCGACTCCATGGTCTGGGGCTTTATGCCCTCATTGATATCTACCACCAATATGGCTATATCTGCAAGGTTCCCGCCCCTTTTCCTGAGGCTTGTAAAGCTCGCATGCCCCGGAGTATCGATAAATAAGAGTCCGGGAATAGTAAACCTCATCTTTAAGGTCTCAAGCATCCTCCCGCAGACCTTCTTTATGGTATCTAAAGGGATTATAGAGGCTCCTATCGCCTGGGTTATCCCTCCTGCCTCTCCTTTGGTTATGGCGCTGCCTCTGATCCTGTCTAATATGCTCGTCTTTCCATGGTCCACGTGCGCAAGAACAACGCATAAAGGGCTTCGTATTGCCATTTTTATCACTAACCTCTGAAGAATTAAATGACCTTTTTAAACATTATGATTGGCTTATTAGAATATCACTGATAAGTTTTTTATAGTTGGGATTTTCTCTGCAATATATGCCAAAACTGCTAAACTTCCCGATGGAGATGATAAAAGAAGGCTCTGCCAGCATATCTGTCCCTGTAGAAAAAAAGATCTCTAAAAAGCTCCCTGTGTTCTACAACCCTGTTATGAAGCTCAACCGGGACATGACTGTCCTCCTGCTGCAGCAATTCCCCCCTATGAACCTCTGTGACCCTTTGGCTGGCTCAGGCATAAGGTCCATAAGGTTTGCCAGGGAGCTTAAGTATAAGTCGATAACAGCAAATGACCTTAACGAAAGGGCTGTTGCCCTGATAAAAAAAAACATGAAGCTCAATAAGGTATCTTTCAGGATATATAACAAAGACGCCAACATGATGATCCTTGGATCAAAAGGCTTTGACTTTATCGACCTCGACGTGTTCGGCTGCCCGAATTTCATGCTTGACAGCTCTGTCAACAGGATCTCAAGAGGAGGCATACTTGCAGTAACAGCCACAGACACCTCTGCGCTTGCAGGAACCTACCCTAAAGCATGCCTGAGGAAATACTGGGCAGTGCCCCTAAGAAACGAGCTGATGCACGAGATAGGCCTCAGGATCCTCATAAGAAAGGTCCAGCTCATAGGCTCCCAATACAACAAGGCACTCACCCCGATATTCTCATACTCTAAAGAGCACTACATGAGGGTTTTCCTGAAATGCGAAAAAAGCAAGGAAAAAACCGACATTATCCTCAAGCAGCACGGCTTTTTTGAAGGGATAGGCCCCATATGGAAAGGCAGCCTCTGGGATAGGAAGCTTGTAAAAAAGATGCTAGATTCCAACAAAACCAAAGAAAACGATAAGTTCCTCTCAACCATAAATGAAGAATCAGGTATAAGCTCCATAGGCTTCTACGACCTCCACAGGATAGCCAAGAGATACAATCTCCACATACCAAAAAAAGAAGAGCTGATAAAAAAGCTGAAGAAAAAAGGATACAAAGCATCAAACACCCATTTCAGCGGAAAGGGGATAAGGTCAGATATATCATTAGAAAAGCTGAAGAAATTGATTAGATCATTGTATAAAAGAGATTAAAGATATTATATCTACCCTATAGCCCTTCTCACATCTATTATCTCAGCAGAATTGACGCCTTCCATTCCTGTTATCTTCTCAGCGACAGGGTCAGGGCTTCCCTTAGACTCGTCCATCACAAATAATATCTTCAGGGCCTTCAGACCGAAAGCGACAGGCTCTATCTCTGTCTTTGTCTCTCCCTCTCCTGCAAATTCAGCTATCGCCTTTTTAGCCTCTTCCTCAACCTTAGCCAGGTCTATCTCTGGGCTTTCAGGCATTATCTTTAGTGTTATGACTGCTTTTGCCATCTTAGTTAGGTCCTGTAAATCCGCATTCTGGGCATGAATATTTAGAAGCTATCTGCCTGCAGTGCCTGCACCTTATTATAGTATACTTGCCGCACTTAGGGCACTGGAACTTGACAGAGCCGCCTATATTTGTGATAAGCGCCTTGCACGATCCGCATTTCAATTGTTCTTCTGGCATGATTATCAGGACTCATTAATTATTTAAAAAGCTTTGTTTTTTGTCCTGGCTTCTTAAACTGATTCCAGGCTCATTATTGCATATAGCCCCTGATTTAAGCGCCTACCCTGTCACCTGTTCCACTGATCTGGATTATCAAGGTAATTCAATGTTATTTTGTAATTATCCTCATCGACAAGCTCGTTGTCTTTCATGTATTCTAAAAGCTCCTTTAAGGTTATCAAAGAATGGAGCTTCGCCCCTTCAGCAGCCAGGCCCTCTGTGCCTCCCTGCTCCCTGTCGATTATGACTATTGCATCCTCGCAGATAGCCCCTTCCCTCCTTATGCCCTCGATAAAGCTTATCTTCGACCTTCCGTCTGTTATCATGTCATCTATCAAAGCTACTTTCTTTCCCTTTTCCAATACGCCCTCTATATAAGACATGGTTCCGTAGCTCTTCGGCCTTTTCCTCACATAGATCATAGGTATCTTTGCCTTTATCCCTATTGCCGCCGCTATAGGTATCCCTGCAGTTTCTGCTCCTGCAACAACATCTATCTTCAGCTCCTTTGCCTTTTCAGCCAGCATGTCTACCGCCAGAGAAAAAGGCTGGGGATATGAAGGAAGCACCCTCACGTCAACATAGACTGGGCTTTTCCTTCCTGAAGCCAAAGAGAATAAGCCAAATTTCATAACACCCGCATCGCATAAAGCCTTAGCCAGATCATCTTTCATTTAAGTCACCTTCCCTGCATTGTATCTGCATCGTTTTTTTCAGGAGGGATTCCTTCCATGCTGCTTCCTTCACCGCCTTCCCCATCTCCTCCTTCCTCATGGATTTTTTCTGTCTCTTTCTTCTTGAAAAGGCCCCGGGGTTTCAGCTTTTCATATCTGATCTCCTGAGCATTTACTTCATAGGTATTCCCATGGTCATAGACGACAGCCCCTCTTACGATGGTCATAATCGGCCATCCTTTTAATATTTTGCCCTCAAAAGGGCTCCACTTGGCTTTGGAAAAAAGAATATCGGGCTTTACCTCCTTCTCCAGCTCCATGTCTATTACTGTAAGGTCTGCGTCATAGCCCTCCTTCAAAATCCCTTTGTTCTTTATCCTGAATATCCTTGCAGGGTTCCTGGAAGTTAATTCGATGACCTGCTGCAGAGTAAGCCTTTTCCCATTTACAGCATCCAAAAGCAAGGCCAGCATGGTCTCCACGCCTGGAAGGCCAGACATCCCTTCGTTGAGCTTCTCCTCTTTCTTATGCGGAGCATGGTCGGTTGCTATCGTATCGACGATTCCTGCCTGCAAAGCTTTCCAAAGCGCTTCCTGGTCCTCTTTCTTTTTCAGTGAAGGTCTGACCTCAGCTAATCTGCCAAGCTTATCCCTATCTGCTTCAGTCAAAAAAAGGTGGTGGGGAGTGACCTCACAGTAAGCATGCTTCTTGTTCTTTCTTATCATCCCTATCTCGTCCTCTGAACTTATATGACAGGCATAGAATTTCTTCTTTAGCCTGGAAGCTGTCTTTATTGCCTTCTCAAGGCTCTCTCCCTCAGCATGCACTGTACAAAGCCTGGCTTCCTTCATTATATCCTCAATCTTTTCAATATCATCTATCCGTAAGTTCCCTGTAGATGTGTCCATGAATATCTTGACAGAAGCGATATTCTTCACGTTCTTTATCTCATCAATGTTGTCAGGTGTAGACCCGAAATGAAACCCGTAATTGACTATGGATTTCTGGGCAAGTTTCCTCTTCTCCTCAAGGTCCCTGACTGTAGTTGTTGGAGGTATTGTATTAGGCATATCGAGAAAGGTGGTTATGCCCCCTCTTGCAGCTGCTATTGATCCTGAAAGAAAATCCTCCTTATGGGTAAGCCCAGGCTCCCTGAAATGGACATGGCAGTCGATAAGCCCTGGAATGACTATCTTCCCTTTTATGTCTATAGCTTCATCTGCAGTTATGACCTCCTCAGAGATATAAGCGATCTTATGGTCCTCTAAAAGGATATGCCTCTTTACAAGGTTCCCTTCTTCAAGGATCATGCAGTTTTTCAGAAGCTTTGATCTCATTTTCCCCTATATAGCAAAAGACCCAATATTTTGAGCGATAAATAAGGTCTTTTGCTTATTAATAAAAGGCATGATTGCTCAATTATTGATGTCTTTTATTATACTTAAAGGCAAAATCTTTTGAGCGGATTTTGTCTTTAAGTATAGCTAAAATACTCCTTCAAGGTTGCCTTTCTTCCGCTTTTTAGCATGGCTGACCTTCCAAACTCCTTCATCTTTCTAAGGTCCTCTGATTTGAATACAGGACCGTCCTTGCATACAAGCCTGTCTCCGCAGGCGCATGCTCCGCATATCCCAAAGCCGCAGCGCATATACCTCTCCAGGCTTGCCTGGCATTCTACCTTGTTTGCCTCGCACATCTCAAACACCTTCTTGATCATCATCTCAGGTCCGCAGGTATAGATGCTCTTGGTCTTATTGTTCAAAATTCCCCCCAAAACATCGGTTATAGATCCCTTGATCCCGAATGACCCGTCATCAGTGCAGTATATGATCTTATTATGGTTCTTATGTATCAGGTTCAATACGTCCTTGTTCTCAAGATATAAAAGGTAGTCCTTGGATCTTGCTCCCTGTATGATAGTTGAATTCCTTATTTTTTTTACTAGGGGCAGAGCAGGAGCCATCCCTAATCCCCCTACAGCCACTATTGAACTGTCTTTTATCTCAAAGCCATGCCCAAAAGGGCCCCTTATCCCGACCTCAGCCCCTGTTTCTATCTTTGAGAGTTCCTTTGTAAACCTCCCTTTCTCCTCGACAGTGATCCCAAATAGATTATCCTCAAGATAAGAGACTGCAAATGGCTTTTCATCTATCCCGGGAAGCCAAAGCATGATGAACTGTCCTGGCTGATAGCTGATCTTTCCCTTAAAGATATAAGTCCTGCTCTTCTGGTTTTCCCTTATGATCTTTTTTATTACGTATCTTTTGTGCATTTTTAGGTCTCCAAAAATCTTTCCATCAAAAGAAAGATTCCAGCATCAAAACAACAGTCACTTGATCTCCCTTATCGAATTGAAGCCCTCCTTTTTCATTATTGCCTTCATCTCATCAGCAACCTTCCTGAATATGTCTATCCCCCTGAAATAGGTTCCGGAGCCTATGCCGGCTAAAGAAGCCCCTGCTTTTATCATGTCTATAGCATCCCTTCCGTAAGTGACCCCTCCCATCCCAAGTATAGGTATCTCAACAGCCTCGCTTATCTCCCTTACCTTCTCTAAAGCTGTCTTCTTCACTATAGGGCCGCTAAGCCCCCCCTTGCCATAGGCCAAAAGGGGCTTTTTTAGCTCAGGATGCTCTATCTCTCTCTCCACAGTGTTTATCGCGCATATAGCGTCAGCTCCTGCATTCTCGCATGCTATCGCTATCTCAGAGATGTTGCTGCAGTTAGGTGTAAGCTTAGGCATTATCGGTATCTCAGAGACAGATTTCACTGATTTCACAAGTTTTTTTGTCAGCTCTGCTGATTTGCCGAAGACCATCCCGTCATCCTTATTGGGGCATGATATGTTAAGCTCTATCAGCGAAGGCTTGTATCTCTGGATATGCTCTGCAATATCTGTATAATCCTTTAAAGAAGAGCCGTATATAGAAGCTATCAAAGGAACCTTTATCTCCTTCCATCTCCTAAATTCATCATCCATGTTCAGGTAGCCCGGAGTAGGAAGCCCCACAGCATTATACATCCCTCCTTCTATCTCTACGACAGTAGGATTGTTATGGCCTTCCCTCTCGACAGGGCCTATCGATTTTGTAGTCAGCATCCCTGCCCCGTTAAGCTCAACCCTCTTAAGAAGATTGACAGATGTCCCTAATATCCCTGAAGCAAGCACTAGAGGAGAATGTAGTTCTATCTCGCAAAAATTTGTTTTTAGCATATCTCACCCGCCTGATCGAAATAAGGATTATTCCTAGATCAATGATATCTTATCATTTTCCATCATGCGCTCGCAATGATGGCACACCACCTGCAGTGGCTTCTTGCTCACAACATGGAATAATGTCTTGACCTTCTCATGGTTGGTTATGCAACTTGGATTTGAGCATCTGATGATATTGTCAAAGTCCTCAGGAAGCTCTACATTTGATTTTCTTATTACCTCATAACCCTTTATTATGTTTATCGTAGCGTCCGGAGCAGCTATGGATATCTCATCAACCTCCTTCTTTGTAAGCTCTTTGCCCCCCACCTTTACGATTCCTTTTTTTCCGAGCGCCTTGCTCCTCAGGTTGCTCGCTACCGAGATGATCCCCTTATGCTCTGCAAGATTAAGTATATCAACTACCTTAAAGACCTCTTTAGCAGGTATATGGTCTATCACAGTGCCTTCCCTTATTGCGGATATGCGAAGCTCTTTTTTCATTTTAGCTCATTTCATTTTTCCAAGTACCAAAGCCAGCAGTGCCTGCCTTATAGGGATCCCATTGCCGGCCTGCCTGAAATATACTGCATTCTTGGTATCATCAAGCTCGGGATTTATCTCATCCACCCGTGGAAGGGGATGCATGATTATAAGGTCTTTCTTGGAATGTTCCAGCAGGGACCTATCAAGCCTGTAAGAGTCCTTGTACTTCTCATATTCCAGAGGGTCCGGAAATCTCTCCTTTTGGATCCTTGTCGCATAAAGGACATCAAGGTTCTTGCTTACCTTAAAGAGGTCTTCAGCCTCTGTAAAATCTATGTTCTTTTGCTTAAGTTCATTAAGGTAACGCTTAGGCATCCTAAGGGCTGAAGGCGATATGAAAAACATCTTTGCCTTAAAATTAGAAAGCGCAACTGCCAGGCTGTGTACTGTTCTTCCATACTTAAGGTCTCCTAAAAATCCTACGCTAAGGTTCTCTAAGGTCCTTTTCTCTTTCTGGATTGTATAAAGGTCAAGCAATGTTTGTGTGGGGTGCTGGTTAGACCCGTCTCCTGCATTGATGACAGGAACAGAAGTTGAGTCTGCTGCCAGCCTGGCAGAGCCCTCTATAGGGTTCCTCATGATTATAACATCCGAATACTGGGCAACCATCTTGATAGTGTCTGCTAAAGTCTCTCCTTTCTTAAGGGAAGTGACATCACCCTTTGCAAAGCCTATGGTATTTCCTCCCAGCCTTTTCATCGCTGAAGCAAAGCTAAGCCTGGTCCTTGTCGAAGGCTCATAGAACAATAAAGCTGCAATCTTGTTCTTCAGCAAAGCAGGATTCGGATTCTGCTCTATCTTCTTCGCTGCTGAAAGGATATATAACAACTCTTTCTTAGAAAAATCAGGTATGGAGATGACATCCCTCCCTTTAAAGTCCATGGTTCATCAAAAAAAATTATAAGTCAGCGCCTATTTAAATCTTTTGTTGTGATGCAGAAGATAGGATTGAAAATTTAGAAATAAGGTATCCTAAAGAGATCTCTTATCTTACCGGGGTAAAGAATACTATTTTATTTTTAAATCTTACGGACAAAAATCCTCATATTTGCGCAGAGATGGGTATCTATATGATTACTTAAAAATGAAATTTTTAAGTTCCCAAAAATCCGCAGGATTTTTTAGGATCCTAAAAATTATCAAATTGCCGAACAATCCGCACCAAACTCCATTATCCCAAAAAAAGAAGATATCATAAAGCCCAAAGAAAAACTATTTAAACCTGCCTAGCTTCTATGTTTTCAGTAAAATGGAAAAAAGAAGGATATACACTCTCAATGATATTCCCCAGGAAGTCAAGGCAGTGGCATTTGCTAAATGCAGCAGAAGCCCTGAGCCTTTTGATAAGATAGCTGCTGAACTCAACGCAGACAAGTCAAGAAAGTTCCATGAAAGATGGGTTGTCGGCTATGGCCACAGCTCAGTTGCAGAGCACGCCGTCTTAAGCCTGGCTATAGAGAATGTCTCTATCCTGGCTACAAAAGTGATTGAAGACTGCAGACTGGCTTCGTTCACAGAAAAATCCACAAGATACCAGGTGTTTGACAAGGACCATTACTATAAGCCAAAAAAGATCATGGATTCCAGGTTCAGGAAACTATACGAGGAATCATCTGACTTCATCATGGAAACCTACTCCAGGTTATTCCCTAAGATGCTAGAATTCTTTAAGAAAAAGTTTCCTGAAAAAAAAGATATAGAGATAAAGAACATGGCATGTGACGTGATGAGATATTTTCTTCCGGTAAGCTCGCTTACCAACCTTGGCATGACCATAAATGCAAGAAGTCTTGAATGGGCCATCGTAAAGCTTCTCACACACCCCTTAAAGGAGATGCAGGAGATAGGAGAAGAGATAAAAGAAGCCGCCCTTAAGGTCACGCCGACGCTGATTAAATATACTAAATACAGCGAATATCTTGGAAATACGTTGAAAGATATGGAAAAAGAAGCATATGGGCATATAGGCGGATACAAAAAAGAAGAAAGAAGTGGTAAGATAAGCGAAGAGGAAAAAAATGTAGAATTAGTAAGCTATGACAAAGAAGCTGAAGACAAGCTCGTTACATCCTTGCTCTACAGGTTCTCCGATAGCCCTTATAAGGATATAAAAGAAAAGGTCAGAAGCATGTCTCAGGATGAAAAAGAAGCCTTAATTGGCAAGTCTCTTAAAAGGCTGGGAAAGTTCGACAAGCCCCTCAGGGAACTGGAGCATATCTCCTATACGTTTGACATCCTTATGGACTATGGAAGCTTCAGGGACATCCAAAGGCACAGGATGGCTGTACAGACCAACCAGGAATTTACTGTCAGGAATGGCTATTCAACCCCTCAGGAAATAAAAGAGGCAGGATTGGAAAAAGAATATGACGGATGCATGAAAAAAGCAGAAAAAGCCTTTGATGAGCTATCAGAAGATATACCCAGGGAAGCTCAGTACGTTATCCCTTTAGCTTACAAGAAAAGGCTGCTTATGACTATGAGCCTGAGGGAGCTTTTCTATTTCATAAGGCTAAGAAGCGGAAAGATGGGGCACTTGTCCTACAGGAAGATAGCCTGGCAGATGTACAACCTCGTTAAAGAAAAACACCCATCATTTGCAGGATACATAGAGTGTGATATGTCATGAAAAGCCTCTTTATAGTTTTTGACGGCCTTGACGGCTCTGGAAAGGGGGAGATGATAACAAGGCTGAATGATTACCTTTCTAAAAAAGGATATAAGACGCTAGTGACAAAAGAGCCGACAGGTGGAGAATACGGAAAAAGGGTAAACACAATCCTAAAGCAGGAAAAAGACCCTAAAAAAAGTGCAGAGCTGTGCCTGAGCTTTTTTGTAAAGGACAGGGAAGAGCACCTAAAAAAGGAGATAGAGCCTTTCTTAAGGCAGGGAGGCGTAGTGATATGCGACCGTTATTATTACTCTACGATAGCCTTCCAGCATACCCAGGGCCTTGACATCGGAAAGGTAATCCTTGAAAACATCTCATTTAAAACACCTGATATTACATTTATCCTGGATCTCCCTTCAGGATTGGCGCTTGAAAGGATACACAAAAGGGGAAAGGCAAAAGAGAAGTTTGAGCAGCTGGAGTTCATGGAAAGGCTAAGAAAAAACTTTCTGGACCTGAAAGATAAGCTGGATGACAACATAAGGATAATAGATGCCTCTAAAAGCAAAGAAAAGGTTTTCAAGCAGATAAAAGAAGAGATAGATCTTGTTCTTTAGCCCCATGCACCATCGATTGAAAAGTCACACGATATACCTGTTCTTTATCTTGTCCTTGCACCTAAAGGCGCCCGTCCCATATAACCTGGCCAGATATCTTCAGGGAGGTTATAGTCAAAGGATCAGCGCTATTAGAGCTTAATGAAAAGCTTTGGCTTTTATCTATGGCTAAGCTTAGGTCCTGCTTATATGTTCCTAAAGATATGAATCCTGTAGTATCGAGAATCCCCCCGGGTTCGATTAAAATTTGGTTGTAAGGTATAGCAAAGAGCACAAACATTTGAGCAATAATTAATGCTCTTTGCTTATTAATAAAAGGCATGAATTGCTCAATTATTGATGTCTTTTATTATAGATTCCCTAACAAAAAACCTATTTAGCAGTATACTGGAACTGGGAAGTATAATATGCCTCTGGGCTGTCCTGTTTTTCGCCTGTATCCGCTATATTCACTTCTGCCCTTTTATTCCCAAACAAAATCTCCCATTTCCATATCATAGCAAGAGCCACTACAGTAGAGCAGATTATAAGTATTGGAAGCGTCCAGCTTCTCTTAACAACAGTCTTCTCTATCACAGGAATCTTATGGCACGCAAAATCAGAGCCGCAATAGTGGTCATTGCCGCATTCCTTATCTGACCTGCACTCCCTGCTGTTTATGTTTATCAGCCAGCCTATAAAGACCAAAGCTATCAAGATTACTATAATTACAGTAAATCCAACCTGTGCCCTCTTATTGCCCATAAGCCTGACGTTCAAAAAAACCACCAGGCTATAGGATAAGTTTTAGCTATATAAATCTTTCTTTTTTAACTACTATAAAATAAGAACTTCTAAAGATTATCCTTTGCCTCTTCCTCGTCCTCTTCCTCTGCCCTCTTGACAAAAAATTTATCTAAGTTTGTATTCTTCCTTATAGTATTGTAGCTTATCTTTGGTTTTTGGTATGCCATATTAATCATGTCCTGTGCTTCCAAACCCTCCCTCTCCCCTGGAAGTATCATCTAAGCCATCAACCTCTTCAAATTCAGCTTCCTCCACCTTATTGAAGACCATCTGGGCTATCTTTTTCTGCTTCTCTACTCTAAACTCTTCATTCCCGTGATTTATCACTATACACCCTATCTCTCCCCTGTAGCCGCTGTCTACAGTTCCCGGAGTGTTGCAGATGCTTATCCCCTGCTTAAGCGCAAGCCCTGACTTGGGCCTTACCTGTGCCTCATAACCTGCTGGAATCGCTATCCTTATCCCTGTAGACACCAAAACCCGTTCCCCCGGATTTACCACATAGTCCTCTGTAGAATAAAGGTCAAGCCCTGCATCCCCCTTATGGGCATATTGGGGTATTATTGCATTATCCTTTATTTTTTCTATCTTTACCTTGATCATCTTAATTAAGAAATGTCGCAATAATATCTCATGCCTGCTTATATTTAAAGAATGTGGATATAAAAAATATAAGACTAAACATATAGTTTGCAAAGATTATATTTTTACCATCTTATAAGTGACAAAAATAGCCCCTAAAAAAATATCAGGAAGCCTTAAAGTCCATGATAGACTTGAGGCTTTTTTCCAGCAGCTTGCCGTTTGAAGAATCAACCTTAAAGTTAAGTGTCTTGAAGCTCTGCGTAACATAGGTTATGTTATAGACCTGGCCTATCTCCAGTCTCTGCAGGATCGTGATTATCTTAAAAGGAACCTCATTGCTGTATTCCTTTGCCTGGGTCTTCTCTGCAGTCTGCAAAGCCTCGGTTATGTCTACCTTTATCTTATCCTTCTCAAGCTTTCTTATCTTAGCGTCAGGCCTCTTGAATATGTTCTCTGTCTCAGCTATTTTTATGCTCTCAGGGATTATTATAAAGGTGGTTATAGTATCATCAGGATTATAGTATCCTGCCTGCCAGTCATCCTTGTTTGCGTCATCCAGCATCTTAAAGACATGCGCCAGGAAAGATTCTTTATTCCTGCTATGCCATTCCTTGAATTCCTTGTCTTCTTCAAGCCTGTTAAGAACTTCAATTATCTCCATATTAGCCTAAAAGAAAAGATTAATAATTTAAATATGTTTGTATTCTATTCTGATTATGAGATTAGGCCATATGACCTTGGTTGTAAGCGATGTAGAAAAAAGCAAGCAGTTCTATAAAAAAGCGTTAGGCCTTGACCCCGGTTTCGAGAAAGAGATATATGGGGAGCATTACTCCAGGGTTACCGGATTTCCTGGATTAAGGCTGAAGTTTGCAGTGCTTAAGCTGCCTGGCTCAAAGGCTGTTCTGGAGTTGGCGCAGTTCATAAGCCCCCAGCAAAAGACACATCCTGATTTTAGGCATATCGCTTTTGAAGTAGACGATATAGATGCCCTCTTCAAAAAGCTAAAAGGGCTTGGCATGATTGCAGTTTCTGAGCCGGTTACAATATCCGGCCAGGGAAAGGGGTTGGATGGAAAAAGGTTCTTTTATTTCAAAGACCCTGATGGAAACCTTATAGAAGCCTATAACAAGACAGAAGGCCTTTATTCTGGATGAGTGCCTCACAGGTTAAAAGAAATGATAAAAGAAAAAAAGTCAAAAGATCTCTATAACCAGGGATACAGGATAGTTGGAAAACACAGCAGCGTAAAAGCCTGCCTATGGGCAAAAAGATCTCTAAAAGGGGAGGGCCATTGCTATAAGCAGGAATTCTATGACAGCATAAGCCATAGGTGTGTGCAGATGACCCCTGCCCTTGATGTATGCACCCACCGGTGCCTTTTCTGCTGGAGAGATGTAGAATTCACAAAGCCTGTATGGAAAGGAGGGGCTGATGACCCTAAAGATATAGTTGATGGCTGCATCAAAGCAAACACAAAATATCTTGAAGGTTTTGGAGGCAACAAAAAGACAGATTGGAAAAAATTTAAGGAGATAGATAAGCCCCAGCAGTTCGCCATCTCATTGTCAGGAGAGCCGACACTCTACCCCAAGCTTCCGGAGCTCATCCTGGAACTCCGAAAAAGAAATATCAACCAGTTCCTTGTAACAAATGGAACATCCCCTTCTATGCTGAAAAAGCTGCTGGACAGGAAAGCAGAGCCTACTCAGGCCTATATCACCCTGCCTGCGCCTGACAAAAAAACCTATCTAAAGGTATGCAGGCCGCTGATAAAAGATGGATGGGAAAAGATAGATAAGTCCTTGAGTATGCTAAAAGATTTCAAAAGAAACGTCATAAGGCTGACCCTTATCAAGGATATAAGCATGATAAGGCCTGAACTCTATGCAAAGATTATAAAAAAGCACCAGCCATTGTTTGTAGAGGCAAAGGCGTACATGTTTGTAGGATACTCCCAAAAAAGGCTGGACATAAGCAATATGCCATTCCATGAGGAAGTAAAAGAGTTCTCCAGAAAGCTTGCTGAATTCTCCGGCTATAAGATAAAGGATGAAAAAAAGGAATCAAGGGTCGTCCTTCTCTCAAGAGATTAAGATCATATCTCTATTATCTTGCCAAAAGGCCCTGGATTTATGAGCCTGCTCTTCCCCAGCTTATCTTCTTTCCCTGCATTCTCATGCAGATGCCCGCAGATCACCAGTTCAGGCTTTGCCTTCATTATAAAATTCCTGATGCTCTTATTTCCGCATGCCTTCCCATAGATC
>JAHWIN010000020.1 GCA_019322475.1 Candidatus Woesearchaeota archaeon
CATGTAGCATATATTGGTTCGCGCCATCGAACAGCAAAGCTGTGAAGATGATGCCTTTCTTCCTCATTTCTTGTTCTTGCATAACCAAACTTCGGAGGTGTCGGAACCGAAGGTTCTGACGTGAAAACCCTCTCACGCCCATTCATCATCATCTGTTTTACTATTTCTAGAATATCACTATTTGAGAAAACCTGCAAACAAAACTAAGAATTTTTCTAATCAGCCCTTCAAGCCTACTGAGGAACCATCATCTGGTCTGCACTCTCCATCTTCTGCGTGCATTCCTTCTTCTTCTCCCAGTAGACCCAGCAGTCCTTTCCGAACTGGTCCCATTTCAAGCATCCTTCACAGCATATTGGAGTTGCCATCTTGATCACTATAAATGAATCTTATATTTAAACCTTTTCAAAAAAATAAAGGAAATCCAGGCCATAGCTAAGCCGCCTGGATTTTAACAGTATGGATTAGCAGTTAAGCTCTTCACTGCCTTCATCAGACCCTGCTTCTATCTCGCCGAATCCCCTTGGAGGCTGTGCTGTCTGCAGCGTATTGTCGCATTCCTCTGCTTTTTCCTTCATGCTGCAGCATATTATTGTCTTTATGTTTTCAGGAGACCTGCCGTTACTGCTGAAATCATACTCGCTTATGGCCTCTCCGTTAAGGCTGAAGCTTGGAGACCCTGCCCCTCCTTTCAATGCTATCTGTTTTGGCTGGTGTATGTTCTTCCAGTCTTCAGCATCCTTCAGCGCATAACCTTCTGCACTGTTTTCATAGCAGTCAGCTAATTTGTCAGAATCAACATCTGCAGTCTCCTCGCATTCCACTGTCTTGCCTGTTTCAGCATAGCAGTTTATATACCCCCAGTAAGCGTCAGGCTGCTCTTCCCTTAAGCAGATATGCCTAAGGTCTTCTTTATGCTCTTCTGCCCCGTGCATGGATGTCGTTGATTTGCCGTCAGCTGCAATGTTTACCAGCAGCCTTGGTATTACCTCAGCGCTGTCCCCTAGATTCTTTGCAACATAATATAATGAGTTTATGGCCTGGACACCGAATGGGCACCTCGACACATAGAATACCTCTAGTTTTGGCTTCTCTGCCTTTTCCATCCCATCACAAAGCTCTTCAGCGCTCTTTGATTCCTCTTCAGGATTCTGCTGTACAGGTATCTCGATCTTCTGGTTCAGGTCAACAGCGCTTGGGAAAAGCAGGCTTCCGTCTTTTGTAACATATGAATCATACTCTCTTCCGCCTATGTCCAGCTTTATGTTGTACAGGTTGCCTGATTCCTCTACTGCGCCTGCTGTAGCAGCAGTCCC
Organism: Candidatus Woesearchaeota archaeon; assembly: GCA_019322475.1. GTDB lineage: Archaea > Nanobdellota > Nanobdellia > Woesearchaeales > JACPBV01 > JAHWHQ01. The sequence continues at coordinate 1,317 of JAHWIN010000020.1, forward strand.
TCCCTGCAAAAGGTTTGCATTTATATATGCTATAGCTTTGTCTGCCGCTTCCTGAGGATTCATCACATCCTTATTATCCTCTGCAGCATCATTTGAGCTTGCTCTTCCAAACCCGCTCGTAAATATAGAAATGATCAGAAGGGCAGCAAGTATCCCGCTCAATACCATCCATAAGTTTGACCTCTTCACCTTTATATGCTGTTTGTGTGCATGATGGACAGGCACCTCTTTATGCTCGGGATGATGCTCTGCCTTATGCTCAGTATGATGCGCTCCAGAACTATGTTCTGCCTTATGTTCTGTATGATGCACAGGCTTATGCTCGCTATGATGCGCCCCGGCATCCTTCTTGAACCCTTCTTCTTTGTGTTCAGGATTATTCTCTGCTTTATGTTCAAAATGATCAGTTCCTTCCATAATATCACCCTTAAAAGGAAAATCCACCCTCCTTTTTAAGCTTTATGATTAAGAAAATAGATCTTAAACTAAATCAGCAATGATAAAATTTATATTATAAAATATATAAAATAATAGAAAGTATTATAAAGTAGATATTATAATATATTCTGATAAGAGAAAATGCCGAAAAAGCCCATCTCAGCAACGATAGACGAAGACCTCATATCCTGGATAGATGAAAAGATAAAGGACGAGACCTCATTTAGGAATAAATCCCATCTTATAGAGATAGCATTAGAAAAGCTAAGGAAGGAGGGCAGATAACATGCCTCTATTCAAAAGAAAGCCGTTTTCCTATGATATAATCAGGGAAGGGGAAGAGATAATTCTTCAGATAAACTGTGAATCCTACTCAAGGGTCCCTTCTCTTGAAGCAGACCCGATAACCATGTCTAAGACCATAGACATCCTTAATGAGGTGGGCGTCGTAACAAAGATAGTTTATTTTCAAAGGAGGAACATAGAGTATGACTATTCCCAGACATCCATCATAAAGGAGATAGGCGACCTCTACAAGAAGCTGCTGAAGCAGAAAGACAGGCTTAGCTACGCATCATTCGTCTATGACAGGTCATGCACAAAATGCGTCGATGGGTGGTATTCTGAGATGAGCAATGTAGTGTCGAATATGCTGAGGTCAGACCCTATAGGCGCTTATGTAGAGCTGAAAAGGATGTCAAGGGACGAGAACATAAAGCTTCAGAAAGCTGCTGACCAAAGATGCAGGAGCTGCGAGCTTAAATACATATCTTTGATAAACAGCATAATAAGCCTTTTGGAAAAGACACAGCTTATCTCTCTTGCTAAGCCCTATCTGGCAGGCTATAAGATAGGCTCTCGTGCCCTTTACAGTACCATCTTCAAGCCGGTAATAAAGCCTGACTTTCTTTTTACGAAGCTGATGTCAAAATTTCCTGAGGATGGGGAAGAGCTGGATTCATATATGGTGGGAAGCACAGAGGTAACGATATTTGATGTTACAGACACGATACAGCACCTTTACCACATAAACCCTGCTGAGTTTAGGCTTAATGAGGACCAGTACGAGATCCTGGATTCTGCAAGGAAGATAATGACAGAGCACAAGCCAAAACGCTCAGAATTCGTAGACCCTGAAAGGATGAGGTCTGTCTTCTATAATATAGGCCATGACCTGATAGAGGAGCTTTCAGAGTTCAAGAAGATCAGGCTGAGCAGCAGGGATGTTGATGAGTTGACAGGCATACTTGTAAGGTATACTGTAGGCTTCGGATTGATAGAGCTTCTTCTTAAAGACCCTAAGATACAGGACATAACGATAAACTCCCCTATGGGAGAGGTCCCTATCTTCATAGTGCATGAGGAGTTCGGCGATTGCAGGACAAACATAATGCCGACAAAGGCAGAGGCAGATTCATGGGCCTCTAAGCTTAGGATGATCTCAGGAAGGCCCCTTGATGAGGCCAACCCGATACTTGACACAGAGCTTATAATCCCGGGAGCGCGCTCAAGGGTGGCAGCGATAACATCCCCTTTAGACCCTACAGGCCTTGCATACGCCTTTAGGAGGCATAGGGATAAGCCGTGGACCCTTCCCCTGTTCATACATAATAAGATGATAGACCCCTTAGGAGCTGGGCTTTTAAGCTTCCTTGTTGACGGCTCAAGGACAATGCTTGTCGCAGGGACAAGGTCTGCTGGAAAGACCTCCCTTCTGGGAGCTATGCTGACAGAGATAATGAGAAGCTACCGCATAATAACCATAGAGGACACGTTAGAGCTGCCCGGAGAGTCATTGAGGAAGCTGGGCTACAACATCCAGCAGATGAAGGTGGCGGCAGCCATGACAAAAGCTACAGCAGAGGTCTCGGCAGAAGAGGGCATAAGGACAACATTAAGGATGGGTGATTCCTGCCTTATAGTGGGAGAAGTTAGAAGCTCAGAGGCAAGGTCCCTCTATGAAGCCATGCGTGTAGGCGCATTGGCCAATGTTGTTGCAGGCACCATACATGGAGACTCCCCTTATGGTGTTTTTGATCGTGTCGTAAATGACTTGGGTGTTCCAAGGACAAGCTTTAAGGCCACAGACATAGTTGTAGTGGCAAACCCGATACGCTCGGCAGATGGTATGCACAAATGGAGAAGGGTTACCCAGATTACAGAGGTAAGGAAGCACTGGGAGCAGGATCCCCTGCTTGAAAACGGCTTCTCCAACCTTATGGAATATGACAGCAAGCTTGATAAGCTGCAGCCTTCAGATGACCTGATAAACGGGGAATCAGAGATCCTTAAGTCCATAGCAGGCTCTGTCAGGGAATGGGCAGGAAACTGGGATGCAGTATGGGACAATATAATGTTGAGGACGAGGATAAAAGAGGCCATAGCAGGCCTTGCAGGATCCCAGAAAGACATGTCTCTGCTGGAAGCTCCCTTTGTTATACAGTGCAATGAAGAATTTCATAGGATATCAGCCAGGGTCAGGGAAGAGGTAGGGGCGCTTGACTCGAAAAGGATATTCTTCGAATGGAACGAGTGGCTTAAGAGGAGCATAAAAAAGAGAAAGATAAGCTGATTCAAGATGCCTGATAAGAAGGATATTAAGGGGCTGGTAGAAAAGTATAAGCAGAAGCTTGAGAAGGAGCTAGGCCCAACTGTAGATGCGGGGCTGTCTCAGGGAAAGGTTATCTCAAAAGAGTATTTGGATTTCAGGAAAGAATACCTGCCAGGCCACATTACGTTATATGAGAGATTATGCAACCTTTTTGAAAGCCTGGTCAAGATCAGCCCGGAAAAAAAGAAAGGGGAGGAGCTGCAGGAGTCGATAGGGATATGCCATCTTGATATAACCCCTGTAGGGGCAACATCATTCGCTATGATCGCCCCAATATTATTCATGGTTATCATGTCTTTTGTGTCCTTGATATTCTTCAGGTCCTTTTTCTTTGTTCTCTTCTTCATAATCCTTGGCGTATCACTGATAAAGCCCCTTTCCAGGCTTCCTGTGTTCCTTGCAAACAATTGGCGCCTTAAGGTCTCTAACCAGATGGTCCTTTGCGTATTCTATGTAGTCACCTATATGAGGCACACCTCCAACCTTGAGCTTGCCCTCAGGTTTGCATCAGACCACATCTCCCCTCCGTTAAGCCTGGACCTTAAGAAGATAATATGGGATGTAGAGACAGAAAAATACTCCACTATAAGGGATTCCCTCGAATCATACCTCAAGACCTGGAGAAAGTGGAACCAGGAGTTCATAGAGTCCTTCCATCTTATAGAGGCATCTCTTTACGAAGGCGAGGAAAAGGTAAGGGTATCCACCCTTGATAAGTCACTGGATGTCATACTGACAGAAACATACGAGAAGATGCTGCACTATGCCCAGAACCTCAAGAGCCCTATAACCATGCTCCACATGCTCGGAATAATCCTTCCTATCCTTGGCTTGGTTATCCTTCCTTTGGTGGTAAGCTTCCTTACAGACTTTAAGTGGTACTACATATCATTGATCTATAATATAGGCCTGCCTGTCCTTGTATTCTACATGGGAAAGACCATCCTGTCTAAGCGCCCGACAGGCTACGGGAATACAGACATAAGCGAGCTTCCAGAGTATAAGAAATACCAGGGAACAATTATAAAGGTATGGAACAGGGAGATAACCTTATCGCCGTTATACCTGAGCATAGTTGTAGCCATCCTCCTGTTTATGGTGGGGATAAGCCCTATAGTGATGCGCCCCTTTATCTCTAACGAGATCGGCCTTGGATGGGGAGGTGTTGAAGAAACATCTACATGCCAGAAGGCATTCTGCCTTCTTGATTACAGGACAAGCGAGACAGGAAAATCTACAGGTCCCTTTGGCCTTGGAGCTTCCCTTCTAAGCCTTTTCATAACATTAGCCTTCGGGTTTTCTATAGGCTACTATTACAAGCTTCGCTCCAAGAATGTCATAAAGATAAGGAAAAAGACAGAGGAGATAGAGCAGGAGTTTGCATCAGGCCTCTTCCAGCTGGGCAACAGGCTTGGGGACGGCCTTCCTGCAGAGACAGCGTTCGGAAAAGTTAGCAATTCTATGCAGGGGACAGTCTCAGGATCCTTTTTCCAGATAGTCTCTCTTAACATAAGGAAGCTTGGCATGGGTGTTTCAGAGGCCATATTTGATCCAAGGCATGGAGCCCTGGTAAGCTTCCCCTCCAACCTTATAGAAAGCTCTATGAAAGTCCTTATAGAGTCTGTAAAGAAAGGCCCAAGGATAGCGGCCATGGCCCTCATGAACATATCAAGATATATCCGGGAGATCCACAAGGTCAATGAGCGCCTCAAGGACCTTATGGCAGAGGTCATCTCGTCCATGAACTCCCAGATAAAGTTCCTTACCCCTGTTATAGCAGGCATAGTTATAGGCATAACCTCTATGGTAACGACAATACTTGGAAAGCTGACGCTGCAGATGGAGCAGTTAAGCACAGGAGCTGAAGGAGAAGCAGGTACAGCCCTTGCAACAGGCTTCTTCGGCCAGGGCGTCCCGACATATTTTTTCCAGATAGTCGTAGGCATATATGTAGTCCAGATAACCTACATACTGACAGTCCTGTCCAACGGCATAGAGAACGGCACAGACAAGATGAATGAAAGGTCCCTCCTTGGAAAGAACATGGTCCGCTCCACTATACTGTACTGTGTAGTTGCAGCATCCATAATGATCATCTTCAACCTGATAGCAAACAGGATAATGGCTGCAAGCCTGATGGCAGGATAGCCTTAAGAAATCTATAATGATACAGTCACTTACAACATTAAGCTAAATGGAAGAAAAAATCTTAGGTTATGGTTAACCCTGATAAATTTTAGGAATAGAAAGCACCTCGATAAGTTAAAAAATGGGGTCGCCGGAATTTGAATCTTCCCGGAACGCACTTTCTGTTACGCCCCACCGGGATTGAGGATAGCACACCTGACTGTTGCGCTATTCACCTAGATCTCTGATAATCATCGGCATTTGCCTCATCAGATCTACCCAGTCAGTCTGGTCCTTCAGTTTCACCTTGCATGAAAGCAAGCTAGTGCTCTCCCAGGCTGAGCTACGATTATGGTCTTAGGAAATCTCCCAAGATCCCCATAGTACTCAACCTTAAAATAAAGAATTAAATCGCTATATATAAAGATTACTACTTTATCTCCTCTTCGTCCATTACAATATTCTCTTCCAGCTCTTCCTTTAGTTTTTCATCTGCAGGATTTTTCTCTTCTTCACTGCTTTCCATCCCTTTATCAGGGGTTTTCTCTCCTTCACTTCCTCCTTCAACGACCTCAAGCTTCCCGAACTTGCCTGTTGAAAGCTGTTTCTCGCCCTGCCATTCGCCTACCCAGCCGTTGGTTATGTGGACCTTGTTTCCTGTCTGGACCTGGTCGATCTGCTCGTTCCATAATGTCAATGTCATCTCTCCTGTATCGTCCTTTATCTTTGCATTGCAGACCCTTCCTTTCTTGCCGAACTTCTCAAACTCCCTTATATCGCCTTTTTCGATAATTTCTGCTATTAAGTCTACCTGCCCTTGCCTTGCCTGTAAGTCTTTTATTGCCATTTTAATTTAAGGGATTTATCTTATTTTATAAATCTTTTTGCCCTTTTTTCAAAAGCTCCTCAAACCTTATCTCATAGCTTAAAAGCCTGCTAAGAATATCCTTAAGCTCCTTTATCTTTATCCTTGCCTGCTTTGTCGTGTCCCTCGACCTTATAGTAACACATTTGTCCTTGATGCTGTCAAAGTCTATAGTTACGCAGAAAGGTATCCCCATCTCATCAGCCCTCGCATACCTCCTTCCTACGCTTCCTGACCTGTCATACATGCAGTTGATGCCTTTCTTCAGTCCCTCAAAGACATCCTTAGCCTTGTCATTAAGCTTATTTACAAGAGGAAAGACGCCTGCCTTGACAGGAGCCAGCCTGTGGTCCAGCTTCAGCACTATATTGCCCCTCTTCTTGTCATCATCATAAGCATCAATTAAGAATGCCAGAAAAGCCCGGTCTATTCCCTGCGAAGGCTCAGCAGCGACATAAGGAACTAATTTCTTTTTGCTTTCCTCGTCAAAATACTCCATTGACGTCTTTGAGAACTTCATGTGCTGGTTAAGGTCAAACTGTCCACGGTCAGCATTGCCGTGTATCTCCTTCCACCCGAACGGAAATTTATATTCTATGTCAAAGCAGGCAGAGGCGTAATGCGCAAGCTCATCCTTCATGTGCTCCCTAAGCCTCAGGTTCTCCTTCTTTATCCCCAGGTCTAAAAATAGCCTGTAGTACTGTGCAAGCCAGTATCCATGCCACGAAGAGCACACCTTTTTTTCTATCATCTTTTTTATGCTTGTGCCCTTATGCTCATCTCCTTTCTTCTGGCTTTCTGCATCTATAAGGTTGACCTTCATGTCCTCAACCTCGCCTACAAGGGGGCACTCATTGGCCTTGTCAGGGTTTACGAAAAACTCTATCTCAAACTGCTCGAACTCCCTGCTCCTGAACAAAAAATCCCTTGGAGATATCTCGTTCCTGAAAGCCTTGCCTATCTGTGCAATGCCGAAAGGAAGCTTGTTCCTTGAGCTGTCCATAACCTGCTTGTAGTTTACGAATATGGACTGTGCAGTCTCAGGCCTAAGGTAAGATACGTTCCCTTTGACAGGCCCGACATTGGTCTCGAACATAAGGTTGAATTTTCCCTCGTTCTTCATCTCCTCATTGCACTTAGGGCACTTCCTTCCCTTGTCATCATCACCCTTCACTACAGTCCTGCATTTATCGCACTTGTATATATAGTCTGTAAAGGAATCAACATGCCCTGAAGCCTTCCATACCTTTGGATGTGTTATTATTGCCCCATCTATCCCGACAACATCGCTTCTCTGCTGCACAAGCCTCCTCCAGAACTCATTCTTGATGTTGTTCTTAAGCTCTACTCCTAAAGGCCCGTAGTCAAAAAACCCTGAAAAGCTGCCGTATATCTCGCTGTTTGGGTAGACAAATCCTTTTTTCTTGCAGAAGACTGAAATGTCCTCGATTGTAAGCGCCATGAAAAGGATAAAACTTAGGGATATATATAAATATTGCCTTAACTCTGCCTATCATATATCATCCAAACTGCTGTAATGCTCACGACCAACCTTTATAGTTTGCCACGTCAACCAGCAACATTTAAATACAACCTTCCCCTATATGTTATAAACCACTAAAAGAGGTGTTTTTATGGGAAAAAAGATAATCTTAGCTGTCATCATATCATTGTTTCTTGTTGCAGGATGCCTTAAGCCCCCTGCAGAAGAAGAGCCATTGCCTCAGCCTGAAGTCCAGGAGCAGAAGCTCTGCACAGAGATGTGGATCTGCCGGGATTCAAATACAAAAGCCTACCGGTTGCCGGACTGCACCTTTGAGCAGGTAACTGACTGCAAGGCAGGCTGTGAAAACGGCGAATGCCTTCCTTTTGTAGAGGAGCCTGTACCTGAAGAGCCAGAACAACAGGAGCTTGAGCCTCAGGAAAAAGAAGAGCCTGCTGCAGAGCCGATAGAAACAGCTGCAGAAGAGGAAACATGCACCATAGGCTGGAAATGCATGGACGAGCATAGAAAAGCCTACCAGTTCTCAAACTGCGTCTTTGCAAAAGCGAATTTATGCGAGCATGGCTGCAAGGATGGTCAATGCCTCCCAGCACCCCCTGAAGAGAAAGTAGTGGAGGAATTCTCAATCTCAGAAGGGATAGCAAAGATGCCCAATATAGGCTGGAAATCCTGCGATTTCAGCGAAGAGCAGATATTTGAAGACGGGGTGACTGACCAGGACGTCAAGATAAAGCTTTACTCCCAGGTCATGGGTCATATATATTACAGGGCAGAAAGCCCCATCTCAGAGATATGGGTCATAGACAGGAACATACTTGATGCATCAAGGCCAGACTGCATGGAAAGGATAACAGACTCAAACGCATACAATAACCTTAGGTCAGGAAAAACATTATGCATACTTACAAAAGAGAAGAACATAGCCATGCTCGGAGGCCTGTGGGACGGCACCCCTTCAGAAGACACTAGGCTGAGCTGGAAGTATTATTACTAAACCTCACTTCCTAAGCCACATCACCTCTTCCTTGTTCAGGTCAGCATACTCAGCTATCTTATCTCCCATCTTCTTGTCTTTCTTGAATATTATCCTGAAATACTCTATATCCTTTATAACATCCTTTGCAGAGCTGTGCGTCTTTTCAGCTATCTTGGCAGCTATAGCCTTCTTCTTCATGTTTTTCTGCTTTGCCCACCACATCTTCAGTAATCTCCCTGTGGGCTTGTACTGCACGAACTTATGGTACTTCTCATCCTTGGAAACAGCTACCCCTCCCGTGATAAGCGAATTGATATATACTAAAAACCTCCAGTGCTGCCACCTCCTTATCCTTCTCTTGAAAACATCTGCCTTGCTCAGCTTGTCATAAGCCCTTGCCAGGTCCTCTCCTTTTTCATATTCAAAAGGGAGGTTCTGGTCTATCCACAGCATCTGCTGGTCCAGGTCCTCTTTCACATTATCAAAAGCCCTCACAGCTATATTTGGGTCTGTTGTCTTGAATATCTTTAGCAGGGCAGACGGCATACTCTCTTCCTGGCTTCTCTGCTCCAGCTCATCTAAGCTTTTCTTTGTAAGCTCCTTCGTCGCTTCTGTCAGCGTCTGAAGGTCGTTTATGGCAGCCCTGCAGTCCCCTCCTGCCCTTCTGCCCAATGACTTCAGCCCGTCGATGTCATATCTTATCCCCTCTTTGGAGCATACCCTTTTCAATACCTCGCATATGTCCATATAACCCAAAGCTTCCAGCTCTATAAGCTCGCACCTGTTCCTTAACTTGTTGAACTTGAAGTCCCAGGGGTTTGTGGCCGTAAGTATCATTGGAAATCTTGTGCTTTCTATTATCTTTATCAGGGCCTGCATCCCTCCCCTGTCCTCCCTTCCCGCTAAACCGTCTATCTCATCGACAAGTATTATCTTCCCTTTGGAGAACAAAGACTGCTGGAAAGCAGCCCCGCCCAGCTTCTGCTCTATCTGCTCCCTGTTCCTGCTGTCAGACGCATTTACCTCGATTATCTCAAGCTCAAGCTCATTCGCTAATGCATGTACTATAGATGTCTTACCGCTGCCGGAAGGCCCGTATATCCACACTGCCTTTTTCTTTGCCTTTCTGAAATCAGCTACAAACACCTTTAGCTCCTTCACAGCCTTGTCCTGGCCCTTTATCTCCTTTAAGGATTTAGGAGCATACTTTTTGGTGAAAGGTATCATGAGCATAAGTAAGATGGCCCTTTTTATTAAATTATTGAAAATCTTTCCGGCTTCATCCATAAAATGAAGGTTGCCATCAATTTGTGAGCAATACATCCATTAAAACAATTACAGCGGAGGATTGACAGGTAGTTGGTTGTGCACCTTCTCCTTAAGTTGGGGTGGGACACTTCAATCAGTCCTGCTCCCTATGGGGAGGATTGAAGTATTTAGCCTTTGGCTAAATACTTTACCTAAGGGAGGGGCCGCCCTTTGGATAATAACAGCTCAGAGCGAGCCGATGGCAACCCCGAAGGATTTTATGGATGAAGCCAATCTTTCCAAAATATTTATATAATCTCACCTTACTCTACAGGTTATGGAGCTTCCTAAAAAATATGACCCTCAGGAATCAGAGCCCAAATGGCAGAAGCTTTGGGAAAAAGAGCAGGTCTATAAGTTCAGCCAGGAATCTGATAAAGAGGTATATTCAGTAGATACCCCTCCGCCTACAGTTTCAGGGAAGATGCACCTCGGCCATGCTTTCTCATATTCTCAGCAGGATTTCCTTGTAAGGTTCCACAGGATGCTCGGAAAGAATGTCTTTTATCCCTTTGGCACAGACAATAACGGCGTAGCGACAGAAAGGCTCATAGAGAAGATGAAAAAAGTAAGTTCCAGGGAGATGGAGAGGGGAAAATTTGTAAAGCTATGCCTCGAGACAGTAAAAAAAGAGCTTATTCCCCAGTACACGAACGACATGAAAAGGCTCGGCCTAAGCTGCGACTTCAGCATATTCTATGATACCATAGACGAAACATCACAGAAGATAAGCCAGAGAAGCTTTATAGATCTGTTCAAAAAAGGAAGGGAATACAGGAAAGAGGCCCCTGCCATGTGGTGCCCGGAATGCCAGACAGGCATATCCCAGGTTGAATGCCAGGATAAGATCCTTGACTCTTTCTTCAACGACATAATCTTCAGGGTAGGCTCTGAAGACCTTATGATAGCTACCACAAGGCCTGAGCTCCTTCCTGCCTGTGTAGCTGTATTCTATCATCCTGATGACAAGAGATACCAAAAATACAGGGGAAAGAAAGCAAAAGTTCCCTTGTTCGATTTTGAGGTTCCTATACTGCCTGACGGGAAGGCAGACCCTGAAAAAGGCACAGGCATAGTGATGTGCTGCACCTTCGGAGACCAGACAGACATGGAATGGCAGAAGGCCCACAGCCTGCCTATAAAAGAGGCTATAACAAAAGCAGGAAAGATGACCTCTCTTGCAGGAAAATATGAAGGCATGTCAGTAAAGACAGCAAGAAAGATGATATTAGAGGACCTCAAGGACGCAAGGCTCTGCATAGGCCAGGAGCCCATAAAGCACGCAGTAAATGTTCATGAAAGGTGCGGGACAGAGATAGAGTTCATCCACTCAAAGCAGTGGTTCATAAGATACTTAGACTTAAAGAAAGACATGCTTAAGTGGGGTTCAAAGCTTAACTGGTACCCCAAGCATATGAGGTCAAGGTATGACCACTGGGTAAAAGGCCTTCAGTGGGACTGGCTTATCTCAAGGCAGCGCTCATTTGGAGTCCCCTTCCCTGTATGGTACTGCAAAAACTGTGACGAGGTTATCCTTGCAGATGAAAAAGATCTCCCTGTAGACCCTATAAAAGACAAGCCTAAGATAAAAAAGTGCCCTAAGTGCTCCTCACAGGAATTTATCCCTGAAAAAGACGTATTGGATACATGGGCAACCTCCTCATTGACCCCTATGCTTGCCATAGAAAAGATGCCTAAAGCCGTTCAAAAAAAGCTTTATCCCATGTCATTAAGGCCCCAGGCCCACGACATAATAACGTTCTGGCTCTTCAATACTGTAGTAAAGTCACAGCTCCATTATGATATCAATCCATGGAAAGATGTAGCTATATCAGGCCATGCCCTAGACCCGAAAGGAAAGAAGATGTCAAAGTCAAAAGGCAACGTTGTAGAGCCCCAGGAGACCATAAAAAGATACTCTGCAGACTGCCTCAGGTTCTGGGCAGCAGGCTCTAAATTAGGTGACGATCTTCCTTACATGGAAAAGGACCTTGTGACAGCACAGAAGTTCATAACAAAGCTGTGGAACGCATCTAAATTTGCTATAATGCATCTTGAGGATTACTCAGGTGAAAAGCCAAAAAACTTAGAGATTATGGACCGCTGGATACTCTCTAAGCTAAGCAGGATAATAAGCTCATCTACAGCCTCATTCAGGAAGTATGAATACAACAGGACAAAATCAGATGTAGAGAATTTTTTCTGGCACGACATCTGCGACAATTATCTTGAGATAATAAAAGACAGGCTCTATAACCCTGACCGAAGGGGAAAAGAGCCAAGGTTAAGCGCCCAGTACGGCCTTTACACGACCCTTCTTGCCATCCTTAAGATGATGGCCCCGATAATGCCCCACATAACAGAGGAGATCTACCAGCTCTACTTCCGGAAGCAGGAAAAGGTAAAGAGCATCCACATCTCAAGATGGCCCTCTCCTTCAAAAACAGACGAAAAGGCAGAGGCTGCAGGAGACCTTGCAGTCTACGCTTTGCAGAAGGCAAGGCAGGCAAAGTCAGAGAAGAGCCTGAGCTTAAAGACGCCATTAAAATCACTCTCGATCATGGGAAAGATATCTGAAGATGATTTCCAGCTGGTAAAAGAAGATCTGGCTGCAGCCACAAAAGCAGAGAACATATCATATAAGGTGCTGCAAAAGGATTCTAAGGAAGATTCACTGGTTGAGCTGGAGCTGTAGAAAGATCTAATACTACAAAGACCCCCTTTGCAAAAATTGCCCTAGCCTTAATAAAAATTACCTCCTCAATATTTTTGGCCAATGCCCTTTCAAAGCTTATTCTTCCTCTGTCATCAACTGATATATTTTTTCTTAATCCACCTCAAAACCAAAAGATTTATATACTAATTCATATTAATTAATATGAAAAAGTGTATAAAAATGTATGAAAATAAATATAAGAATCCCACCAACACGAAAATAGGCCCCTTATGGGACTTCATTCAGCTTTTAGCCGATCTGGATAAGGAGATTGAGCTTTTTGCGATGGGTGGAACAGCGATGGTGCTTGGAAACATCAAGGAAGCTACAAAAGATATAGACTTTTTGACAACCTCTGATTATGAAACAGTAAAAAGCTTATTCAAATTGGCAGGTCTCGAAGAAAAAAGCAGTTCAAAATTATGCAACATATGGTACTTGGAAGGCACGAGATTAGATATTTTTTATGATGAGTTCATTATGGGCATAACCCTTCCTGATGACTGGAAAGATTTATCTGAAAAGATAGATAAGGTAGGAAAAGTAAAATTGTATATATTAAACTGGTTTGATATCATCATAACCAAGATAGCAAGGTCAGAGCAAAGGGACATAGAGGATATAATGAAGATAATGTCTAAGGCTAAGATTGATCTGGCTAAGCTAAAGAAAAGGTATTATGGTCTGGCTGAGGTATCTTTGATAAACAGCTATGACATTAAGTTTAAGCATCTGGAAAAGCAGCTGCAAAAGAGAAGATGATAAGTTCAAGATTGATGAAGGATCTGGAAAAGGAAGGCTTTAGGCTAGATTTCCCTTCTTATGGCTCAAACGAAGATAAGATCATAGGGATCTTGGAAGAGGATAATCCAAGGTTGGATTTGGCCCTGCCGCTCTTATTAAGGTACAGGTTTGATTACAAAAAAATAATCTTAGGTTTATCTAAGGGTAGGCCTGCAGGGATAGCCAAAAAAAGGATCAAAAAGTTAAATAAGGCAATCTTGATTAGCGATAGGATATTCTTAGAAGAAAATATCAGTAAGAAGCACCTGCAGGCTATAATGGGCAGGCATGGCCTAAAGGCAAAGATTGCAAAAGATGAATACGCCTATTTCCATTCCTCCTTCAGGGAATTTACTAGGGCATCAGATCTGGATTCCGAGAAAAGATTGACAAGGCAGCTTAAGCTCAGGGGGAAACTTAATACTAATAAGGCATTATCAGCTCTCTTTTCCCCTGCAAAGATAAGGATAATGGGCAGCATATTCAACCATGCACCCATAACCAATACAGAATTAAAATATTATTATAAGGCCATACGGCCCCTGTCTAAGGCGATACTGAATGAGAATCTGCAGGATTACATAAGGATAATAGAGTCAAGCAAAAAATATTCCGTTAAAAAAGGCGATTAGCCCATCATTAACCTTTCCTTAAGACAGGCCCCCCTTCCCCGTCAGATATAGAAAACCCTTTCTCTTTTATGCTGTCCCTTATCATGTCTGCTTTTTTCCAGTCTTTATTCCTTGTTCTTGTGCTGGAGTTTTTTCTTTCTATCATCAATAGAAAGATAGTTTTGTTTTGTACTTACAGGACGGCCCAATTCCTTTTCAGCATCAATACGGGCGTTTCCTGCTACCCTTCCGCCTCTCTTGGCAATATCCCTGCTTTTATCAAAATTTTCCGGTCTTTCTTCTTGTGAAAGCTCAGTTGTCATACGCTCTCCAAGCATAGTAAAGATTAGCTCTAAATCATTCATATGGTCTCTCAAATTGGCTTTTGACTTTTTTGGCAGATTCTTGAAATCTTTATACTCGCCTGGATTCATTCCAAACGTGGCTTTGGAAATCTCTGCTGTAAGGATGGCAAAATCCCTCTTTTCTTCAATGCCTCTTTCCCTCCATTCATCTGTCAGATTCTGCCTTATGGCGATGCCCCTCAATCTTTTATCGATCCAATCCTTGGGATAACCTTTTGCTGAGTAGATTTCCTTCATCCTTTCCTGTGCAAGTTCAGGATTTTCTATCTCCTGTACCCTGTCATAACCTACTTGAGCTAACCATATCTTGAATGGCTCTGCTTTCCTGGATGGGACAGACTGGATTAGCCTAAAAGCTCCCTTTGTAGATACACAGTTAATTCTTTGTTTTCCTCCTTGTGTAGCTATTTCAAGGGGGGTGGCAATTTGCCCCCACCCTTCTTTAAAGCCTTCATCCCTCCTCCTCATGTCCTTTAAATAGCCAGAAGGGTCTTTAGAATCAGTTAAGGCTCCGACTATATCAACAGCTGCAAACCACCATTCATCATTAAACCAGGTTCTGCGTATTTTTTTGCTTTGGAATACAACTAATGCTTTGTCTGAATCCATCTCAATTCTCTTTGGTCAATTGAAGTAAAAAATATAGCATCATATGAATCCACCTTACTTGGTTTCTGCCTGACTCTTTATAGTATTATCCCTGCGTTTTCTTCAAAAAAGGCCCCCCTTCCCCGTCAGATATAGAAAACCCTTTCTCTTTTATGCTGTCCCTTATCATGTCTGCCTTTTTCCAGTCTTTATTTCTCCTTGCCTCTTCCCTTTTCCCGGCAAGCTTCATTATCTCTTCAGGTATCTTCTCTTTCTTCCTGAACTCCATGACCCCCATTACCTTATTCACATCCTTCATGAACGACATGACCTTTGAGCTGTCTTTCCTGCTCAGCCTTAATTTGTTCACATCCTTCATGAAATCAAAGATTACGGCAAGCGCCTCGGATATGTTAAGGTCATCGTCCATCTTGATCTCAAAGGCAGCCCTGGCCTCCTTGATCAGCTCGTCTATGTTCCCCACATCCTCCTTGCAGTTCATCCCTTCAAGGGAAAAGACAAAGTTATCCATCCTTTCTACAGCCTTCTTTGCAGCCTCCAGCCCCTTGAACGTAAAGTTAAGCTTCTGCCTGTAATGCACGCTTAGAAGAAGGTACCTTATGGCTGCTGCATCATGCCCTTTGTCAAGAAGGTCCCTTAATGTGAAGAAGTTCCCCAGGGATTTGCTCATCTTCTTCCCCTCGACTATAAGATGCTCGTTATGCAGCCAGTAATTCACGAATCTTTTCCCTGTATATGCCTCTGACTGCGCAATCTCGTTCTCATGATGCGGAAAAACAAGGTCTATGCCTCCTGTGTGTACATCAAAGGTCTTTCCCAGGTATTTCATGGACATGACGCTGCATTCAAGATGCCATCCCGGCCTTGCCTTCCCGAATTTCGTGTCATAATATATCCCTCTTTTCAGCTCGTCAAGCCTTGACCTCTTAAGCAAGGTAAAATCGCCCGGATGGTCTTTTTCATACTCATCTAAATCTACTCTTGCCCCTGCCTTCATCTGCGAAAGGTCAACCCTGCTTAATTTCCCGTAATCCTTGAATTTTGATATGTCAAAATACACAGAATTAAGCTTCTCATAAGCAAACCCTTTTTTGACAAGAGCATCGACAAAATCCATCATCTCCCTGACATGCTCTGTTGCCTTGGGGTATATGTCAGCCTTCTCTATCTTTAAAGCCTTAAGGTCCTCAAAAAAGGCCTTTGTATACTTCTCTGTAAGCTTCTTAAGGCTCACCCCCTCCTTTGCAGAATCCCTTATCGTCTTGTCATCGATATCAGTAAGGTTCATGACATGCTTTACCTTAAGCCCCTTGTACTTCATATACCTCTTAAGAAGGTCCACAAACACATAGTTCCTGAAGTTGCCTATATGGGCAAAGTTATACACCGTCGGCCCGCAGCTGTACATCCCTATCTTTCCATCTATGATAGGCTTCAGCACCTCTTTCCTCCTGCTTAGCGTGTTGTATACGGTAAGTGCCATATTAATCAAGTATGATGTATGCCTGATTTATAAGTTTTTTGCAATCCGAGGGGTTGTTGCGGAATGATGGGTTAGCGCCATTTATGCGAGGCTTATTGATGCTTATATGAAGCCGACAGGGGGGTTGGACCCGTCGGGGGATGTCGGCTATCACTAAAAACAGTAGAGCCGAGCCAGGCACTAACCCCGACTGAAAGGAGAATTCCGCAACAACCCCGCAATCCGCAGACGTCTTTTTTTCTCACAAATAAGTTAGTCACCACATTTATTCAGGGCTTTGTTGTCAGTTCCTTACCATCCCAGGGACAGCAAACAAGGCTATAAGCGACAATATCCCAAAATGAGGAAATTCAAGCCTCTTTGTGATGATCAGAGTAAGAAAAACATCAAAGGCAGCGATAAAAAGAAAGATATAAGCAAGATAGGTAAGCTTAAACCTGTAATCCATAAGATTAAACCTTTTCCAGTTCTTCCTCAAAGCAGCATAGAAGATTATGCCCAACGCCAG
>JAHWIN010000021.1 GCA_019322475.1 Candidatus Woesearchaeota archaeon
ATGCAAATAAAACTATGGAAAAAGCCAAAAAACCCAATAATAATAGAGGGGTTTCCGGGATTCGGGCTGGTAGGGACGATCGCAAGCGAGTTTCTTATAGACCATCTAAAGACAGAGCTTATAGGGAAGATAGTATTTGAGGAAGCTCCGCCTGTGGTAGCTATACACCAGAACAAGGTTGTCGAGCCCTTGGGGATATTCTACAACAAGAAATACAACCTGGTCATACTCCATGCCATAACAGCGTCTGCAGGGTCTGAATGGAAGCTTGCGGATACCTTAGTCGACCTGTCCAAGCAGCTCAATGCAAAGGAGATAATAAGCATGGAGGGTGTTGGGTCTTCAGGGCTGAAGGCAGCCTCTAACTCTTTTTACTACACAAATATCGAGGGAAGAAAAAAAGTCCTTGATAATATCGGGCTCAAGCCGCTGAAGGAAGGGATAATAATGGGGGTTACAGGGGCGCTGATGCTGAAGATAGACGGCAGGCCCATCTGCTGCCTTTTTGCTGACACTGCATCAAATCTTCCTGACAGCAAGGCTGCTGCAAAGATAATAGAGGCACTGGACAAATACCTTGGATTAAAGGTTGATCCTAAGCCATTGATGCAGCAGGCAGCCCAGTTCGAGGACAAGCTGAAAGGGATATTAAGCTCGAGCAAGAAAGCGCAGGAGATCAGCGACAAGAAGAAGCTCAGCTATGTCGGGTAGAGACTTATTTTTTCTTATTTATCTTATTCTTATTTTTGGGCTTAAATTACGCATCCTGAACATATGCTACTTACAGGGCTTGAAATAAAAAGTTTTATATACTATTACCATTATTTCTAATGATATTATTATTATTTAAAATATTATTAGGATTACTATTAAAATGGCAACAAAGATGAGGATCCAGAAGACGAAGAACGACCAGTATATAGTCACTATCCCCAAGGCTTTTGCTGAGGCTTTTGACTTTAAGCAGGGAACGCTGATGGAGTTCAAGATAGATAAAGATGGCGGAATACTTATGAGGAAGGTAAGGAGATGAGGGGAAAAATTATGGCCTTGCCTGTTGTAGCTGCCTTAGCTGCGCCTTTTGCAGGCGCTGACTTCTTGGGTGTAGGGAACGCTTTTTTAAACATCAAGGGCGTTTTAGGGGACTGGAGTCCTGGATCTGGCTCAATAGTGGCAGTGGGAGGGGTAATCCTATTTGTATTCATAGTAATATGGATGATGCGCCACAGGAAACAAGCTGTAAGTGAGGGGTATGGGGGGAAAGGGATAGATTGGAAGAAAGGCGGGGGAGAGGGATATAAGAAACTTAAAGATGCTATGGAAAGGAGGAGACGGGGGAAAAAACAGCTGGAAATAGACCAGCATATTGATGGAAGTTTAGAGAAGCTAGGGGATATTGAGAAGGGGCTTGACCAGGAAAAGATCAATGTGGATAACAGGCTCTACAGATTGGAGGAATATGTGGAAAAGCTTGGCAAGATAGAGAAAGAGGTAGGCGGGCAGCTAGCTAACATATTTTCTTTTATCCTGAAGATAACGCAGAAGATAAAGGATGGCAAACTGGCAAACAGGGAATCTGCAAATGAAAGCCTGAAGGTGCTTTTTATGAAGTACAACCAGGTAAGCATAAAGCATTACCAGGTATTAGAAAGGTTCAGGCAGGTTATCAGGGAAGAGAAGGAGCTTATAGAAACAGAAGAAAGCATAGAGACAAAAGAAGGCCCTCTCTTAAGCAAAGAGAAGATAATGGAAAGGGAGGAAATAAGAAAGATAGATGAAGAACTGAGGGAAGCGCTGAAAGAGCTAAAAGACCTGGAGAAGGGAAATGCTCCTAAGCGTGAGATAAAGATGCAGCACAAGAAGATAAAGGACATCACAAAAAGGATGGAGATAATAAAGAAGGAATTAAGAGGGGAGCATAAGGAGGAGAAAGACCTGAAAAAAAAGGAAGGAATCAGCAAAAAGCTTAGGGAGACATTGGATGAGATGGAAGAAATAATCCAGAATATTGAAAATAGGGAAGAGGTGGTTAGGGCTGGTGGAAATGTAACCTCGATTACAAAAAAGAGCGGGGCTGCATTTGAAGATGATATGAAAACATTAGAAAAAAAGTCAGATAAGGTTAATAGGTATATCGAGAAGCTAAGGGAGATTGACAGGAGGGATATCAAGCTGGAGCTGAAAGCAAACAACCTGAATAGAAAGATGGGAGAATGGAGCAAGAAGGAAGAAGATACTAAAAATAAGGAGTTGAAGCTGGCGGCTTAGGATCAGATAGTTTTTTAGGCCAAAAATAAAGCTAACCTTCGATCATGATACTTCTGTTGGTTTCCTGACAGACCCAATACCCCAAGCCGGGCGTGAGATTATCAAGGGAATTTAAGATATCCTTTTTTCATCATAGATCAAACCTGCAATTTGAGCTTTAACTAAGGTTCAAGGGGTAAGCGTTGCAGCAGCCCCATAATTCCTGATCTGCTTGCCAAAAAATTGGCTTCTGCATCTGCCCATACATCAATTGTAAGTCAGATGATAATCTACATATAAAGCATCAGTATTCCTGTTGATTATCAGCAGGCAGGAATCTTGTGCTGCCTGCGCCTTTATAGATGTTTTGGAAGTGCCAAGCTCTTTATAGGAAGCTACATCCTGGCTGAATTCAAAGAAATACCTTATCTTATCCATATCATTTAAGATAAATACGTCAACCTTTCCTGTAGCTGCAAGGTCTATGTCCACAGGGTATTTTGAATCCAGCCCAAGACCTTCATAGTTCATATTGAGGGCATAATAGTGCTCCCCTTCTATCATCAGATTCCCTGTAAGTTATGCACCCCCTTGGATGAGAATGAAGCCAACTTTTTAAAATGTACTATTTTTCACAACCGAAACGTAGTTAGTTGGCACATTACATAAGATACCAAGGAAAAGCTAAGAAGAAGCTAAACATCAACAGCCCTGCCTTTTTCCTTATCAAATAACTTCGTTTTTTTAGGGACATCTTCCCTGACGACCATAGATCTTCCTGATTTTAGAGGTATCATGAAGAGGCGCTTTCTCGAGCCCTCACTTTTAAGGATAAGGGAATATTTTCCTTTTTTTACCGGCTTTCCTGTATCAGGATCTATGTAGGTATATTTCACGTAAGAGCCTTTTTCCTCAAGAACCCTCACTTCATTGTTTTTAGTAAGCGTTTCTTTAGGATATTCCATTGTTTTAGCTATAAGCTCTCTTGTATATTAATGTTTTTATCTATCCTGGAGGCTGAAACGGCTAAATTTTTAGGTTATAGGCAGTATACTCTTAAAATTTTTAGAAAATTGATGGTGCCTAACCAGCATAGATAAGTGTATTCTTTAGGACTTAAGGGGTTTCAGGCAAAGGCTGAAGAGGATCTGCAGATTATCTTTTCGTCACTCACTTTACTAAAAAATAAAGGGTTTTTTGCAGGATTTAGCTTCTAAATGCACCTAAGATATGCCTGCAGAGGGTGTGCCAAAAAAACCATAAAACCCTGTTTTTTCTATGGATTCCACAAAAGATTGTTTGGGCTTATGCTCACTTATCTAGCACTCACTTTACGGTTTTTGTTTGTATTATTTTCAATATTGTAAATATTGTAATTTTTGTGAAAAGTGAGATATTGACTATAATATATAGATTGGGATAGATATATTTAAGGATAATATTGTAATTTAATAGATATTTTATAGTATATAAAAATTTATATAATCGATTAGAATCTACTTAGTAGTGATGATAAATGTTTGATTTCGTATGGAAAGTCAAAGAGTCCTTTAGGAAGGTCAAGTCTGACGTCACAGGCCTTAGGGAAAACGTTAATGACTGGATCATTTTTCTTGACGGTAAAGACACAGAGATAGAAAAAAGGCTGGACAGGATCGAAGCCAGGATCGAAAGGCTTGAGGAAACGATGCTAAGAGCCTTAAGCTTGAGATAATAAAAAAATTTAAAAATAAAGATAAGCATTATTTCTTGTGGAAAATAATTTTGTCGTCTATTTTTTTGCCTAATCTTTTTGAAAACTTCGGCTTGAATAAAGGCTGAAATAAGGGCCAAAAAAATTCCAGATGATGCAAACTACCTATTTTTTATTTTATGGGGGTATTTGGGCTTTTATATTTGATCTGCTGGCTGATGGAAGAAAAGATGATGCGGTAAAAAAGCATATGCTAAAGGGTGTCAAGGGGGCTTTTTACAGCCTTTAACCTTTCGAGAGAAACCTTTGTGTAGATCTGCGTCGTGGAAAGATCTGAATGGCCTAACAGCTTCTGGATAGTCCTGATATCTGTCCCTGAATCCAGGAGGTGGGTTGCAAAGCTTGATCTCAAGGCATGACAGAATACCTTTTTGGTTATGTTTGACCTTATCGCAGCATCTTTCACTATCCTTTGGGCCTGCCTTGCGCTCAATGGGCTTTTTTTGTACTCAAAAAGGAATGTCTGGCCTTTTTTCTTTTTTAGGTAGCTCTTTAAGTGGGGTATAAGCCTATTGGAAAGGGTCACAAACCTCTCTTTTTTTCCTTTTCCAAACTTGACAAACAGCAGTTTCTCCACCAGGTTTATATCCCTGATACGGATGTTTACAGCTTCACTAACACGAAGGCCTGTGCTGTAGAGAAGCTCTATAAGCAGGCGGTGCTTCCTGTTCTTTGCAGAGGATATCATAGACCTTATCTCATCTTTTGTCAGGACGACAGGCAGCTTCTCCTCCTTCCTTACCGGCTTTATCCCTGTGAATATGCCCTTCTCAAGAACACTTTCATAGAAGAACCTTAAAGAAGAGATAACAAGGTTTACAGCTGCGTGGCTCATGCCTTTATCTGAAAGGAGGTATGCGATGTAGGCTTTAAGGTCCCTTGAGGTTATATCCTGGGGTGTCCTCTTGGATCCTATGGACTTCAGGCTTTTCTGATACTCTGCATGGGTCTTGGAGCTATTCACAAAATCAAGGAACCTTTGGTTTTGGTAAAGGTAGGTTTTGATGGTCTGCCTGCTAAAGCCCCTGATCTTCAATTCTGTTTCCAGATCCTTTAAGAAGTTCAACACCTCATTTTTCTTGATTTTTGTAAAAAAAGCAAACTTTTATTTAAATTTTTCTAAATGGTCGTGTAATACACATTATACGACACTTTTACGTATAAAATAAGGGTGGGGGTTGGCGAAGGCATCATCTTGATTGAAAAGGCAGGGGTTTTTGTGATGAAAATGGTGTTGGGTTTTGGTGGGTTTTAATCACTATGTTAATGTAGTGATTTTTTAGTAAGGTTTTTATATTGGAATGTATTTCTGAAGATAATTTGGATAATCTTAAAGAAGGATAGATTGGAGGGAGAAAATGACTGGTAGACCTGTTGAAGAAATCAAACAAGATGATTATTTGCTAAATAGTGGGTTTGGAGGGGGTGTCAGAGTAGGAATAACTATGGAAATTTTTGGTGTGGATGGAAAAACAGAGGGTCTACCTAATAAGGTTAAGGTGGTAGATACCTTTTATTTTCTCTCTGCAATTGGTGCCTATCCCTATGAGCTTAATTTCGAAAAAGAGGGATTTATCCCCCTGTTTCAGTTGAATAAAGGAGTAATTTGGCATGGCGATATTACTTATTTTATAAAACAAAAAAGAGAAGAAGCCAATAAGCCAGTAGGGTTTGTTCCACTATCTAACTCTGTTGATGGAGTGTTAGAAGAGTTGTCCAGTTATAAAGCACAAAATATCGAAAAAGTTGTTTCTATACATCTCCCTAAAACAATTGTAGACTTATCTAGGGGGAACTTATTCATTTACACCCCTCCGAAGGCTTGAAAATTTGTGATTATTGACCTAAAGAAGAGGGCGTTAGATTATATTTTTTTGTTCTTTTTCCAGCTTTGATTTTTATTTCAATATCGAAACAAACAACAAAACTTTATCAAAACTTCCAATCAAAACCTAAAACATTTAATCTAAATCACTAAATAAAACTTTTAATCAATGCTTAAAATATTTAGGTTTAGGTTTTGATAAAACTTGGATAAAAAAAGCATATCAAGCAGCAATCTCTGCCTTCTGATTTGCCAGTTCTTCCTGAACTAACTTCTTTGAAATCACTGTATCTAATTCGAGTAATTTTCTTACCAGCGGGCTATTCATGTTCAACTTGTATAGCTCAGCCCTCCCTATTCTCCTTGTTTTTTCCACGATTCCAAGCATGACTATCTTACTCCAAAACTGGTGTAAGGTACTCCAGCCTATATCGGCGTTTTTAGCTATATCTGTCAAGCTATAGTCAAACTCCCTGTTATCCAGAAAAAAATCTATAACTTTTACTATGGGTGATTCTCCAAATACCAACCTAAAAGATGTTTTTTCTTCCATTGTAATATCCTGTATAATTAGATTGTTTATATATTTTTCGTTATTTAAACGTTCGATTGAGTGAATAAAACAATAAATATCAGTTCATCTTCCAAAATTAAATGGATTTCAAAAGGATTATCCTGAGAAAACTATTCAGACGGAGGGTGATAGGAGGAAAACATACAGCTATAGAACATTTAACAAAGAGCCTGCCAGGACACGTCGCCGGGGATGCTAAAAAAGCTATCAAGGATCTAATCAAAGAAGGACTTATCCTCTCCAAGCCCACTTCTTATGGCTTACAAGTAAGCTTAAATCCTCAGAGAATTGATGAAATCTCCAGAATGATTGAGGAATAAAATAAAACTTTTAATCAATGCTTAAAATATTTAGGTTTAGGTTTTGCAGATCTCTGGTGAAAAGGCAGGAAAATACAAGGAAACAAGAAAGAAATAAAGAGGAGAACAAGGAAAAAACAAAGCTAAAGATGAAGCCTTCTCTGCTCTATCTGCAGGATGTTCTCTTTGGCCTGCCTGGCCTTAAACTGCTTGTTAAGGGTAAGGTGGGCCTCATTGGCCTTGTATCTCTTCAGTATAGGTATCCCTTTTCTGACCATGTTCGAGACGTAAGACGAGACTATGTCTTCGGGAAGGCACACCTTTCTTGCTATGTCTAAGTAAGTTACTGGCCCTTTTACCTCTTCAAGGGTATAGAGGACAAGGAAGATCTCCTGCTCTCTCCTGGTCAGGCTTATGGGCTTAAACTGCTGTTTTTCCTCTACATCCATGCCATGCTTCTGCAGGAAAAGGTCGAGCTTGTCGAGCCTTTCTGATATCTTGTTGAGCTTCTGGTCTATGTTGCAGATCAGCTCGTAATTAGCCTGTATCTCACTGGTGTTCTGGTTAATGGCTGTAAGGTGGTCTTCAAATTCATCCCTCACCTGAGAAAAAGCACTGTGCATCAGCGTATTCGTCTCTCTGAACGCGTCAGAGTATACTGTCTCTTTTTTTTCTGTAAGTAACACTCAAATCACCCCCGCTTTGTTTGGAAGGTTGGGTGTTTAAATAGATTGTTATTTTGGAAAATATATTCCGGAGAATATTTTTCAATAGTGAAAATAACAGATCGGATACGAGGAAAAAGAGCTGTCTCAGAGGAGAATTCAATAGTTTTTCTTTGCCATCTTGGCTATGTAGTGCTTCTCTTTCCCTTTCTTTATCACGCCTATCTCAGGATCTTCCTCAAGCTCTTCAAGAAGCCTGTAGAAGGAGGATTTAGAGCACAGGCCCTGCTCCTCTACGACCATCTCCTTGAGCTGGAGGGCTGTTATCCTGCTGTATTTTTTTATGTACGAGAGGACTATGGACCTTATGTAATCCTTGGAGTTTTTTGTGATCCTCCTGATGATCTTTTCTTTTATGGTGGCCTTTTTTGATTCAAGCTTCTCGAGCCTTCTTGCCAGCCGGTCCATCTCGGAGACAGTGATATTGTGCTGCACTTCAGGCTTTTTTGATGCTATCCTTGACCTTAATTCCTCTTTCAAGGTGTCCAATTCCGGCCTGATCGTGCTGTGCTTCCGGGCAAGCTCATGATGTGAGCTTTGAAGATCATTCTGCGAGTTTCTCAGCTCGTCTACCTTCCCGTTAAGCTCCCTCACTTTCCTGAGCACAGGCTCGTATGAGTAGAATCCGTCAACTATCTTCCTGATGTCTGCGCTGGATTTTGGGATATGATCGAGCTCCTGCCTGAGCTGGCTGATCTGCGATTCCTGCTGGAGGCTCCTGTTGTAAAAATAATTAAGCCAGTGAAGGATGTAGGCAGTGTCTTTCTGAACGTTCCTGAAGGAGTCTGAAAGAAGGCTGCGGAGCTGCACCAATTCGGACGGGCTCTCTTTTTTTTTGCTGAATATCCCCATATCCAAAACAATAAATCCCAACTATTTAAACATATCGATTTTTGGGAATGTTTTGGGAATATACTGGGACTGTGCTGGGAATGTTTTTAGAGAATAAATTGTAATTTTTTGGGAATGTTTTGGGACAGTCCTGGGAATGTTTTGGGACTGTGCTGGGAATGTTTTTTTGGTGTGTTTTTTTGGAAGATAAAGTGTTATTTTTATGGGAAAATTTTTATTGAAAAAAAGTTTTGGGTCGTTTTTTTGCTTAGAGGATTATGAAAAAAAGATAAGGCGGGGGGCCTGATAAAGGGCAGGATATTATGGCAGGGGATGTTTTTTACAAAGGTTTAAATAGAAGCGGTGAGGTGGGGGTTAGATTAGGGTCCTGAAAAAGGGCAAAGTGAGCCAAGAAAGAGGGAGGGATCTGGCATGGAAACTAAGGGTTTTTGTGCCAAATAAGTGAGCGGCTAAAACCGCTATAGTGAGGTTTTAGCTTAGGTTTTGGCTGACAAGTGAGTGAGGGTATTAAGGCAATATATCCGCTATAATGCGGTTTTTTTAGTGAAAAGTGAGGGTTAATATAGGCTTAAGATGAGTATAAACAAGGGCAAAGATAAGGGAAAGATGTCAAGATCCAGCTTAGCCATAAGGCTATCCGCAATAAAGGGGTTTATCGACCCTAAAGTGAGGGTTGAGCAGTATATGACAGATAGTGAGATAGCGGCAACAGTATTGTGGGATGCTTATATGAAGGGAGACATAGAGGGAAAAGTGATAGCTGACCTTGGGTGCGGAACAGGGATACTAGGGATTGGGGCTATGATGCTTGGGGCCTCTAAGGCCTATCTTGTGGAAAGTGATGGTTCGGCCATTGCTATTGCCAAGGAAAACGTCAGGGATATGGAAAGTGAGGGTTTGATTAAAAAAGCAGGGAAAAAGGGTGAAAAGGGCAAGGAAGAAAGTGAAAGTGAGGGTTCAGCTGAGTTCTTTTTTGGGGATGTTTCTGATTTTAAGATTAAGGCAGATACTGTAATAATGAATCCCCCGTTTGGGGTTAAAAGTGAGCATTCTGACCGAAGGTTTTTGGAAAAGGCTTTTGAGATCAGCGATGTTGTTTACAGTTTCCATAAGAGTGGAACAGTAAGGTTTGTTGAGATGCTTGCAAAGGCCAAAGGGTTCAGGATAACACAGGTTATCGATCTTAAGTTTCCATTGAAAGCAAGCATGAGGTTCCATAAAAAAAGGATCGAAAGGATAGGTGTAAGCTGCCTGAGGATGGAAAAGATTGCCTGATATTCCCAGCTGGGACTATGCTGGGAATATGAATTTATCGACGAGAAAATTCCGGGAATATATTTTGGGAATGACTTTTGAAACTGCCTGAAGGAAAAAATATAATCTTTTTTATTATCAAACTGCTGTTGGTTTTGATGGGCTTTGGGGGCTTAGCGTTTTTCTGTTAGCTTGTTTGGCAGTATTGTTTTTGTTCCTTGTTTAGTGGTTTTTTGGGTTTTGATTGATGGTTTTTATCAGATAATCGTGGCTGTTGATTTGATGGATTATATGCTATCAATCCAAACAACAACAATAGGAAAATTTTTAAAGAAAAGAGGTTTCTTGATTGGAAAGGAGGATTCAAAATGGAGATCAAGATCGTTAAGGAAAAAGGAAACAGGATAGAGTTTGAGATCGATGAGGATGCAGGATTTTTGAATGCATTGAAGAAGGAGCTGCTGAATGACAGCAATGTAAAGGTTGCTACTTATTCGGTCAAGCACCCGTTGGCAGGGAAGCCAAGGATGATCGTTGAGGCAAGCAATCCGAGGAGCTCCCTGAACAGCGCTGCAGGCAGGCTAAAAAAGCTAAGCGAAAAGATCGCTGCAGATGCCAAGAAAGAGGTAAAGTAGCTTTGTTTTTTAGTTCTTTTTTCTGAAGCAGCTTCATCCCGGTGAGGCTAATGAGAAAATGATAAAAGCTGAACAGGCCAAAAAGCTTATCAGGGCTGCAAGGGATTCTATATCTTCTTACCTTTCTGGAAGAGGCCATGAGGCTGGTGTGATTGAGGATGAGCTTAAGAAGGACAAAGAGCTTTCTGAGGCCGTAGGTGTTTTTGTAACCTTAAACAGGAAGGGTGAATTGAGGGGGTGCATAGGGTTTCCTGAAGGGATCTATCCGCTTTATGAAGGCGTAATAAAGGCTGCAAGGAGCGCTGCTTTTTCTGACCCGAGGTTTATGGCTGTTGGAAAGGATGAGCTTGATGACATATCCATAGAGATAAGCGTGCTTACAAAGCCTAAGAAGATAGATGTCAAGAAGGCTGAAGATTATATAGGGAAGGTGAAGATAGGGAGAGACGGGCTTATCATAAGAAGCATGCATGGAAGCGGGCTATTATTACCTCAGGTCGCTGTAGAGTATAAGTGGAGCAGCAAGACATTTCTTGAGCAGACCTGCGTGAAGGCAGGGATGGGCAAGGACAGCTGGAAGGACATAGATAGCTGTGAGGTTTTCAGCTTCCAGAGCCAGGTATTTAAGGAAACTGAGCCTAAGGGGAAGGTAGTTCAAAAAAATTATCAAATTGCCTAACCCGGACCATAAATAGGGGGGATTATTCGGCAATTTGATAATTTTTAGGAAATCAGACGGGCATTCATCCCCATTCATAAATGAAGAGGATTTCTGCCCGTCAAATTTAAGGTAATTTGAGGGCCTTCTGCCTTATGGGCCTGTATAATAAGATAGTATATATAGCATATAAGGCATTTTGGGGTGGAGTAAGGCAACTAATATGGGTATCTTTATATTCTTGGTTCTGGCTGTTATAGATCTATAATTTAGGGGTTATAGGGGCTGTAAGGGCTAAATTTTTAGAAAGATTTATATATGTTCATGGTGCCTAACTGATTGTAAATATAGTGTTTAGAGAAGAAAAGAGGTGCTGATATTGGCTTACATAAGGGTAAAAAAGATAAGGAAGAAAGGGAAAGAGTACAGGTATGCCTATCTTGTAGAGAACAGGTGGAAGAAAAGGACAAGGAAAGGGAGCAAGAAAGGGGCTAGGCAGAAGGTCAAGGGATACCTGGGCAAGGTGTACAGCTTTTCCAAGGAGAAAGGCATCAATGATGGCGAGGCTCACTTTGACCCTCAAGATGTTAAAGACTATCTGGATGCTAACGGGATGGACAATGCCATCAGGGAGCTTATAAGGATCGAGCTTATGAACCATGGCTTTATGGAGAACGGTAATTTCTATGCTAATGGTGATCTTGCTGTGTATATAAGCGACAAGGACTTCTTTATCAAGAACATCAGGGAAGAGAAGGACAGGAAGATAGTGATAGCTATGAATGAAGGCTTTCTCTGCAAAGAAACGTTCAGCAGGCTGATAAACTTCAAGGCCAAGGGGGATGAAAAAGAGATAGGGCTGAGTTTAGGGAACGCTGTGCTTGAGGCAGGGCTTAACATGCCAAAGGAGATATTTGTCGGGATGTTTGAGAGGGTTGTTAGGTGAGAAATTGTCTCCATCATAAATCCAGCTGAAAATCCTAGCAGAAGGGTAAAAAAATCCCGAACTAATCCTCGGACTGAAGTCCGAGGCTTTTAACGTTCGGGATTTTAGACTTCAAAAAGCCTTCATCCACCTGCTAAGGCTGGTGGCTTTCGGCTTATTTGAAGTAATCTTGTCTTGGACAAGTCAACCGACCAGAACCTTAAAGCTTTTTCTAAGTTCTTCAATAGACTCATTATCCAGGTTACTTATAAGAGACCTGATATCAAGAACAAAACTTTCAGCACAATCCAATAAGCCACCTGCGGATCCTTTTGTCAATTCATCTTTTTTTGTTGTTATATAATACTGCCTGTCAATCCTTTCCTTTTTTCCATCAGAAATCATATTAGACAAGTCCACTTTATCAAATAATAACTTAAGGAGCAGGATAGAGCCTGAGTGGTTTTCACATTTAATCCCTGCCCTAAACAGCAAGGCTAGAAGGAGATTATACATAGCATAATAAGACATGGCTACGGAATTCTCATACAGGCTATTCTGGAACAAAATCTTTGCAGACCTTAAACAATCGGATGACTTACCAATATAAGAGGAGCATATATCTTCAGAAGGCTCTACCAGGCCTAACTTTTCTTCTTTCATAAGCTTATTCAAAAAATTGTTTCTTTTCATAAAATTCCTCTATGCCCCTTAAGATAACGTGGTCTTTAATAATCTCCCTTATCAGGGGTGAGCTAACATCAAAAGGGCCTATCTTTACACTTATCCTTGAATTTATATCCTCTATCGACCTCTTAACTTCCCTATCCTGCACTTCTATATATATGTCAATGTCGCTGTCTTTTTTAGGAACCCCTTTTGCATAAGAGCCGAAAAGGATTATAAGCTTTTCGTCCGTCCTCTTTAGAATCTCCTCAAAAATGATGCTTAGCCTAGGGTAATCTTCCAATAGGGCTATCCTCTTATCTAATTCTGCCTTTAAGACGTAAGTTTTTGCAAGGATGTTCTTTTTAAGGAAAAATACCTTATTCTTCCCTTCTTTTCTGGAATCAACGACGTTCTCTTCCTTTAGGCTGTTTAATCTTCGGGATATAGTAGAGTGGGATTCACCCAATGATTTAGCTATCCCCCTAACATGATTCTCTTTTTTTAATAATAGCCCAACTATGGTCAGTTTTGTATTGTCTCTTTTTTGAACCATATGTACCATTTATGAACCAATTGTATATAAATGTTTCGGTTTTTAGCATTTAGAAGAGGATAAGTCCAGCTCTTTTAAGGGAAGTTACTACCAATTAGCGGTTACAAAATAGAAATATTTAAATACCAGTTATCTATGATATTATCAGATGGTTACAAGAAGAAAATTTTCAAAAATGGTGGGGGAAATTATAATAGCAGGGATTCTAAGTCCTCTAGAAGTTTTAGCGATTGAAGGTAGAAATAAGATTTTGGTGGATGGTTATGTTCATAATATTTCTAATGACCCATTAAGTGATTCTTTTTACAAAGATGAAAAAGGAGGATTATGGGTTCCAATTTATGATAAAGTGGGGGATTTCTATTCAAATCATTTTGATATACAAGTTAAGCTTCAAAGTGGTATAGAAGTTGATAAAGAAAAGCCTGATAGCGGCCATATTGCCGTAGAATATACAACCATGGATGAATTATTAAAGAATCCAAGGGAAGTTTTATATGCTTTTGGTGGTCAGGAATTGATGGATGAATTAGAAGCTGAAATAAAAAGTGCTCAAAAAGCAGAAGGCGGGGATTATAAAACTGCAGAAGTTGCTATATTTGCAACATTAAAACAAATAGTAAATCAAGCATTTTCAGGAGAAGGTGGTTTTGGAAGTAAAATTTCTCATAGAGCATGGGTTTTTCCTTCTGAAACTTATAATAAAGCAGGAAATGATGAAGTATTAGTGAATGCTTATGCATTCTCAGTTGTTCATGAGGTTGGTCATGCTCTTGGTCTGGAACATCCAATAATGGAAGGATTTTTTGCTGAGTATGGAAGACTTAATTTTATGAACCCCCTTCCTGAATTAATAGATGTATTTAGCTTCAATTTTGACATCCATCCAAAGCAGATAAGACAAATTAAAAAGTATTTAAGAACCGGTTAAAGATAGTCCTGCCTTATTTTGTCTATAAAAAGCCTTGGAAACCTCCAGAGCAGGTATAAGACAGCAACCGACAGGGGTTGTTGCGGAATTCTCCTTTCAGTCGGGGTTAGCACCTGGCTCGGCTGTACTGTTTTTAGAGGTAGCCGACGTCCCCCGACGGGTCCAACCCCCCTGTCGGCTGGATATAATCATCAATAAGCCTCGCATAAATGGCGCTAACCCATCATTCCGCAACAACCCCCAACCGACAGAAAACTATTTAAGCAATGGATTTCTAAGATAATGGATGCCCGGCAGAAAGGCAGGCAAAAAAGGGGAAAAGAGTTCTTTGGAAAAGGGAAAGAAAGAGAATATACTTGAAAGGCTAAAGGACATGCAGAGAAGATACAGGCGCCTTCCTGAAGACAAGATAAGGGAGCTTTCAAGAAAGATAGATGTTCCTGTAACTGAGATATACAGCACAGCCTCTTTCTACAGCATGTTCAGCTTTGAGAAAAAAGGAAGGAAAACTATAAGGATATGCAACAGCCCTTCCTGCTACCTTAACGGGTCTTTGAACATTATCGAAGAGGCTAAGAGGATCTTAGGGATAAAAGAGGGAGAGACTACAAAAGACAAGAGATTCAGCCTTGAGCTTACTTCATGCATAGGCTGCTGCGACAAGGGCCCTGCAATCATGATCGATGATGAGCTGATAACTGATGTGACAAAAGAGAAACTGAAGAGGCTCTTAAAATATTAACAGGCATAGGCATAAGATGGAGATACTCAAGAAAACAGGGATGAAGGCATGGAGAAAAGCCAATGGCCTAGGGAGAGATGGAACTATAAGGCTACTTAAGGAAAAAGGATTGACCGGAAGGGGAGGGGCCTGCTTCCTGACAGGGATGAAATGGGAGCTCTGCAAAAAGGCCAAAGGTGATGAAAGATTCTTGATATGCAATGCTGATGAAGGGGAGCCAGGAACCTTTAAGGACAAGCTCATACTGGAAAAAAACCCGGATAATGTTATAGAGGGGATGCTGATAGCTGCCTACTGCATAGGGGCTAGGCAGGCCTATATATACCTTAGGGGAGAATACTATTACCTGAAGGGGGGGCTTGAAAGGTCTGTAAAAAAAGCATCAGCGGAAAGCGGATCAGATATAAGGATAGATGTGATAGAAGGGGCAGGGGCTTATGTATGCGGGGATGAGACTGCAATAATAGCCTCTATCGAAAACAAGAGAGGCTATCCTCACTTTAAGCCGCCGTATCCTCCTCAGAAGGGGCTTTTCGGAAAGCCGACTGTGATAAACAATGTCGAGACGCTTGCAAATGTACCTTTAGCTATCTTAGAAGAGGGGTGGAGGGATGATGTCAGGCTTTTTTCTATCTCAGGAGATGCTGCTAAAGCCGGCGTATATGAGATAAAGACAGGGGCAAAACTTGAGGAGATAGCTAAGATGGCAGGGGCTAAAAACATAAAGGCTGTCTATTTCGGGGCTTCAGGAGGATGCATACCTTATAATTCTGAATTCAGGGTAGATGCAGAGCATATCTGCAAAGAGGATGCCATGCTTGGGGCATGCTCACTTATATTTGCAGGGAGGAAAAGGAGCATGCTGGACATGGCGATAAACATCGCTGGCTTCTTCAAGCATGAGTCCTGCGGAAAATGCACTCCATGCAGGGAAGGGAATGTGCATGTCCTGAGGATCCTTGAGAGGATAAAGGAAGGCAAAGAAGACAAGGAAAGCTTAGAGCTGCTTGAAAGGCTGGCTGTATTCATAAAGGACAATTCATTGTGCGGGCTTGGGCAAAGCTGCACCAACCATGTATTGACTGCATTAAAGTATTTTAAGGGGGATTTTATGGCAAAGGGTCCTAAAAGATAAGAGGCATTCAAGGATCTTATGAGCACAGCTCCATCCTGATAGAGAAAATCTAAAAATGGCAAAGATAAAGATAAACGGAAATGAGATAGAAGCAAGGAAAGGGGAGTATATAATAGATGCTGCAAGGAGAAACGGGATAGACATACCCCACCTGTGCTATAATGAAAGATTAGAGAGGATAGGCGCATGCAGATTATGCGTCGTCGAGGTAAAGGGGATGGAAAAGCTGCAGGCCTCGTGCTGCACAGAGGCAAAGGAAGGCATGGAGATAAAGACGCATACGCCAAGGGTGATGCAGGCCAGGAGGATGAACATGCAGCTTCTTCTCTCCAACCATAGCCTTGACTGCACCTCATGCAAGGAAAACCTGCTGTGCAAGCTCCAAAGGTATGCTTCTGAGCTGATGATAGATGAAAGGATATTTGAGAGCATGGCTAAGGAAGAGAAGGCTGATGATTCCAGCGTCTCTATAAGAAGGGACAACAACAAGTGCATATTGTGCGAGCAGTGCGTAAGGGTGTGCAATGACGTGCAGACAGTATATGCTATCGGACTTGAGGGAAGGGGTGCTGAAACAAGGGTAAGGCCTAATTTCGGCCATAACATGAAAGAGAGCTCCTGCATAAACTGCGGGCAGTGTGTTGTAGCTTGCCCTACAGGGGCGCTGACAGAGAAAAGCGACATCTCGGGCGTACTTGATGCGCTCAATTCTAATAAATTCCTTATAGTACAGACTGCCCCTTCCATAAGGGCAACTCTTGGTGAATTATTTGGCATGAGCCCCGGGATCGCTGTCACAGGAAAGATGGTCACTGCATTGAGAAACATAGGGTTTGACAGGGTCTTTGACACAAACTTAGGGGCGGACATCTGCATAGTCGAGGAGGCGCATGAGCTTGTAGAGAGGCTTAAAAAAGGAGGGGTGCTTCCTATGATAACTACGTGCTGCCCTGCATGGATAAAGTTCGGGGAGCAGTTCTACTATGACGAGCTTAACAAGAACATGTCCACGTGCAGGAGCCCCCAGGCAATACTTGCTTCTCTTGTAAAAACATATTATGCAAAGAAGATAAACAAGGATCCGAAGGATATAGTCTTAGTTGACATAATGCCCTGCACTGCAAAGAAGTATGAGATACTAAGGCCTGAGTTTAAGGGAGAGACGGACTTTGTGCTTACAACTGTAGAGCTGGGCAAGCTCCTGAAACAGCTGAATGTTGACTTTTTGGAGCTTCCTGACTCTGAGTTTGATGATCCTTTAGGGTTCAGTACAGGCGCAGGGGATATATTCGGGCATACCGGCGGGGTGATGGAGGCTGCATTAAGGACTGCTGCTGATACACTGACAGGAAGGGAGCTTAGGGATATAGAGTATAGGCAGATAAGGGGGATGAAAGAAATAAAAGAGGCTGAGCTTGAGATAGACGGTAAGAGGATAAAGGTATGTGCTGTGCATACGCTGGGGGCGGCAAGGATGCTTCTGGAGCAGATAAAAAAAGGAAAAAGCCCTTATCATTTTATCGAGATAATGGCGTGCTATGGAGGGTGCATAGGGGGAGGGGGGCAGCCTCCGCCGCACAGCAGGGAGATACTTTCCAAGAGGACCAATGCACTTATAAAGGTGGATGAAGGGAAAAAGATAAGAAAGTCGCATAAGAACCCTGCTGTAATCAGGCTGTATAAGGAATACCTGGGAAAGCCGGGAAGCGAAAGGGCGCACAGGCTTCTTCATACAAGGTATTTCAGGAAGAGGTATGTTTAGTTTGGATGTTTATTTTATAGGCTGCTGTTTCGGGGCTATGCCTTAATACTGTGAAGTAAGGGGCAAATTCATTCAATCTGCTCAAAGCAGAGAAGCAGAGGGTGTAATCAATTAAACTAAGCATCAACTGCCCAATAAGTTTAGATAACCTGAGTTAAGAATCTTAGAATAGGCTATTTCTTGGAAAACCTTACTATACCTATTATTCCTGTAATATTCATGGGTCATTATGAGCCAATTAATAGACCCAATGACTGATTGGATTATCTTTTTTCTTTTTTCTAACTCTTTCTTTTCTTCAGGACTGAATGCTTTTTCTACTAAAGAATAGAGGGGGTCCTTTATATCAAGATTAGTAGTTTCATGATTTAGCTCTTTAGCCATTGTGCCGCTTAAATTAGGGTATTCCAGGAGATAATAATCCTGAAACTTATTGGCTGTATTCCAGAAACCCTTATTCGTAAAATCCGGTTGGCGCCTTGTTATTTTTTCATAAAAACAGGATAGATCATTAAGGTATTTCGGGCTGCGATTCCCGTCTATTATGGATAATTCCCTCACTGCATCCGTCTGAATATTTAGTATACCTTCTTCAGAATCATTCTTCAGCAACTTGTATATCAGGGAATATTGCTTCTCTGTCAGATCAGGAAGGTGTCCATTAGTGCTTGCACCTTTTAATTTATTGATAGTTTCTCCTGCAATGAGCTTTAGTTCGGATTGTTTATTCAATGCTATCCTGCTCCTTTTAACATATGCAGCTAATTTTGAAAGGCGGCCATCTCCACCTACAAGTCCTGTGAGGTACTTAAGTGCCAGTGAATAGTCTTTCTTCAAATTTGGTGATCTTAGCTCTTTGATAACATTAATTACCTTTTCTTTATTATAAGAGGTATTATCTTTTAGCGATATGCCCCTAAGGGGTGTATGTTCTTCTTCAATTGTTTTACTTCGATGGTAATTTAATCTGGATTTTAATGGGTCTGCCAAACGAGGAAATTTTAAATCATAGCCTATTCTTAGAACAAATTTTCCTTTGTTTCCATCGCACTCCATGTACTCCATCTTTCTTGAGAGTTTTTCAGTTAACTTGTAGGAGTCTATAAGAACAGGTATTGCATCGAGGCTCAATGTGGTCATAAGCGCCATTGTGGCGTTAAATTGATGGTACATTGTAGGCTTAGGGTGTTTTAAATAAGGATATTTTGAATTATCGTTATTTCTTGCACGAACTATATCACTTAATTGTTGTGCTGCTAAGTAAGGATTGGCTTTTACCAGATCTGTACATAGTTTAAATTGTTTAGGTATCTTAACTTTTTTTCTGGTTCCCGGAATATCTACCACTATTTTCTCGTCTGGAGAGCAGCTCCAAACTTCATTGATCAGGCCATCTATCATTGAGGGGGGAAAATGCCAGTGATTTTTAAATTTTACCTTATATCTCCTTTTTTTAAGGCCATTAAAGCGGAAGGCTTTCATGAAAAGGTATATTTAAATAAAGGGTTTAATTCCCGCTATCTTAAAATGACAAACTACAAACTTGACGATATAAAGATAACAAGAGCAATAGTCGAGAGCTATACAAAAAAATTACTGGACAATCTTGAGGTGGATGCTGCAATAGTCGGAGGGGGGCCTGCAGGATTAACCGCTGCCTATTATCTGGCCAAGGGCGGGGCCAAAACAGCACTTTTTGAAAGGAAATTAAGCCTTGGAGGGGGGATGTGGGGCGGAGGCATAATGTTCAACAAGATCGTGGTGCAGGAAGAAAGCAAGAAGATATTTGATGAGATGGGCATCTCTACAGAAAAGTATGAAGACAATTATCATGTTGCTGATTCGATAGAGTCTGTTTCAGGGCTGTGCCTTAATGCTGTGAAGAAAAGGGCAAACATATTTAACCTTCTTAGTGCAGAGGATGTTATGATAAGGGAGAATAAGGTGGAGGGGCTGGTGCTTAACTGGACCTCTGTCGAGATGGCCGGCCTTCATGTAGATCCTGTAACTATCAGGTCTAGGTTTGTGATCGATGCTACAGGGCATGATGCAAACATAGCCTCTATCATCCAAAAGAAAACAGGGGTTAAACTTAACACTGAAACAGGAAAGATTATAGGAGAAGGGTCTATGTGGGCAGACAAAGGTGAAAGGCTGATATTTGAGAATACAAAAGAGATATGCCCCAATGTTTATGCTGTTGGGATGGCTTCAAATGCTGTCTTTGGAGGGCCAAGGATGGGGCCTGTGTTCGGAGGGATGATACTTTCTGGAAAGAAGGCAGCGGAGCTTATCCTGGAAAGGCTGAAAGAGCCAAAAACATAATCGGTGATCGATTGATTTTCAATCAAAATAATCCTCATAGCAGAAATCCCTTTTTCTTCCCTCAAAGGGGCATGCGCCCTTATCCTCTATGATGTTTCCATCCAGAAATTCACGGTAGCTGCTTATGAGCGAGGTGCAGTCAGTGCATCTCCTGAAATCCGTGCCCAGCTCTATATTGAAATTCTTCTCGTCAACCTTTATCAATTTAGAAGGGACAGCTGCCTTTTCCCTGAAATGGTTGTAGAGGGTAGCTATGAACCTTGTGTCAGAGATGGCGTCTGAGACGGTTATCTTAAGGAGACATCTTTTGGGGGACCTGAAGCTTATTACCTCCTTCCTGACAAGGATGCATCTCTGCCTCTTCAGCTTCTGCCTGTCCTCTTCTTTTTTGCTCTGGATATGAGACGGGAGCCTGATGCTTCCGTCCGGGTTGAACTCTACCATGGGAAAAAGGTAAGGGGGTTGTTTATATGGTTTTTGCAAAACCAACCGAATAATTTATAATAGAATAAAGGCTTTTATCCCTGTAAAGGGGGTTTTTATGGACAAAGAGAAGGCAGAGAGGGCTATCAGGGAGCTTTTAATCGCTATAGGAGAGGATCCTGATAGTGACGGCCTTAAAAAAACTCCTAAGAGGGTTGCTGAGCTTTATGAGGAGATATTTTCAGGGAAGAAAGCAGACCCAGGAGAGATACTGCAGATAAACCACAGGCTAGAGCATGATGAGATGGTCGTCGTGAAGGACATCCCTTTTTATTCTATGTGCGAGCATGACCTGCTGCCTTTTTTCGGGAAGTGCCATATAGCGTATGTACCTGACGGCAACAGGATCGTAGGGATAAACAGGCTTTCAATGATAGTGGATGCCATGAGCAAAAGGCTCCAGATACAGGAAAAGCTGACTACAGAGA
Organism: Candidatus Woesearchaeota archaeon; assembly: GCA_019322475.1. Taxonomy (GTDB): domain Archaea; phylum Nanobdellota; class Nanobdellia; order Woesearchaeales; family JACPBV01; genus JAHWHQ01. The sequence goes on from JAHWIN010000021.1 coordinate 20,776, forward strand.
TAGCAGACACCATAATGAAGCACTTAAGCCCTAAGGGGGTAGGGGTCGTGATAGATGCAAGGCACCTGTGCATGGAGATGAGGGGAGTGAAGCAGCCGGGAACAAAGATAATAACCTCTGCTGTCAGGGGAAGGTTCAGGAAGGACATGAAGACCAGAGAGGAATTTTTGAGCCTTATAAAAAATGTTCATTAAAGAGCTAGGGTTTAAGGATCCCTGCGAGGCTTATGAGAAGCTCAGGGATATTAATTCTGTATTGCTGGAAAGCCAGAAAAACGGCAGGCATTCCTATATCGCGTTAAACCCTTACATGGTATTCAAGAGCAAGGGGGAAAAAATAGAGATAACCGAAAATGGGGAAAAAAGGGTAAAGAGGGCAAACCCGATAAATGAGCTGAAGAGCATCTTATGCGATGATAAGAGAAAGGCAGAGAGGAAAGAAGGCTGGCCTTTGTTCTATTCGGGGTGCATAGGCTATATGGGGTATGATACAGTGCATCTTTTTGAGAGGCTTCCAAGGAAAGCAAAGGATGACCTCAAGCTTCCTGACATCTACATGATATTTCCAAGGGATATATTGTTTTTTGACCATAAGAGAAATGTAATGAAGATAATATGCGAAAGCAAAGAGGATTGCTGTAGGATCGTCAGGAAGCTGGATGAAGCAGGGAATAGGCCCAAAAGAGCTGAAGCGGCGGCAGGAAAAAAAAGGCCTATTGAAGATAAAGGGTGTAATTTCAGATCAAACTTTACTTTTGAGGAGTATAAAAAAGCTATAAAGAGGTGCAAGGATTATGTCAAGGCAGGCGACTCTTTCCAGATAAAGATATCACAGAGGTTTGAATGCAAGATAAGGGAAGACAGCTTTGAGATATACAAAAGGCTAAGAAGGATAAATCCTTCGCCTTATGCAGCCTATGTGCATCTTGACGGGTGTACATTGGTGTCCTGCTCGCCTGAGCATCTTGTCAAGGTCGAGAAAGGGGAAGTAGAGACGAGGCCTATAGGGGGGACATACCCAAGAGGGAATGATGAGGAAGAGGATAATTCGATATTGAGAAGGTTTAAAAGAGATGATAAGGAAAGGGCAGAGCATACCATGCTTATAGACCTGGAGAGGAATGACCTTGGGAAGGTATGCAGGTACGGCTCTATAAAGGTGAATGAATGCAGGTCCATAGAAAAATACTCCCATCTGATGCATATCGTAACAAATATCAAAGGGGAACTTGAGGAGGGAAAGGACATATTTGACGTCTTAAGGGCGATGTTTCCGGGAGGGACAATAACCGGGTGCCCTAAGATAAGGACAATGGAGATAATCGATGAAATTGAGAACAGAGCAAGGGGCCCTTATACAGGCTCTATAGGGTTTATGAACTTTTCAAACGAGATGGACCTGAACATTATAATCAGGACCATGGTGATAAAAGGAAGCAAGGGGTTTATACAGAGCGGGGGAGGGATAGTGGCTGACAGCACAGCTAAGAGGGAGTATGATGAGACCATAGACAAGGCAAAGGCATTGTTTGAGGCTATAGGAAGATGATACTGATAATAGACAACTATGACTCGTTTACATACAACATAGTCCAGAGGATAGGGGAGCTAGGATACTATAGCTCTGTCTTCAGGAATGACGAGATAGGGGTGAAGGATATAGGCAAGCTAAAGCCCTCGCACATAATAATCTCTCCGGGGCCATGCACGCCTAAGGAGGCAGGCAATTCAAATGAGATAATAAGGGGGTTTTCAGGAAAAATACCCATATTAGGGATATGCTTAGGGCACCAGTGCATAGCGCATTCGTTTGGGGGAAGGATAATAAGGAATGAGCCTGTGCATGGAAAAGAGGAGAGGATACTGCATGACGGAAAAACCATATACAGGGGGCTAAAGCAAGGCTTTAAAGCAGGAAGGTACCATTCGCTTATCGTCGATAAGAAAAGCCTGCCTAATCGCCTTGAAGCAAGCGCATGGAACAAGGAAGGGATAATAATGGGGATAAGGCACAAGAGGCTTAAGGTGGAAGGGATACAGTTCCATCCTGAAAGCATAATGACTGAAAAAGGGTACGAGGTGTTGAGGAATTTTTTAAGATGAAGATATCCATAAACGGAAGGCTGTATGAAGAAGAGGATGCTAAGATAAGCGTACTAGACCATGGGCTGCTCTTAGGCGACGGTGTCTTTGAGACATTGAGGACGTTTGGCGGAAAGATCTTTAAGCTTGATGAGCACTATGAAAGATTAAAGGAGTCTGCAAGGCAGATAATGCTTCCTGTGCCTGTCGGAAAGGACGCATTAAGGAAGGATATAGAAAGGGTGATAAAGGAGAATGGGCTGAAGGAGGCAAGGGCGAGGGTAACGATAACAAGGGGGATAGGGGCTGCAGGGCTTTCTATAGATTGCGAAAGGCAAAGCGTGATAATAACTGCAGGTGAGCTGAAAGAGAAGTCATTTGACAAAGGGGTAAAGACAATAACCTATGAGCTTGAAAGGAACCTGCCTTCTGTAAAATCACTGAGCTATCTTCCCAGCGTAGTTGCAAAGGCAGAGGCTGCAAAGAAAGGGGCTTTTGAAGCGATACTGATCGACAGGAAAGGGCTCGTGAAGGAGGGGTCTTTTTCAAATGTTTTTATATTTAAAGGTGGAGAGATATTCACTCCAGGAGAAGGCATATTAAAGGGGATAACAAGGGATATTGCAATCGGGATAGCAGGGAAGAACGGCCTTGAGGTAAATGAAAAAGACATCACAAAGGAAGATCTTCTGGAGAGTGATGAGATATTCATAACTTTTACGACAGGAGGGATAGTCCCTGTCACGATGGCAGATGATGCCTGCAAGAAAGTCGGGGAGAGCACTAAAAGGCTTATCAGGCTGTATAAGGAGCACGTCAGAGGCTTGAGCGATTAAAATGGCATGCATCAATGATATGATCAAGATAAAGGGAAGGGCCCTTGTGATGGGGATACTTAATGTAACGCCGGACTCTTTTTCAGACGGCGGAGAGTTTATCGATGAGGACAAGGCGGTCGAGCATGGAAAGAGGGTGATAGAAGAGGGGGCAGATATCATCGATATAGGCGGTGAGAGCTCAAGGCCGGGGTCTGAGCCTGTAACTGAAGAAGAGGAGCTTAGAAGGGTGAGGAATGCTGTCTTAAGATTGGTGAAAGAGACCAATGTTCCTATCTCCATAGACACCTATAAGGCAAGGGTTGCTGAGGAATGCGTAAAAGCAGGGGCTTCTATAATAAATGACATAACAGGGATCGATGATGAGATGAGGGCTGTTGCTGCAAGATACAATGTTTCTGTTATCATAATGCATATGAAAGGCAGGCCTAAGACCATGCAGGACAACATATCATATAAGGATATGGTGGGGGAGATAAAGGGGTTCCTGAAGGAAAGGGCTATGAAAGCAAAAGCAGCAGGGATAAATGATATAGTGATAGACCCAGGCATAGGATTTGGGAAGACAACTGAGCAGAACCTTGAGATACTCAGGAGATTGGATGAATTTAAGGAGATAGGGTATCCTGTGCTGATAGGGGCTTCGAGGAAGTCTTTTATAGGTAAGGTGCTGGGTGTTGAAGAGCCGGGCAAAAGGGCTACAGGGACTATCGCAGCCAATATAATGGCTGCTGAAAAAGGGGCAGGCATATTAAGGGTGCATGATGTCAGGGAGAATGTTATGGCACTGGAGATGATAAAAAGGATAATGGAGGGAGGAAGATGATAATAACAAAGGCTTTTGAATTTGATGCTGCGCATAATCTCTTGAGGTATAAGGGGAAATGTGAGAGGCTGCATGGGCATACCTACAGGGCAGAGGTCTCTTTAGAGGGGGAGCCGGATGATGAAGGCATGGTAGAGGATTTTGCTGAGATAAAAAAGGTTGTTGGGGAAAGGGTTCTGAAAAAGCTGGACCATGCTTATATAAACGATGTTATAAAGCAGCCTACTGCAGAGAATATAGCGATATGGATATGGAATGAGCTTAAGGGGTGCTTCAAGAGAGGGAGATTGTGCGAGGTAAAAGTGTATGAGTCAAGGGATTCATGGGCTGCGTATAATGGGCAGGATGACTGAAGCATATATAGGGATAGGGTCTAACATGGGGGATAAAGAAAGGAATATAAGGGAGGCTATAGAACTTATCAGGGAGAAATGCAGGGTAATCAAGGTATCTTCTTTTTATGAAACAGAGCCTGTGGGGCATAAGGAGCAGGGCTGGTTTTTGAACTGTGCTGCCAGGATAGAGACTGAGCTTAAGGCAAGAGAGCTTCTCTTGTTTTTGCAGTCTATTGAAAAAAAACTTAAAAGGGTAAAGACGGTAAAAAATGGGCCAAGAACTATCGACCTGGACATACTATTTTATGGTTGGGAGGTCATTAAGGAGAAGGACTTGATAGTTCCCCACCCAAGGCTTCATAAAAGAGGATTTGTCTTAGAGCCTTTAAAAGAGCTGAACCCTGCTCTTGTGCATCCCATACTTAAGAAGAATGTAAGGGAGCTTTTTGATGAGGTTAAAGAAAAAGAGGAGAAGATGAAAAAAGAGGATTGAAAAAATTACAGCCCCATAGTATATCTTCCAGAAGAATGAACGTCTAAATGAATATATGCCAATTGCAGAAGATGATAAGATTGACCTGGAATATTTTGAGCGCAGAGAATTGTTAGTAAGGCAGTTTAATAAACTCAACAATTAATTAACGGAAAGGTACAGGTCGCTTAAAATCTACTAAAAATATTCATTTCAACCCTACATTTTTCTCTTCCTGCTGCTATATTGCATATTTTAACTCCTTTTTTAAAGATTCTACTGCGGCTTCCATCATCATTAATCCTAAAAAGATTCCCCGAGGAATAAACACAACCACCATAGCCCCAACAAAGATAATCAGCGTGGTCACTAGTATACCAATTTCCTTCATTATCATAATAAAAAAACATTTGATGACTACCATGAATCTTCCTGTATCTTGTAGCTTCCAATTTGTTTAAATCTATTTTATAGCCATAAAATCTGTGCCCATCCAACACTGAAGCCCACCATTCACCATCTTGATTATAGGCTATCCAGTATATTTCAGATTTTTCAGGAAAACCTTCAACAAGCATCGCATTTTCAGCATCTAGTCTGTAAAGTGTAATTTTACGTGTTCCTTTTTCCATTAATTTTGCAAACCAATTACCTTTAAGGTCTGCATATAAACTTATAAAGTCATATTCTAAAGAAGGAAATTTAACTCTTTTCTCGTCACTTCCTTCTACATAGAATAACTCATGCAAATCAGTTCTAAGACTATTATTGTATCTAGTTTTTCTTACATAAGTAATGCCCTCTCTTCCAAAATTCTCTATGATGTAAGTTTGTTCTTTTTTATAATCAATATTTAATTTGTGTTTTGCTAAAGATATATCATCGTAATGATTAGTACGATACAATTTTAAACCCCCTATTCTTTCACTTGTTATAAAAATAAATCCAGATTTAATAATTACTAATAAAACAATCCCCAAAATAACCCCTATAAGTTTCAAACTTCCTTTTTTATCCATCAGTTAACATCCTTTTTACCTATTAGCTTACCTATTAGGAATTTTATATATTTATAACCTTTTCTAAAATAGTAAATAATTTAAATGTCATACAAAACCTAACAGCTATATGCAAACAATAAACCATCACAAAACACTTTATGAAACTTATTTTGGATATAGGAACGTATTGCTAGATATATTTATGGTGCTTTTCAGCGTTGTTTTCTTAGGCGTAATGGCAAACATAAGGATACCTTTGTGGCCTGTGCCTGTAACCATGCAGACGTTCGGGGTGTTTCTGATAGCTTTTTATTTCGGGTCTAAAAAAGGAACCCTGTCCATACTTGCTTATGTGCTTGCAGGCATTGCCGGGTTTGGGGTCTTTGCAGGGCGCAATTCCGGCATGGCAGCCATAATAGGGCCTACAGGAGGTTATATACTTGGGTTTTTGGGGGCTGTTTTTGCTGTAGGGTACATGATAGAGAAAGGATACGGCAGGACAAGGAAGTCTGTCTTCTGGTGCATGGCATTGGGAAGCATCATAATATATGCTTTCGGGCTTATGGGATTGAGGATCTATTTTGCCGATTTCAGCTGGTGGAAGATATTAAGCGTCGGGCTTTTTCCTTTCCTTATAGGTGACCTGGTAAAGGTGGTGGGGGCTGTCGGGCTTTTCCCTTACCTTTGGAAAGGGAGCGAGAAGATAGCATAAGAGTATATCTTTCTGGATTATGTGGAAGTTACAGAAAACCAGCAGAATACCTATTATTCCTATAAGAATATTTTTCTCAGGAAGGTTTATAAATGGATAATAAGGGCTTTGATATATCAAAGGTGGCAATATGGCAAAGACCTATGAAGAGATAAATGAAAGGATAAGAAACAAGGAAGCTGTAGTGATGACAGCCGAGGAATTCATCGATATAGTTGATGAGAGGGGGTTGAGGGAGGCTGCAAAGGAGGTCGATGTGGTGACTACTGCAACTTTCGGACCGATGTGCTCTTCAGGGGCATTTATCAATATCGGGCACTCTAACCCCAAGATAAAGATACAGAAGGCGTGGCTTAACGGGGTAAACGCTTATGCAGGGCTTGCTGCTGTTGACCTTTACATAGGGGCAAGCGAGCTGCCTGATGACGACCCTGCAAACTCAAAGGGGAAGGGAAGCTTCAGCTACGGCGGGGGGCATGTCATAGCTGACCTGGTTGCAGGGAAGGATGTAAAACTAAAGGCAAAGGGCTATGGCACAGACGGGTATCCAAGGAAGGAGCTTGAAACATACATAAACATAAAAGACCTTAATGAGGCTTACCTTTGCAATCCAAGGAACTGCTACCAGAACTACGGGATTGCTATAAACAAGTCCAATAAGATGATCTATACATATATGGGGATATTAAAGCCTGATGTCGGGAATGCGACGTACTGCTCTGCAGGGCAGCTAAGCCCGTTATTGAAGGACCCGTTCTATAAGACGATAGGGATAGGGACAAGGGTATTTTTGGCAGGGGCACAAGGATACGTTTACTGGCAGGGAACACAGCATGACCCCCATGCGCAAAGGAACAAATACGGGTGCCCTTTAGGGGGGGCAGGAACACTGGCCCTTACAGGAAACCTGAAGGAGATGAACCCTGAGCTCATAAAGGGAACATCGATCAAGGGGTATGGCGCTACATTAAGCCTTGGAATTGGTGTTCCTATACCCATACTAAATGAAGAGGTTGCCAGATATGCTGCGCTTAAGGATGAGGAGCTTGAAACATCAATAATAGACTATGCAAATGATTACCCTGTGTGCAAGACAAGCCGACTGGGGACAAGAAACTACAAGGAGCTGAAGTCAGGGAGGATAACCATAGGCGGGAAAGAGGTGCCTACATCTTCGTTATCATCTTATCCTAAGGCTGTAAAGATAGCAGGGATGCTGAAAGAGGAGGTACAGAAAGGGAGGTTTTTTTTGAGCGAGCCTGTACAGAAGCTGCCCGGGCCTGAATGGAAGGAGAGGTTCAAGTCCTTGAAGATAAGGGATCATATGCGGTAAAAATCCTCTTTAGTAACCTTATCCTTCAAGCTCTTATCATCGCTAAGGTATAATCTTGGGATGTCTCCTATCATGCCTATCTTCTTTCCCTTTATCAGGAGGGCTCCTTTTACGCCTTTAAGGGATATGACCCAGTCCAGGGCTGGCTGGATATCTTTTTCTTTTTTTACCCTGTTTCCCAGGGCTGTAGCTGCCGCATCTGCTATGTAAGAGTATCTTGAGAATACTGTTGAAAGGTCACAGTTTCCAAAGCTTATGGAGTGGCCTAACAATGAGGAAGAGGAGCATATCGATAAAGGGGTATTGTTCTTATCTATGGTGAAGGCAAGCTTTTCTGCAATCTTATTGTTTCCTGAAAAGAGGCCTATGGTTATCTTCTTATCGGCTATTGCAAATATGTCGCCTCCATTCTCTACAACTGCAGTCTTTGCGCCTTTTTGGATAAGCTTTTTTGCTATGAACTCTGCTATGGTGCCTGCAACAGCAGCCATAGGGCCGACACCTGCTATATCTGCGCCTTCTGCCATGAGCTTCACTATCTCGGGGGCCGGCTTTTTTATGCTGTAGGGCTTCAGAGATGGGAGGAACAAAGGGTCTTTTTTTATGTAGGATTCTATCAATGATGTCTGGGCGATAAGCTCATCATATGCCGCTTTTATCAATGGCTTCCTGTCTACCAATATCTTTATGCGGCTGTGCTTGTATATGAGCTCTTCGAGGTATAGTTTAGCCATTCCATAGACAGATAAACCCAAATATTTAAATATATGCTCTTGATTACATAGCTAATATGATGGTCAACTGCATTTGTTGCTGATAGAATTCTTTCATCGTAATATTTACAGCTATAAGGGAGCGTGGCCAAGTGGCTAAGATCAGCAAGACTAAAGCTGATAGCAAGCGTCCGCCTGCAGAGCGGATATTCGGGGGTTCAAATCCCTCCGCTCCCTTTCATCTTAAAAAACAAAGAGGGGCTAAAAAAATGTTCAAAAACATATTACAGGCCATAGGAAACACACCATTAGTTAAGATAAACAGGCTGAACCCTAATGATAAGGTAGAGATATATGCAAAGATAGAAAGGGTGAATCCAGGAGGAAGCGTAAAGGACAGGATAGCGCTAAGCATGATAGAGGCTGCTGAGAGGTCCGGGGAATTAGTGAAAGGGAAGACCATACTTGAGCCTACATCAGGGAATACAGGGATAGGACTAGCAATGGTTGCTGCTGTAAAAGGGTATAGGGCATTGTTCGTCATGGCTAAATCGGTGAGCGTTGAAAGAAAAAAGATATTAAGGGCTTTTGGGGCAGAGATCCTGCTTACTGACGCTTCAAAGGGGACTGACGGAGCCATCGAAAAGGCGTATAAGATGGCAAGGGATGAGCCTGACAAATACTTCATGCCTGACCAGTTCAACAATGAGGATAACTGGAAAGCGCATTATTACGGGACAGGAGAGGAGATATGGAAGCAGACAAAGGGGAAGGTGACGATGTTTGTTGCAGGGATAGGGACGTCAGGGACATTGACAGGGGTTTCCAAAAGGCTGAAGGAATACGATAAGAGGATAAGGATAATAGCTGCAGAGCCTTTGCTGAAGCACAAGCTGCAGGGACTGAAGAACATGAAGGAGTCCTACAAGCCTTCCATATATGACAAGAGCTTACTTGATGAGAAGGTTCCTGTGAAGGATGAAGATGGTTTTTTGATGACAAGAAGGCTGGCCAAGGAAGAAGGGATACTGGCCGGGATGTCCTCTGGGGCTGCCATGCATGCTGCTGTTGAAATGGCGAAGGATATGGAAGGGGGGCTTATCGTTGTTCTACTAGCTGACGGGGGAGAGAAGTATCTGAGCACAGGGCTTTTTGGGTAGGGATTTTCAGCAATTTTTTAAATCAGAAGGGATTCTTCTCCTTATATGGTCCAGGAAACATGTTCTGATGTCCTGGCAGAGCCAGAGATAACACTGGGTTTCATAGAATACCTGCTAAATAATGAAGGGTCATTTAGAAAGTATAATCCTGGGATTCGGCACATCATAGTAAGCTGTCTTCTGAACAATAAGGTTCAGGGATGTGTGGATGCGAGTGAACTTGAGGAGTATGTCTCTGGGCTGAAGATGGGAAAAACTTACCAGTTCTTTAAGGGGTCAGATTTCAATATTAGCAGATGAGTTTTACTAGGCTTAATCAGTTAATTTTGAAATTAGTTTCAATATTAACTAAAAATTAAATATTTTGCTTATTGGTTAATAGTAAAATTTATAAAGAGGAAGGTGTACCAATATCCATGAGCCAGCTGAATGACCTGAAGGAAACCTTCATAGAGGAATACAGCTCAGCTAAGATCCTTAAAGGGATGAAAAAACCAAAAGCTCAGCCATACTTCTCTCTAAGTCCATCTTTGCCCTTTGCGACTATATCATCTATATGAGATACGGCAAGCTTCCTAAAAACCATTCAGAGAGGTTCAGGATACTTGAAAGAAAGGAAAAGAGGACCTATGGGACAGTAGATGCTATATGGCAGAAGTATACCAGCACATATTCCAGGCCTTCAGGAGAAGATTCATTTACCCTCCTGAATAAGGCAGTTGTGGAGATAATAGAAAATGAAATCACTGATAAGGAGATTAAAAGGCTTATTGAAGAATAAGCAGATAATCGACATAATCATCTTTGGGTCTAAATCCAGGGATAAGATGGCTCCTGGAGACATAGATATAGCTGTCATCCTGAAAGAGAAGGTGAATGATATAAAGGGAAGGATAAGCTCAATCATTCCTGGTGCTGATGTTGAACTTGTCTCCCTGGAGGATATCTATAATCCCCTCTTCCTTGTTTTGTTAAAAGAGGGGTTTTCAGTAAGAAAAAATGATTATCTGCATAACCTATATGGAATAAGGCCTGTGAAGCTCTATAAATACAGCCTGAAGCAGTTGAGCGCTTCAAAAAAGGTGATGTTCGAAAGGGGGATAAAAAGCGTTAAGGGCGTTGAAAGGCTGTCTAACAGCGTCGTAGTTGTCCCTATAGAGCATACAGGCGAATTTGAGGATTTTCTCAGGCAATGGAACCTTGACATAGACACTAAGGAGTATGAGCTTATGCCTCTGCTGAGGAAAGATGAGCTGTGACCTTTTTCTGTAAAAGGTTTAGAAGGAATAAGGAGCAGGTTATGAAGATCCAGGCTGGCTCCTGAGATTTTGCGGGGGCAGGCCATAGCCCGGGAACTTCTGAAGTATGGTGTAGGCAGGAGGCAGTTTTGGCCCCCTTAGACCATCAAAGGAGCCTAAGATAGACCTTTTCCTGGATCGGAGTTCGTCTATCATCCCGTCTATGCAATTAACAGATGTATGATAGACATCCTTAATATGGATATCCAGAATGCAGTCATCATCACCTTTATTGCCGAATACATTATTAAGGAGGGGTTTTCCAACGGAGCTTTTTATCTCATCTTCTATCTTTACCCTAATACCCTTAAGGTAGCTTATGCACCTATTATATTGGTCCTCTGTTATGATATATGCAAGGTCTAATACTCCTTTTTCCCCATGGGCCCTTAGGTGGCTGTATTCTGAGTTTAGCTGGAGGAATTCGAGCTGCTCTTCTGAAGGGATATATATTCCTGTTCCTATCTGCGAATAACCTTTCCTTTTACGGCTAAGCCTGTCTCTCTCTTCATTTAAGATAGATACCAATGATCTACCTCCCTCAGTTAAAGGGAAGTACCCAAGAAAAGCCCCCATCTTACTTGCATAATGAGCAGGTGAACCTTTTTCATTAGCCGGGCTAAGCTCTTTAAAGACCCTGGCTTCAAGAATATTAAGCAAGCGCAGCTTCCAGTTGAAATAAAATTCCTTTAGCGAGGCAGCTGCTGCTGCAACTTTCTGTTCGTATCTCTTTTCCATCTTTGATTAAAACCTCTTCGTTTGGCTTAGATGCAGGCCATAGCCCTAACAGGGCAAAAGCCCTAAAATCCGGCTTTTTTCCTGCCGGAAAAAGGATAGCACAGCAGCGCTCGTGACCAATGCTGTACAATCCAAAGAAAAACCTGCAACTGAGCCTTCCAGCTAAGGTTTTATGCCCCCTTTATAAAGGTATCTATTTTGGACGATATGCTTATAAGGTAAGACGGATTCGCTAGGTGGTGATGGTAAGATGCGGATAACGCCTGAAAAGTATCCTATAAGGATAATAAGCATAAGCAAATTGGGGGCTGGAGGGAACTAACGCCTGCTCTGGATAAATCCTTAGATAAAGCTTATGAAACTATAGGAAGATATGTTGAAAAAAAAGTCACTCTTAAAGATGTATGTGATGCTACTAAGCATATCGGGGGGACAGCTAAAGCGGAATATACTCATTATAAGCATAAGCCCCTGTTATCGAGAAAAATAATGGAAAAAGATGGAGATACAGGCAAAAGGCTGCAACTACAAATGGATCCATATCAGGGTATAATATATATCAGCATAACCTATCCAAT
>JAHWIN010000022.1 GCA_019322475.1 Candidatus Woesearchaeota archaeon
CCAAACCAAAAACTATTTAAAAAGGATAGGAATCCTAAACCTGATGGGAAGGATAAAGCTGCAGCTGATAAAAAGGACAAGCAAAAAGCTTATGGAAAAGCATAAAGGCGAGTTTAAGGAAGACTGCAATGAGAACAAAAAGCTCGTAAGCCAGTTCACCAACGTTTCCAACAAGAAGCTAAGGAACATAGTAGCTGGGCATATAACCAAGCTTATGAAGAAAAAGGAAGAGGAGTAGTAAAGTTTATAAGTTTTCTAGGTTTCTGTTTAGGTATGGTGGCTATAGTTTAGTGGCAGAATACAGGACTGTGGTCTTTAAGGCTGAAATCCTGTGGCGCGAGAAGGCCAAAAGCCTCGCGATTTCGATTCTCGCTAGCCACCCTCTAGATCCTTGAAGTAGATCCTAAAAGATTCTGGAGAATATAAGGCAGCATGAATGCCGAAACATATGCCAGGCTCACTATCACAGGGGAATGGGGTGGCAAAGCCAAGTCAAATGTCCTTGTAAGGTGGTTCGAGAATGAGGTCATATAATATGTATTGATGGTGGCTAAAGCAGGGATAAATGCCCATGCCACAATCATATGCTTGTTCTCCAGGTTTTTTATATCCCTTATAAGCTGGTCAAAAAGAAACCCGAACATCGCAGCCAGGATTATTATGGTAAGATAAAGCGGGACCCTCTTGAATGTCAGCAAAAAAGGGACCAGTATGACGGCTATCACCATATTTCCTATTATAGCCACTATAAGAAGGACCCAGTAGATGACAGTATCAAGAAATCTAAGCCCTGAAGGCTTTTGTTCCTCTGCTTTTCGGAGTATCTTGATCGTTCTTGATGCCTCTTCTTTGCTAAATCCTTTTTTAAGCAGACCTTCATAATCTATCATTTTTTGGAGCTTATAACTTCCTGGACAAGCGATATGAACTTAGCTACCTTATCATAATACTCATTGAGGATATCTATGTCAGTATTCACAACCTTATCCCCCACGGTGGATATCATGGTAACATGCCTCCTATACTCCTCTCTTTTAGTATAGCTGGCTTTCATCAGTTTCCTTAATAAGACATAAAGGTCAGCATATTTTTCTACGCCCTTGTCTGAATACAGGTCCCTCAATAGCTCGCACTTGGGAAGGGGCATGGCAGGTATCTCGCTGATCCTCTTCTTTTCTTTTGCATATTCCAAAAGGCTGAGCATCCCGTAATCAAAAGTGCTTATCAGCCTCTCGATCATGTTCCTCATCATGTCAACAGTTCTTGTATACTTAAGGCTGACATAAAAAAGATGGTCTACCCTTTTTATCTCCTCTTTGGCATCCTCCAGTAATTCTTCCATCTTAGAAATTCCTCATAGCCCGGTCATATATATGTTGATTCTTGTTTATAATACTATTGATATTGCTTATAAAAAGCTTGGATTTCATGATATATCTCTTCATCTTCTCCGGGTCGATTGTTTTCATGTTATAATCCTGAGAGCATATGACCAATGAATCATTTCTTGTGAACTCCACAGGGCTGTTCTTATGCTGGATGACTATATCCCTTATCTCATCCATCATCAGGACCATCCCATCGTCTATATTATGCCTTTTTGCGCATTTCTCCCTGAATATGTTGAACTTAGAGGTAAAATTGTCCTGAAAAGGGGGAATTATCTTATAGTTCTTCTCATAATATAATAAGGATCCCATTGAATTGGCCAGCGCAAGGAAGATGTTCTCAACAGCCGCCAGCAAAAGCTTAGGGTCTTTGACCAGGGGGTAGGTCATAGTAAGCATATGGTCGGCTATCTGGATTTTTTTTCTGGCAGCGTCCCTAAGCTCCTCATACCTCTCCGCCATAAGGAGATAATAACCCAGAAGTTTAAATAATTTGTTATTCCTTCAGCCCCATGATCGCTGCTGCAAGGTCGCCTGAATTCTTCTTTATGGCGTCTATCGCGGTGTTCTCATCAACCCCTGCCTGTTCCATGACAGTCTTGATGTCCTCTTCGTTTATCTCAGGCTCCTTGTCCAAGTCCCTTTCTTCCTCTTCGCCGACAATCTGATATGTCTGCTGGCCCATCATATTGACCTTAGATACCTGAGGCTCTCTTATTATTATCTCTTTGTCAGAAGTCCGGATTATTACCTCTACAGCGTCTATCTCCTGCTGCTGTATGCCCATGCGCTTCATGGCCTGGCGCATCGCCCTTGGGTTCATTCCGGGTATCATCCTATATTCCCAGCCATCTGTTGCCGTAAGTGTAAAGGATTACCATTATGACCATGACAACGACGCACAGGACTATGATGTGGCCAGGCTTGAACTCTATCTTTGACTTGTACTCATCAAAATACCTTACCAATCCCCCCATCCCGGAGGGCATGCTTATCTTATCCTGTGCCATTTTTTAGCTCTGTGATGTAAAGATTGTAAAGGCAGGGCTGGAATAAGCCACCTTTTGTCAGATCACATATAAGATCTGCCTTAGCATTTAACTAAGCGGTCTGGGCTCCTATGGCCTCTGCCTTGCACCAGCCAGGTCTCGCCGTTTCACCCGTCCCTTAAAGAGCGTCAGTTGGTTATCTCAGGACTGTCGCCAGCCCCTTCTCAACATTCATCCTCCTCTAAGGCGGTCTCGTTTCTGTGCGGTTGCCGCACATTACTGCACCTCGATTACCGAGTGGCCATAATAGCCTCAAGATGAGGCTACTGGTGGGTGGACTTTCCTCAGTTCAGATTCCATTTCTGGAAGAACCGTTAGCTAAGTACCATCCCTGCCTTTAACCAAAAAGAGTATGTTTTTGTTTATAAATTTAATGGATTTGTTTGGATTTCAGACCCCCATAACCCAAGGAAAGAACAAAAGAAATCCTAACATAAAACCAACACCCAACCTTAACCGATAAGCCAATAAGATATAAAAGCTTTGCTGGAAAAGTGCATCAAATCCCCTGTAAATCGTCCAAATGACTCTACACCCTGCAAAAAACCCCTATCTCAAAAGCCTGTTTCCCGCACCAGACCTCCCTCTCCGCCTTGGCCTTGAAGTTATTCTTCTCAGCAGCCCTCTTCAGCATCTCCATGCTTCTTGAGATCAATGCTATCTTCCCCCCCTTCTTCAGGATAAAATTGGACTGGTAGAAGAACTCGTCATATATCCCTTCGATATCTCTCCTGTTTGATGTCTTTGTAAATTCAGGGGGATGTGTGACTATCCTGTCTATGCTTTCCTTGTCCAGCTTGGTGTCGAGCCATTCTGTGTCTATCCTTGAAAAGCTTATCATCTTGTTTACCCCTGCTATCTTTGCATTCTTCTTTGCGGCATTAAGGTTCATCATCTTGGGGTCAAAACAGCTTATCAAAGGCTTCTTTACTTTTATTATCTCTTTATCTACCCGCTTAAAAAAAGCCTCAAAATCAAATTTTTTGAGCTTCTTGAACTTCAGGAATGAAAACTTGTCCTTGGAATGGTAATTAAGCGGAAGGTTGCTGGTAAAAAGCGCAGCCTCTATAGGTATCTCTCCGGAATAGCAGAAAGGATCAAGAAGATTCTCCCCCTTAGACAGCTCTGAAAGCCTTACCAGCGCATAAGCCAAAGTAGACCTCAAAGATGCAGGATGTGCAAAGACCTTATACTCCCTCTTGTTAAGGTCCCTCCCTGAAAAGTCTATCCCAAGATAAGCCGTATTTTTATCGATAAACGCCAAAAAGGTTATGTCAGGGTCATCCAGCTCGACTTTCTGCTTGTATTTCTTGCTCTTCTTTACAGTGTCTATGATCAAAGCCCCGACATCACCGGCAAGCTCCTCAGATAGTATCCCTTCATTATCTGCCTTCTTGCAAGTAACCCTGAATGTTGTTTTCTTGTTCAACCAGTCGCTCCACTCTGCCTTGCCGATAACCTTGCCCATCTTCTCCTTCAGGTCTTCTATACCCTTAAACTCAAAACAGCCAAGTAAAAAAAGAACTTTTTCTACAGACTGCGCCTTGTAGCAAAGAAGGCACAGGTCCTCCAGCTTATCAAGATTAAATATTATGCACTTGTCCTTTATCTGGCACTCAGAATTGATAAGCTCCTTGATCTCCAAAGACGCTGTATCCTCTACCCCCCTTGACGTTATGGCCAGCCCGATCATAGAAATAGCTTATTGGGTATTGTTATTTAAATTGTTTGTTTCTCTTTCTTAGTTAGCCTTGGCCTTATCTCCGGGCTCTGCATTATCGTCTGTCTCTTTGGCCCCCTCATGCCTGCTTTCCAGCTGAGGCCCTTTCCCATCCTTGTTTTCTATCTCCTTTATGGGCTCTTCCTTATTCTCTATCTCCAGCATAGTTTCATTATCGCTTTCTATCTCCTCCACCATCCCTTCCTCATATCCTATCTCCCTCAGCTCTTCCTTTTTTTCTATCTTCTTGATCTCCTCCACCCTGTCTTCTACCTGAGGAACCTTATTCTTATCATCACCTATCAGATGTGCTGGCTCTTCCTTATTCTCTATCTCGATAGTATCCTGCTTGCCCTCTATCTCAGGGATTTCTTCTTTCTTATCCTCTATCTCAGGAACATTTTCATCCTTATGCCCTATCTCCTGCATAGGCTCTTCCTTATCCTCGATCTCAGGCAAATCTTTCGTCTTATCCTCAATCTCAGCCTTATCATCTTGCCCTGTCGATTCCGGATTTTCACCTCCGTCATCAGGATCTCCGCCATTATTCTCGTCCCCTCCGCTCTCCTCAGGCTCTTCCTTTATTATCTTGGCTGCAGCCACAACCTTGTCGCCTTCATCCAGCTTCATCAGCCTCATCCCCTGCGTAGCCCTTCCTATGACCGAAATCCCTTTTACAGGAGTTCGTATTATTATTCCTGATTTGCTTATGAACATTATGCCATCCTTATCATCTGCTGATTTGACAGAAACGACCTTGCCGTTCCTCTCAGAGCAGATTATGTTCCTTACCCCTACACCCCCTCTTCGGGTAAGCCTGTATTCAGAAATATTAGTCCTTTTCCCATAACCGTTCTCTGTTATAGTAACTAAAGTTTTTGAGTTGTCAGCTATGACCATCCCTATGACACTGTCGCCTTCCCTCAGTGTAGCCCCTCTTACGCCCTTTGCTGACCTCCCTGTAGGCCTTACATCCTTTTCCTCAAACTCGACAGCCGCTCCGTCCCTTGTAGCCAGCATTATCCTCTTCTTGCCGTCTGTCTTGACAACCTGAATAAGCTCATCATTCTCCTCTAAAGTAACAGCGATTATCCCCCCTTTCCTGGGGTTTGAATAAGCCATAAGCTCTGTTTTCTTCACAGTTCCGTTCCTTGTAGCCATCACCAAAAACTCCCCTTTATTGAACTGCCTTACAGGGATAAAGGCTGTTATCCGCTCGTCATTCTCTATGTTAAGTAGGTTAGCTATAGACTTTCCAAGCGCCTGCCTTGACCCCTCAGGAACCTCATATACCTTAAGCCAGTGTATCCTCCCTTTATTTGTGAAAAAAAGAAGATAAGAATGCGTGCTTGCTATAAAGATGTCCTCTACAAAATCCTGCTCCTTTGTCCCTGCAGCTATAACCCCTCTCCCCCCTCTTCTTTGCTGCTTATAGGCATTTAACGGCTGCCTCTTTATATAGCCGGAATGTGTGACTGTAATGACCATCTTCTCATCTTTTATAAGGTCCTTCATCTCAAAGGTTTCAGCCTCATCTATAGTAACTTCAGTCCTCCTTTCATCGCCATACTTATCCTTAAGCTCCATGAGCTCGCCCTTTATTATTTCAAGTATCTTCTGGTCTGAAGCAAGCACCTCCTTCAATTCCCCTACCAGCTTTATAAGGTTAGAATGCTCTGTCTTTACCTTCTCCTGCTCCAGAGCAGCCAGCCTTTGCAGTTTCATGTCAAGTATTGCCAAAGCCTGCTTCTCTGTTATGCCCAATTCAGACTGCAAAAGTGCCTTTGCATCATTTACAGACCTGCTCCCCTTTATCAGCTTGACAGTCTTGTCGATATCCTCCATAGCTTTTAGAAGCCCTTCCAGTATATGGGCCCTCTCTTCAGCCTTTTTCAGGTCAAACTCTGTCCTTCTTCTCACGACCTCTTTCCTGTGGCTTACAAAATGGCTTATTATCTGCTTTAGCCCCATAACCTTGGGCTCATTGTTCACTAAAGCGACCATTATTATGCCGAAAGTGTCCTGAAGCCTTGTATGCTTGTACAGCTGGTTTAAGACAACATTAGGGTTGGCGTCCTTCCTCAGCTCTATTATTATGCTCATCCCTTCCCTGTCTGACTCGTCCCTTATGTCCCTTATGCCCATTATCCTATTATCATTGACAAGGTTGGCTATGTGCTTTATCAGCTCTGCCTTGTTTACCATGTAAGGTATCTCTGTTATTACGATCCTGTTCTTCTCAGGGATTATCTCCGTCCTCGCCCTTACAACCACTCTCCCTCTTCCTGTCTTATAAGCGCTGATTATCCCCTGTCTTCCGCAGATGACAGCGCCTGTAGGGAAATCAGGCCCCTTGACATGCTGCATCAGCTCGCCTGCCCCTATATCAGGATTGTCTATTAAAGAGACTGTCCCATCAACTATCTCCTTCATGTTATGTGGAGGTATGTTTGTAGCCATCCCTACTGCTATGCCTGAAGACCCGTTAAGCAGAAGGTTAGGTGCCTTTGAAGGGAGGACCTCAGGCTCTTTCAAAGACTCGTCAAAGTTAGATGTAAAGCCAACAGTGTTCTTGTTTATGTCCTGTAAAAGCTCCTCTGAAAGTTTTTTCAGCCTTGCTTCGGTATATCGCATAGCTGCAGCAGAATCCCCGTCTACTGACCCCATGTTTCCCTGCCCATCAATAAGGGGGTATCTCAAAGACCATTCCTGAGCCATCCTTACCATAGAATCATAGACAGCAGTATCCCCATGAGGGTGGTATTTTCCCAAAACCTCTCCTACTATCCTCGCGCTTTTTTTAAATGGCTTATTATGCAGCATACCCATATCATTCATAGCAAAAAGGATTCTCCTATGCACAGGCTTTAAGCCGTCCCTGACATCAGGCAACGCCCTCCCTACGATGACAGACATAGCATAATCTACATAAGACTGCTTCATCTCGTCTTCTATCTCGCGGGATATTATCTCTTCCCCTTTCAAGTCTGTTTTCTCGACCATTCTAAGAAGTTCCCTTATATTCCAGAACAAAAGGGCATTTATAAATGTTACTATAAAATTTCAAGCCTAGAAGCCTTCTAAAGGCAAAATTTGGGCATTTCAGCTCCTCTAATAGGGCGTTTTTCTAACCAGAAACATAGCCCTTATCTTCCTCAAAAAAGGGGCAATGACATAGATAAATGATATTATAAGCACTATTATTGGGCCTGTTGCAAAATTAAGGTAGTATGAAACAAACAAGCCAGCAATAGCAGCAAACAAGGTGATCAGAAAAGAAGTCACCATCATCCCCTTGACGGTCTTATGAAAAAGCTGGGCTGTAGCAGCAGGCATGGTCAGTATGGCTATCATCAGGACTATACCGACAACCCTGATTGTAGCTACTATCGTAAGCGCTATAAGTGAAAAAAGGATAACATTGACCAGGGTTACAGGCATGTTCCTCGTCTCTGAATGTTCCTCATCAAAAGTAACTGAAAGGAAGGAATTAAACATCAAAAGTACTGCTCCGGTTATTATCAAATCTAAAAAGAATATCATCAAAAGGTCCATCCTTGAAACAAGCAGTATATTGCCAAAAAGATAGGTGAAAAGGTCTTTTGCATATCCTGGAGTCAAAAAGATAAAGACAAGCCCTATAGCCATCCCTGTTGCCCATAAAAAGCTTAATAACGTATCAAAGCGGTTGCTTCCTGTTCTCCTGAATACAGCTATTATAAAAGCAGCCAATAGGCTGAAAACAACCCCTCCGATTAAGGGGTTAAAGTTGAAGAAGTACCCTATCCCCAGGCCCCCAAAAGCAGTGTGTGCTATGCTTCCGGATATCAAAGACATCCTCCTTACAACTATATATGTCCCTATTATCCCTGCTGCAAGGGATGCAAGAACAGCAACAATAAGTGCATTCTGGAAAAACTGGTACTGGAAAGCCTCAAGCATGGCACATCTCCCTCATCTTTATCGAATCAGCATCATGGTATCTTATTGCATGGGTATTGCACTTATTTACGCATACTAGTTCCTTGGAATATTTTGACACCATATCAAGGTCATGGTCTACTATGATTATAGCCACCCTCTTGTTCAGCTTTCTTAGTATCTTATAGAACTCCTCCTGGATATGGAAATCAAGATTTGCCATGGGCTCGTCCAATATCAGGGCCTTAGGGTTGTTTGCCAGGGCCCTTGCGACAAAGACCCTTTGTTTTTCCCCTCCTGAAAGCTCGCTAAGCTTCTTATCCCTTAAGTGCCATATTCCCAGATCCTTAAGCGCTTTTTTTGCAGCTTCTTTATCATCCTCATCATATCTCTTGAAAAGCCTCTTCCCTACCCTGCTCAAAAGAACTATCCCAAAAGCAGTTATAGGGAAATCAAAATCTATATTCTTGAACTGCGAAAGGTACCCTATCCCTGACCTGCCCTCTGCAGGAGATTTGCCAAACACAGTTATCCTTCCCTTCGTTGGCCTTAAAAGCCCAAGGATAAGCTTAAGCAGAGTTGTCTTTCCCCCACCATTGGGGCCTATGACACCTAAAAAATCATCCCCATATATCGAAAAGCAGATATCCTTAAGAAACTCGTCCTTCCCATACCTGAATGAAACATTCTCTAATTTTATTATCTCCTTTCGTTTCATGTTGATCCCTGCCCATTTAGGTGCCCTGCAATGGTCTCCCCTATACCCCTTAGGTTAACTATATAGTCTTCTGCCAAGGGGTCTATAAGAATGACTGCAGCCCCAACCTCATCTGCAACAGACTGGGCTATCTGCTTATTGAACTGGGATTGTACAAAAATGGCCTTTATCCCTTCCTCCCTTGCCCTGCCTATCTGCTCCTTAAGCTGCTCTGCAGTAGGCTCCTTGCCGTCATGCTCTATGGCTATCTGCTCTAATCCATACTCATCTGCAAAATAGCCCCATGCAGGATGAAATACAAGTATCTTATCATATTTCAGCTCTGAAAGGCTCTGCTGCAGCTCATCATGGAGGTTATCCAGCTCCTGCTTAAAAACAAGGGCATTCCGCCTATACTCGTCAGAATTCTCCGGATCTATTTCTATGAGGGCTTCGACAATAACATCAACCTGGTTCTTAGCCTGGACAGGAGAAAGCCAGATATGGGGGTCTGCCAGCCTGTCTTTTTCTGCTTCACCCTCCCCAAGCCTGCTCTCTTCCCCTTCTTCATCAGCATGAGTATGCTCATCATCATCTTCAAGATATCTCAGCTTAACATTGGTAGACGTGTCCACAATCCTCATATCAGCGTTTAAGCCTGAAAGCTTGCCTATATGGGACCTCTCAAAAGGAAGATGCCCTATCATAAAGTAGATATCTGCTTTCTCAACCTTTTTTAGGTCTTCAGGCATAGGCTCATAGGTTGCAGGGCTGCCTCCTGCAGAGATCATCTCCGTAGCATGGACGAGATCCCTTCCTACAGCCTCGACAAAAGCTTTTTGAGGCAATATTGTTACTATAACATTGACCTTATCCTGTCCCTCCTCAGGCTGGGATTTGCTGCATCCGCCTATCAAAAACAAGGATAACATGAAGAATGATGCTGCATTCCTTATAATCATCTCAAGTTTAACCATCTTTTGGCTTACGTGATAAATCTTTATAAATATTACTGATTGGCATAGTTAAAATGGTTAAGCCGTATGACGCTCCTGCCTGAATCTCAGGATTATATACTCATCTAAGAATATCAAGAATTGTTTACTTCCCCACAATATTCGTCCTCACCTTAAAAGAATGGTTGCAGTATACACAAAGCTTCCTCTTCCCTGTAAGGATAGAGTCCCTGCTTTCATACTTCATCTTATTCCTGCACCTGGGGCACCTAAGCAGAAGTATCATCATCCCCTTCCTTGTCTGATTTCTTTTTTTCTTCTTCAGCAGCAGCCTCTAAAAGGTCTTTAGGCTCTCCCTCATCAGAGCCCTCTTCCTGCCCCTCTCCAGCACCCTTATCCGCAGAAAGCCCTTCATCTCCCTCCTCTTTGATAGGACCCTCTTCTCCACCTTTATCGCCTTCTTCCCCAGGATGCATCAGCCTGTCTACCTCCTTGTCAACATCACTATCTTCCTTCTCTTCCTCAGTATGCCCTCCATTGTCCTCTGATTCCCCAGGCTGTGTCTCTTCCATAACCCCCTCGTCTCCGCCTTCTTTTTCATCCTGAGCTTCTTCCCTCGCCTTTTCAAGGATCTCTTCAGCCTCTTCACTTATCTCTCCAGGCTCCTGATCTTCCTCAGGGATATCTGTAACCTCCAGATTTCCTATCTTCTCCTTATACTCCTTTACGCCTTTTGATTCCTCTTCCTCTATCTCAGTATCAGTCTTTTTATAGACCTCAAGTTCCCTCTTGTTCCCCTCCTCATCTATCAGGTCAACCTCAGGTTCATCCTTTTTCTTCCTGCCTTCCTCCTTTGCCTTCCTCTTTATGTCATCCTTGATCTTCTTTACCTCAGCTTCTTTCTCCTGTATGGCATTTGCTATGCCATGGAAATCTGCAAACTTCTCCTTCAGCTTATCCGGGGGAAGGTCAAAATAATCAAAAAATTTAGGAGTTAATTTTATCAGCTTGGTCCTTCCATATCTCTGCCGGGTTATGTAGCCCATCTCCTCCAGCTCATGAAGGTGGTCATAAGCCTTGTTTGTCCTTATCCTTATAAGGTCTGACTGCTTGATAGGATACTTAAAGGCTATGACGGCTAAGGTCTCCATAAGTGTCTTGCTCAGCTCAGTCTCTGTTACGATCTGTTGTATTATAGGAATATGCTCGGATTTGACAGTAAGCTTAAAGGAATTTCCCTCATCGATAAGAGCTATAGAGCTGTCCCTTTCTTCGTATTGCTTCTTAAGCTTGTCAAGCTTTTCCCGAACCTCCTCAGGAGTTGACTTTGTAAGATCTACAAGTTCCTCGATCTTCATAGATCTGGCAGAAGAAAAAAGCAGCGCTTCTAATTTATACCTTAGATTAGGCATCTTACATCACCCTTTTATTTTCCATCACCTTATGAAAAATGATGTTGGAACAGCAGCTTTTGCTCTCGGGCAATATCTATTTATCGCCAGACACAGCAAGCTGGTATCCGTCTCCCTCTTTCTTGATCTTCCCTTCCTTGATCAGGTGATCTATATATCCCTGAAGCTCTCCTTTCTCTATCCCTGTAAACTTAGAAAGGTCATCGATTTCTGATTTGCCTACCTTGATCAGCACTGCTATAAGATTGCCTATAACCTTGCTGAAATTCCTCTGTAAAAGGTCTCTTTGCGCCCTTATGGTCTTGGCTGCCCTGTCTACATCATGGAGCTTAGCCTGAAGGTCGTTGAAAAGGTCAGAGACAGCCTTATTCTTGAGCACAAGCTGCTCTGGCTTCTCTATCTCGATGGAAGAGGGCATAAAATCAAAGCAAAAGCCGGCTAAGCTGCCCAGCCCCTTAAAGAGCATCTCCAGCTCTATGAAAGTGCTGAACATCGTCTTTCCTGTAGGCTTTATCTCTGCAAACTTCTCGCTCAGGACAGAATTATCCGGATCCTCCTTTATCTTCTCAAGCAATATATTCATGGTTTTCTCTACATGCTCCTTGGGCTTTCCCAATATCTCCAGGATCGCCCTGCATCTTATAAGGTTTTTATTTTCTTCTGCCATGGTTTTTCAAAAACGCTGGATTGTATAAAAATGTTTGCATTAATCTTTTTACCTAATAATATAGTTAGATGGTGAGCCTCCCTTCCTCCATTATCTTCCCACCGTCTATGATTATATCCGGCTTGTCTATCAGCCCGTCTATATGTAAGGCTACATTGACGTTCCCTCCAAAGCCAGAATTGTTCCCAAGTGCGATATGCGCTGTTCCCAGGACCTTCTCATCCTCAAGCAGGTTCCCTGTAATCTTTGCCTTATCATTAGCCCCCATCCCAAACTCAGCGATATTTCTTCCATCCCTTCCAACATTGGTCAGCATATCTTTCAGCCTCTCTGCAGCTTTTCCTCCTTCGATCCTTTCTGCATACCCTTTCTTGACATATACCCTGATAGGCTCATCTACCATGCCTATCCCTCCTACAGAACCGTCTATGATAAAAACCCCTTCCGCGCTTCCCTCAGCAGGAGCTATAAAAGATTCTCCGTCAGGAAGGTTTCCATACCTCCCTTTCTCAGTAAAGATGCCGCTGTTTCTCCCATGGGCTTTCCTTCCCCCTATGCTGAAACTGATGTCAGTCCCCCTGCCTGTCCTGACAGTTACGCTCCTTCCCGAGTCAAGCCTGTCGCTTATCCTTCTGATCCTGTCATGCATCTTCCCATAATCCACATTTAAGGCTCTCTTCAACATATCCTCATTGGTATCGGGAAGTGTAGCTATCCTCGCCCCTTTCATGCATGCTTTTTTTCTTGCATCAGTATGTGTCAGTGATTTGCTGGTAACAAGAAGCTGCACATCATAATCAAGCATCCTTTCTGCAACAGAAGGTGGCGGCTCTTCTCCGTTGATTTTCCCTACAGGAATCTCTATGATGTCCACATCACCTGCAAAAAGTTTTGCAGCGTCAAAAAAAAGCCCCCCCAGAATCCTTTTGTCTTTATCTGTTAGGATAAGCACCCTTTCATCATTTCTGACAGCAAGGTTTGCGCTGAAAACGCTTTCAATGGCCTGCCCCAATGAGTTCATACAACAAACTCACCCTTCTTCAGAACCCAAAAGACCCTTTTATCCTTGTCTACCCCATAGATGTCCAGCTTCTGCTTAGGTGCATTGACAACGATATCCCAATGGTACATGGTCTTCCTGTCAGGTTCAAAGCCCATCCCCAAGGCAACATGTATCATCCTTGCTATCTTTTCGTTGACTATAAGATAATCACAGAGCTTGGCTTTGGGGTTTGTGTTTACTGCAAACTCCCCTATGTTCCAGAAGTTCTTCTTGTATATCTTTATTATCTCCTTTGGAAGGCTCCCGCTCTTTTCTATGTCATTGATCTTCTGCCTCGCTTCTGTCCTTACCTTGACCATAGCCTCATTTATCTTTTTCGGGGCTTTTATCACCTTGTACCTGTTCCCTGTAAACTCAACTATTATGGGTGTCCTTTCAGGGATGACATAGCTTCTGTCGATATTGATGACAACATCTCCCACCATCATCCCATGGACGTTCTCAGGCGTTACAAAAGTCTCCCCGGAAGGAAAATTGGCATAAGCTCCTGCCTTCTTCCTTGTCCTCCTGTAATGCTCCTTATCCACTATGGTTCTTACGTCAGAATCCTGGGCTGTAAAAAGCCTCCTCTTTTTTCCGTCGCTTGAGACCAATGCTACAGTAAAGTCGGTCTTGTACTCTCCGACAGCTTTCCCTATGACCCTTATATATTGGCATTTGTTGAATATATCCCTTATCTTCATGCTTCTCTTCCTAAGCCTGCTATAATCCAGGTTGCAGGTCTCTATAAAGATGTCTATAGGCAGTGTCTCAGTTACAGCATATCTCATCATAGGGTCTCTTTTCTCAAAGGCTGTCTGGGGCTCATACCTGTCTTTCAGCATCAGCTGCCCTGGAGAGCTCCATCTTGTCTTCTTGTCCAATGAGGGATATCCTATGCTGTCTCCAAAGAAATGCTTTCCGTAATAGCCCTTTGCGTGTATCCCAAAGCCTGCCTGGGTATGGTCCATTCTATATATCCCTAATGATTCAGATAACAGCTTATACTTCTTAAAGACCTCCTCATCAACATCCCTGCTAAGCTCGCATCCCCTTAATGTAGTCACAAGGTCGGCTGTCCTTACAGGTTTCGCTAAAAGTGAAAACCTGTCAGAAGAGCTCCCTACCCTCAGGTTTACCTTAAACCTCTTGGCAGAGATAGCCATCGCCCTCGCTATCGAATATGAATCAAGATAGTCCTCCAAAGGAAGTTCTGTATTCTTTTCAGAAGGCACCAGGACAAAAGATATCCCTGCCTTCTCTCCTTTCTTAAGGTCATACCCCTGCTTCCATATCCTGAAGCTGGTCTCAAGAAGCCCGTTCCACTTATGCCACCTGTGCCACCCGTACCTGTAATCCATGTCTAATGTCCCTGAAAATCTGCCTTTCTCTGCCTTTATGACTATGTCCGGGCCCTTAAAGATGTCCTTAAAAGATTTTGTTTTTGTCCTCTTGTTCACAGAGCTGATAAAATCCCTTAACAGCCTGGTCTTCTTGGTGTCTAATCTTTTCCTGGACAGGTCATCATATACATACCATACATCCTTCAGTATCTCAAGGTTGGTATTGCTCTCGTCTATGACCATTACATGCATGTCTCCCCCAAGCTCATGGACAGCCCTTGACATGGGAGCTATAGAGAAAAAAGCCTTGCTCTGCTTAAGCCCTAAGATGACAAAGACAACCTTGTCCTTTACCTTGCCCTGCAGCCTCTTAGAGTAATATTGCACGTCTGCATTAAAAGCGTTTAGATTGTATTTCATCTTTTTTATGTTTAGCTTATTATTAATAAATCTTTCCCTGCCTTTGTCAGGACCTCGGTCTTCCCTTTTCTAACCAGTATATCATCCTCAATCCTTATCCCAAATTCCTTAAGGTAGACGCCTGGCTCTATAGTAAAGACCGAGTTTTCCTTTATCCCCTCTTTAATCCCTCCTGCAAGGTTCGGAAGCTCGTGTATCTTTATCCCGAATCCGTGCCCCAGCCCATGAGTAAAATTCCGGGAGTATCTTCCCAGATCCCTATGGGCATCATCAAAAAGCTCAGAGCATCTGATGCCTGCCCTGGCTTTTCTGATTGCCTTTCTCTGCACATCCAGCAAAAGCTGATATATCTCCTTTTCCCTGCAAGAAGGCCTCCCTAAGTATATTGTCCTTGTGGTGTCTGTGCAGTAATTCCTGTATCTTATCCCAAAATCTATCACACAAAAGCCTTTCTTCAGCGCAGTATCTTCAGTTGAATGATGGGCCATCCTTGAATTTTTTCCGGAAGCGACGATGGTGGGAAAAGCAAGCTCACAGCCCATCTTCCTGGCCTCATTCTCTAAAAAAGCCTTGACATCAGCTTCAGTCTTAAAATCCTTAAATCTTTTAAAGCACTCTTTTAAGATAGAATCAGAGATCCTGCAGCCCTTTCTTATTATGGCTATCTCCTCTTCTGTCTTCTGCTCCTTCAACCGATAAAGCTCCTTTTGGAGGCCTAAAAACCTGGATTTCTTCACTGATTTCTTAAATATATCCTTCATCTGCAAAGTAAACATCTCTGGGTTAATCCCCGCTCTTCTTGCCCTTATCCCTCTCTGCCTAAACATATCGCTGATAAATTCAGAAAGCCTTGTTCCTTTAGGAGGTGAATATGCTTTTATGCCCCCTTTGCCTGCCCTCTCCCTCTCCATCCTGGAAACAGCAAGAAAAGGCTTCTTCTCAGAAGGGATTGCCAGGATTCCCACACCATTATATCCTGAAAAATAAGACATGTCGTAATCAAACCTATTAAAATCCAAACTGCAGGAGATAAAAATGTCTATCTTTTTCTTTCTCAGTATAGCCTGAAATTCTTTTATTTTTTCTCTAACAAGCATTTTATCAGGTTTAAGTAGATTGATCATACAATTAACATTTATTTCGAACAACGGGCGATATTGAAAAGTTAACCGTCTGTGCCATGAATGCCATGATGCCTTAGAAAATCTTTTTCTAATGGTTTAGAAAACCTTGTTTTCTAAAACCGCAGGCATTCATGGCATGGCCAGGACGGAGCTGACCAGGTTGCCATACGAAGTATGGGGTTCTGGTCAGCGTAGTAGGGTAACTTTTCAATATCGCCGAACAACGGAAAGATATATAAAGTCTATATTTAAATATTGTGTTGATGAAAAAGATAAGGCTGAAAAACAAGCTCACTGTTATTCTGGAAAAAAAGCCGACAGATACGGTTACTGTCCAGGCGACAGTAAAAGTTGGTTCTAATGATGAAAATAAGAAGACCAGCGGAATATCTCACTTCATAGAGCACATGCTCTTTGAAGGGACAAAAAAAAGGCCCGACTCAAGGATAATCTCCAATGAGATAGAGAGCATAGGCGGAGAATTGAATGCATATACGTCAAATGAAAGGACCTGCTTCTATGTAAAAGTGCCTTCCGAACACCAGGATAAGGCGCTTGATATAATCTCGGACATAATGCAAAACCCCCTATTTGAAAAAAAGAAGATAGAGAAAGAGAGGAAGATAATCCTTAAGGAGATAAAGATGCATAAGGATGAGCCGAGGTTCCACCAGTGGATCCTTTTTACAAAAGCCCTTTTCAGGAAGCATCCTGCAGGGCTCCCTACTTACGGAAGCGTCAAGGCTGTAAAAGGTGTCAAAAGGGATATTCTTCTGAAATATTATAATAAGTATTATGCTCCAAACAACATGGTCCTTTCTATAACAGGGGAGTTTGACAGCAATGTATTATCAGATGTAAAAAAGAAGTTCAGCAGCTTCAGGGCTAAAAAAGCCCCTGTAAGGATAAGGCCGGCTGAGCCAAAAAAAATCAGGGCAGAAGTAAAAAAGGAAAAGAGGAAGATCCTAAGCTCTTATATGGTCCTAGGCTATCAGACAGCCCCAAGAACCCACCCTGATTCCTACACACTGGATGTGATAAAAGCTGTCCTTGGAAGGGGGCAGTCAGGAAAGATGTTCGACGAGATAAGGAACAAGAGAGGGCTAGCTTATGAGGTAGGAGTCCACCATGATCCCTCTTCTGATTACGGATTTTTCGTAGTTTACCTTAACACAGACAAGAAGAACATAAGCAAGGTCACCAGGTTGATCCTAAGGGAATTTGGCAGGCTAAAAAGCCTGACAGAAAAAGAGATCGATGAGGCCAAAGGATTTCTTATAGGCCAGCACATACTGGAGAAAGAGAATACCCAGGAGCTGGCCGATGAGCTGGGCTACTGGGAAAGCATAAAGGATGCGGGTCTTCTTGAAAGCTACATCAGGGAGATAAAAAAAGTAAGAAAAAAAGATATAGTAAATGCAGCCAAAAGATATCTCGATAAAAATTACACCCTTGCAGTTATCGAGCAAAGCTAAAAGATATTCTTAGTGATATCCCTGTAATCCTTCAGTGTAACATCCAAGGGGTCTCTTCCCTTCTTGTTCCTCATAGCTTCTCTAGCGATAAGGTCAAGATCGTCAGTTGTTATCCCAAAATCCCTCAGTCTCCATTTTATGTCAAACCCCTCAAGGAAAGCCTTTAGGCCTTCTGATGATCCGAAGATACTGATTATATCCTTGGCTTTTTCATTTCCTTTAAACCTCTTTGTGAACTCAAGTAAGCTCAGAGAACATGCATGCCCATGAGGGATCCCGAACTTGGTGCTTAGGATATAAGAAAAAGAATGGGCTGAAGTAGTCCCTATATTGCCAAAAGCCAGGCCCGCAAAAAGGCATGCCAGGGAAAGATTCTCTCTCAATGCAGGATTGCCAAGCTCTTTTGCCAAAGCAGGAAGGTTATCTCTTATAAGCCTTATAGCCCCCTTAGCATAAAGGTCTGACAAGGGGTTGCTGTTTACATTCCAGTAAGACTCTATTGCATGGCACAGGGAGTCAAGACCGGTACATATTGTCTGGTACCTCCCAACGGTTAAGGTAAGCTTAGGGTCTATGATTGCATAATCTGGGCACATCAGCTCAGAATTAAGGTTTCTTTTCCTTAGTTTTCCGTCAGTAAGTACAGAATATTTAGTGATCTCAGAAGATGTTCCTGCTGTTGAAGGGATTGCGATAAAAGGCAGCCCCTTTTTCAAAGTTCCTTTCTTGCCCATATAGTCATCTATCCTCTGCCCGTTTTTGGCCAGTATAGCTATAGCCTTTGCAGCATCCAGAGCAGAGCCTCCCCCCAATCCTATTACGAGCTCTGTATTTTTGTCCCTGCAAAGCTTAGTTCCTTTCTCGACAGTCTCAAAAGAAGGGTTAGGCTCTACACCCTCAAAAACGCTTACGTCATATTTCCTAAGCTTTTTTAGGAGATCCTGCAAAAAGCCTGCTTTCTGCATAGAATTCCTTCCTGTAACTACAAGTATCTTCTTAACACCATAATTCTTGACAACTTGCCCAACATTATTGAAAGATCCAGCCCCAAAATATATCTTGGTTTTAAGGCTGTAAGAAAACATTTTACCTGGTTACCTTAAACCTGCTTATTTCCTTCAAAAGCTCCTGTGCTCTCTTGTTCTTATCCAGCTTTTTCCTTATAGGGTCAAGCAGCTTATCTAAGTACTCTACTGTAGCAGCCTTCAGGTCCATCGGATGCAGCTCCTTCTTAACAAAAGAGCTCTCAAGCTCAGGATAAGAGTTAAACTCAAGGTCCCCTCCCCATTTCTCAGGCCTCTTGATCTTAAGGTTGTCGAATTTTTCAAATATTATATGCCTGCAGTACTCAAGGATGGGGTTTTCCTCTATAACGCCCTCAGGGCAGTAAGCCTTCTTTATCTTTTTATTAAGCTCTTCCCTTGAATCGGTCATGAATATTGCAGTATCTGGCCTGGATTTTGACATCTTCAGCTCTATCCCCCTTTCAGTGCCGGTAAGCCCTTGTTTTGGTGGCTGCCCAAGCCCCATAAGCATATGGTGGTGTACAGCTATAGGCTTATAATATCCTAATTTAGGCCCTATCTCCCTTGCAAGTACATTTACCTTCCTCTGGTCCATGCCCAGCTGGACTACATCTGCATTAAGGTGGAAGATGTCTGCAGCCTGCATACAAGGGTAAAGTATCTGTGATGCCTGCAGTGTATCTTTTTCGCTTCTCCCAATTATCTGGGAGCATCTCACTACCCTTTTTACAGTAGAGTGCCTGGCTATCCCCATTACTTTTTTCCAGTAGCTATCGTCCTTGACAAGCTCTGAAGCCCATATAAAGTCCACATTGTCCAGCTCCATATCGCATGACTTCCACACCTCTATAAGGTACTTCCCTACCTTCTGGATATGCTCCAGGTTGCCCCCCATCTTATTGTTAGCCCATGCATGCCAGTCTGCTATAAGTATCTTAAACCTAAAGCCTGCCTTAATCATCTTATTGATGTTTATCGCCCTAAGAAGCCCCTGCGCTATATGTATGTCTGTTCCGGAAGGCTCAAACCCGTCATAAGCTATAGGATTTTTCTTTTCATCAAGAAGGTTGATAAGCTCCTCTTCTGTTATTATCTCCCCTCCGGCCTGCTCACCGCCTACCTGCTTTACAAACTCTAATCTTTCATTGGTTTTCATCAGCATTAAAACAAAAAACCATATAAATATAAAAACCTTTCTTATCCGGATGATATCTGTAACAGCCCTTTCTTCATATATGTATTGCGCAAGAAAGCTCTACCTTCAGTATGTCCTGAAGCTGACAGAGCCCCCTAAAGAAGCCCTTATCAAAGGCTCGATAAGGCATAAGGCCCATGAAAACATAAGCCTTGCAGAAGAAGAGCTGGTAAAAGGCATAAAAAAAGGAACAACATTAGAGGAGCTAAAGTCTGCATGCCATCAAAAATACAGGAAAATACTTCTTGACTCGATAAAAGAAAAAAAAGATATCCTAAAGCAGTTCAACATACTTCCCCAGGACCTTTTCAAAAGTGTATGGCCGATGATCCTTTCAGAGACCGAAGACAGAGCAGAGGTTATCCATAGCTTCATGCTAAAATATGGAATTTTTGGTGAAGAATTATGGGAAAAGCTCATGCCCAAGGTGGAATCAGAGCTGAGGATAAGCTCTGAAAAGCTTGGATTGAAAGGCATTGTCGACCAGATAGAGGCCTACAAAGAGGGGCTTGTCCCTATAGAGCTAAAGACAGGAAAAGCCCCAAAAGAAGGCGTATGGCCCGGCCACAAGATCCAGCTGGTCGCCTATGCACTCCTTATGGAAGAAAGGTTCCAGAAAGAGGTCAAAGAAGGCTTTGTGCATTATCTTGATGAAAAACAAAAAAGGCACATACCTATAAACCCTTTCATGAGGATTGAAGTAAAAGAGCTCATATCCAAGGTTAACCTGTTGTTGATATCCGATAAGCTGCCTGATTTCGAAAAAAACCAGAATAAATGCGTAAATTGCGGCCTTAAAATGGATTGTTATGATGAAAAAAAGCTAAACAGCCTGTTAAACAGGAAAATAACCTCTCGAAAGTAAAAAACAAAAGTTTTATATATAACATAAACTCACTTTGGACTAATAACAAGCTTATCAAAAAATCAAGGGGGATTATCATGGCTGAAGAAGATAAAAAGTTTTCAAAACAACTGATCGGCAAGACCGTAGTCTCTAAAACCGGAAAGCGATTCGGAGAGGTAGGAGACATAATATTTGAGACAAGGTCTGGAGAATTGATCCACATAATCCTCAAGAACCCCACATCATATACAGAAAAGCTCGAGCTTGAGAAAGACAAGGAAAACAACATACTTATACCCTTCTCAGCAGTTATTGCTGTAGGAGATTTCCTCGTAGTGGCTGAAGAGGACATTATCTGATCTTCTTTTTTATAGAATATTAAAACAATTAACTATTTAAATCATTAACCCTTCTTCTATCCCATGGCAGGCGACACTGAACACGCGATATGGACAGAAAAATACCGCCCTTCGGATTTCTCTGAGATTAAAGGCCAAAAAGAGATAGTTGCAAGGGTAAAAGCCTTTGTCCAGCAGAAGAACATGCCCCACCAGATGTATGCAGGCCCGGCAGGTGTCGGTAAATCCACATTAGCTATAGTTGTGGCAAAAAAGCTTTTTGGACCTGCATGGCACCAGAACTTCCTTGAGCTGAACGCAAGTGACGAAAGGGGGATAGATATAGTAAGGGTAAAGGTAAAGGACTTTGCAAGGACAAAAGCTATAGGCGACGTTCCGTTTAAGATAATATTTCTCGACGAATGTGATGCCCTGACAAGGGAGGCCCAACAGGCATTGAGAAGGACTATGGAAAATTATACGGGAACATGCAGATTCTTGCTAAGCTGCAACTACTCTTCTAAGATCATAGACCCTATACAGAGCAGGTGCGCTGTTTTCCGTTTTAAGCCCATAGATAAAAAAGACCTAAGCCTCATAGTAGAAAGGATAGCAAAAGAAGAAAGCCTAAAGGTATCAGAAAAGGCAAAGGAAGCGCTTGTAGAGATATCAGAAGGGGACTGTAGACGATTAGAGAATATAATGCAGAGCTGTACAGCCATCTCTAAAAATATAACCGAAGATCTTGTCTACTCGTTGGCATCTGTAGCAGAACCCAAAGAGGTAAAGGATATCCTGAAGCTGGCAGTTGAAGGCAAGTTTATAGAAGCAAAAGACAAGCTGATAAGCACTATGCTAAACTACGGCCTGTCAGGCCTTGACATAATAAAGCAGATACAGAAGCAGATTCTCGGCCTCGATATTGAAAACAGGCCCAAGATGCAGCTGATGGAAAGATGCGGAGAGGCAGAATTCAGGCTCACAGAAGGCTCTGACGAGTTTATACAGCTGGAAAGCCTCCTGGCTTCTTTTGTATTGGCTTCGAAAGGCAGGCAGAAAGCCTGATTTTGATAATTCAATTTTTTCGTTATATTCCTAAATATTTAGAAATCCAGGCAGATATCCAAAAAGTCCCAGTTGAAATCTCCGATGGAAAATTCTATTCACCAGATAGATGGCCATAATCCAAATTTGCTTTTTTCATATTTTTATCTGCTAACTCCACATATTCGCCATTTTTATTTTTAACGATTTTTTTTCCATAAAAATCAAACATTTTAATTCACCGCCCATTATCAATTTTTAAAAAGAAGATAAAAAATATCTCCTTTATTTTTTATCTTCTGTTTTATCTTCTTTTTTTTCGTCTGTCATTTTTCCCCCATCCGTATTTAAGGATAATGCTTTTAAGATCGGCTGCATATATCAGGATTGCATGATGCAGGTTTTATTATGGCTGTACTGCACATAACTTAAAGTGCCCTACAAGTGCAGTGCATTTCAGATGCTCTATTCTTGCTCCTCAACTTGGATCGGATTGGTAACCTTAAGTTTTAATTCCTTCTTCATTTTGGCGTATGGATGCTCTGCCCCATTATCAATTCACAAACTTGATTCATACGCCCCTGTTCTGCTGCAGGTTATCGGTCTCTCAAGCTGGTGCATGCCATTCAGCTTGCTGCGGCAGGATTTTTTGTTTTTAACTTATTTTTAATCTAATCTAAACCTGCATCTTCGCTAGGTTTTCCACAATAGGGACAGATAAATGTAAGCCCAACAAGTTTTGCCTTGCCTTTGATCTTCCTTTTACAGTGTTTACAAATAAGCTCTTTGATTGGCCTAACCATATGTTATATTAAGGCAGGCAACTATAACTAGTTATGGTAGTAGAAATTATCTAAAAAACCATGAAAGGTTGTTATTTACCTAAGAATCTGCAGGGCAGGATATATTTGCATATATGTTAATCACAGATTATGGATTTACGGTTTTCATCGTGTAATTTCCTATAGTATTTTTCTACCTGCCCGATACTCATAGATTCCAATTCTGCTGCAGTGTATATTCTCATTTTTTCTCACCTTTTGATAATATTTTAAGGCTAGGGTGGATTGGTAACATCCCTAGCAACCCTCCAAAAATGCTCTCTATTGATTGCCAACTCAACCACGGTTGGAAGCGCCCTTGTTTTTGTAAATCCTGTCTTTATCAAAAGTTTCCAATACATGGATCGTGATCTGGATAAGAGTCCTATATGCCAGATACTTTTGATAAATGCATTGAGGTAAGGGATATGTTGTATTGAAGGCCTCCACTTCAAGATAGGTTTGTAGTCTTTGACAAAGGTATTTATCCTCTTATAATACTCCTCTGGCGAATATATCGATGTTATAACCCTCCTATATCCCTCTATTAGTTTCTTCTTTCCCATGGTGGGCAAGAAATTGATGCTTCCGTCTGTATTCTCTCCTGAAGTTTGGCCCGATAACCTGTTTTCTTGCTTAAGCCTTTCCCACAATCTGGTTTGAGGTATAGCGTTTAATAGGCCAACCATCGCTGTAACGACGCCAGTCTGCTGTATAAACCGGATCTGTGTCTCAAATATGGTCTCTTTATCATTATCAAACCCCATGATAAACCCCCCCATTACCTGCATTCCGTGCTGATGGATTATCTTCACCGCTTCATCCAGGTTTACCTTTGTATTTTGGATCTTTCCGCATTCTTTCAAGCTGCCCTCATCTGGAGTTTCGATACCGACAAAAACCTTATTGAAATTTGCATCTGCCATCATCTGCATAAGTTCCTCATCCAAAGCTAAGTCTATGCTTGATTCGGTAGTGAAGAAAAAAGGATATCTATGTTTTTTTTGCCAGCCTATAAGCAGGGGTAACATCTTCTTAACATCCCCCTTATTTCCGATAAAGTTATCATCTACGATAAATAAAGGCCCCCTAAAACCAGAATCGTATACGGATTGGACCTCTCTTATCATCTGTTCGGGGTCTTTCGTTCTTGGAACTCTTCCGTTCATTATTATTATGTCACAAAATTCACAATTGAAGGGGCAGCCTCTTGAATATTGTATGGGCATAGAAAAATAATCCTTGATATTGATAAGGGACCAGGACGGAAGGGGGGTTTTTGTTATGTCTGGCCTTTCCTTAGATGTATAGGTCTCTTTTAAATTTCCTTCCTTTAAATCTTCAAGGAATAAAGGGAGGGTAACTTCAGCTTCGTTTAGTACAAAATGGTCAATATTCTTAAACTTGCCTGTTGTAAAAAGCGGGCCGCCAGCAACAACGACCTTGCCTAATGCCTTAGACCTTTCTGCGACCTTAGCTGCGCTTTCCTTTTGGACGATCATGCCTCCGATAAAGACCATATCTGCCCAGTTTATCTGCTTATCTGTCAATTTCCCCACATTCATATCGATAAGTTTTTTATTCCAGTTTTTTGGTAAGATCGAGGCTACTGTCAACAAGCCTAAGGGGGGAAAGGTCGCCTTCTTAGAAACAAACCTAAGAGCATGCTTAAAACTCCAAAATGTATCTGGATATTTAGGGTATACTAACAATATGTTCATTTTGGTAAGATTCTCGGTTATTGCCTATATCCTGGCATAACAGCTATAATTGCCTATGGTAGTAAAAATTATCTAAAAAACCATGAAAAGTTGTTATTTATCTATAAAAAATTCATTTTCGTTGGTTTTTTGATTGATAATTGAGCTCAGTAAACCGATAGGATTTGTTTTGATAATCCTATCTACTGAAAAGGGGTAGACGGTTACTACCTCGATCTCCCCAGAATATTTGCTCTGCAGTTTCATGAGGTACCTGTCTTTATGTTCGATATCCTTAAACCCCATGACCAATAAGTGGGAGATATTTGATTCTGGAATGCGGTAAGCGGTTATTACCTGGGGAATTTTTTGTATTCTTTCTGAAATCTGGTCCTCTGGATATTTTCCCCAGATGTAACTGGTAAGCCTTATTCCAAGGACAACTAATGATTTAACCCCTATCTTTTTGAAATCTATTATGGGCATATAGCCTTTTATTATTCCTACCTCCTCAAGTTTGTGTCTGATTTTAAATATTCCCTGCTGGGAAAGCCCCATTTTTTTAGCTATCTCTAAATCTGGGATTTTAGCCTGGTCTATGATCTTCTTTAGCACTTTTTGTTCATTTTTTGTTAATCTGGGGATGTTAATATTCTGTTTGTCCATATATCTAGAGTAAGGTTGTTGGCTATATAAATGTTCTTAATATGGTGGCTTCATCCATAAAATGAAGGTTGCCATCAATTTGTGAGCGATACATCCCTCAATCAGATTACGGCGGAGGATTGACAGGTAGTTGGTTGTGCACCTCCTCCTTAAGTTGGGGTGGGACACTTTAATCAGTCCTGCTCCCTATGGGGAGGATTGAAGTATTTAGCCTTTGGCTAAATACTTTACCTAA
>JAHWIN010000023.1 GCA_019322475.1 Candidatus Woesearchaeota archaeon
ATCATTTGAAAATGCCTGGTAGTAGAAGGGAGATTCCCCACCTAAATCTCTGTTTGTTCCCTCAATCAACTGATATCTAACTACATACAAGACGTTTGGATTTCTTGGCTGATTATCTAGCTGCATTTTACCTTTGGAAAGCAAGTTCCATTTAAAAAAATTATCCTAATCAGCCTACAATCAGGCAAGATTGTCCTGAAACAGCCCCATCTTAACTAAAAATATTTAAAGAATGGCGTTATAGCCATCGTATCAAACGATTAACGGGGGGATCATCATGGACCTAAAATCTAAGATAAGGACAGTTCCGCATTGGCCTATAGAGGGAGTTATGTTCAGGGATATCACTACCCTGCTGCAGGATGGAGAGGCTTTCAGGCACTGCTGCGACGAGCTCTATAAAAGGTATAAGGATGAGAAGATAGATGTTGTTGTGGGGCTTGAGAGCAGGGGGTTTATATTTGGGGCTGTGCTTGCCTACAAGCTGGGAGTTGGATTTGTGCCTATAAGAAAGCCGGGAAAGCTTCCTCATAAGACGATAAGCGCGGAGTTTGAGAAGGAATACGGCAAGGACAAGATGGAGATGCATGAGGATGCGATAAAAGAAGGGGATAAGGTCCTGGTTGTCGATGACCTTATAGCGACAGGAGGAACGATATCTGCGGCCATAAAGCTTATAGAGCAGCTTAAAGGGGATGTTGTGGAGTGCGCATTCATAATAGACCTTCCTGACCTTAACGGGAAGGAGAAGATAAAAGGATATAAGATATTCACGATGGTCGAGTTTGAAGGGGGATAGATGAGTATAGCAAAAGCGGGGTGGTAAGGATGGTAAAGATCGGGATAATAGGGGGAAGCGGATTAGAGGACCCCAAGATATTAAAGGATGCTAAAGAGATCGAGGTAGGAACAAAATTCGGCGTTCCATCCTCTGCTTTGACTGTCGGAAAGGTGGGTGATATCAGTGTTGTTATATTGTCAAGGCACGGAAAGAAGCATTCCATACATCCGGGCAATGTGAACTACAGGGCTAACATAATGGCGCTAAAGGATCAGGGATGCACGCATATAATAGCTTCGAGCGCATGCGGCTCATTAAGGGAAGATATAAAGCCCGGCGACTTTGTCGTTGTTGACCAGTTCATAGACAGGACAAACGGAAGGCAGAGCACTTTCTATGACAAGGACAGTGTGGCGCATATCCCGATGGCAGAGCCTTTCTGCTGTGAATCGAGAGATGTGTTGTATGAAGCCGGGAAGAAACTGAACCTTAAGGTCCATGAGAAAGGGACAGTTGTCACAATACAGGGCCCAAGGTTCTCCACAAAGGCAGAGTCAAGCCTGTTCAGGAGCTGGAACTGTGATGTCATAAACATGTCAACAGTCCCTGAATGTGTCCTTGCAAGAGAGGCAGGGATATGCTATGCTGTCATCTGTATGGCAACTGACTATGACTGCTGGCATGAGACAGAAGAGAATGTGGATATCCAGGCTGTCCTAAAGACTTTCAGGCAGAATGCCAAGAAAGTGGTTGAGCTTTTCCTGAAGGCTATACCCATGATAAAAGAGAATCCTGAATGCAGCTGCAGGAAGGATATAAAGAGTGCTGTGATAAGCTGAGTTAGCCTGAAAGAAAGGTGTAATCGGAAAGGGCAGGAGAATGAGGTTTCATAGGATTATCATAGAAATCCTGATGAAAAGAGCCTTACCGGGCATTCGGCTCGATAACAACCTTCAAAGAATCTTTTGCCTGTGAAGCTATATTAAATCCGTCCTGTATCCTATCCAAAGGAAGCCTGTTTGTTATCATACTTTTTACATCTATCTTCTTTTCCTTTATGAGGCCAAGAGAATCCTTAAGGTCCTGGGGGGCTGCTCCGTAGCTTGAAGTTAATGTAAGCTCGTTTCTCCATAGATCCACTGAAGGGACCTTAAAATCTTCAGATGGTATGGCAAAGAAAAGGATAGTCCCTTTCTTGTCTATGCAGCTGAATGCCTGCCCGACAGCTTTCATGGCTCCTGTGCAGATTATTATCCTTTCAGCCTTGATGTTCAGCTTACCATCTGAACCGCTTTTAGAAACATCTATTGCCTCATCGGCTCCAAATTCTATAGCCTTTTTCAGCCTATACCCATTTATGTCGGTTGCAATCACTTTGGCTCCCTTGAGCTTTGCAAGCTGGATGTTCATAAGGCCTGAAACACCAGAGCCCAAGACGAGGACCGTATGCCCTTCCTTAATCCCTACCAGGTTCTGCCCCCTTACACAGCAGGCCAGCGGCTCTATCATCGCCCCTTCTTCATAAGAAAGTGGGCCTAAGGGATAAGTTCCGTTCTCAACATTTATCCTTGGTATCCGTATGAATTCTGAGAATCCGCCAGGGTCATAATTTCCATTGTGCAATGTTTCGCAGGCAGTATGGTTTCCTGACATGCAGTACCTGCATCTATTGCAGGGAACATGATGGGAAACAAAAACCCTTTCGCCGGGCTTAAACTTATCAGATTTTGATTCCTCCACTATTCCGGCTATCTCATGGCCAAGGACCCTTGGAGCTTTCTTTATCCTGTACCATTCCATTATGTCTGTGCCGCAGATGCCTGAAGCCATGACCTTTACCAAAAGCTCTCCTTCTGATATAGGGGGCTTTTCACGCTCCTCTATCCTTATGTCATTATTATTATAATAGACCGCTGTTTTCATCAGGCATTTAGTTGTTTAGGATTTTATATAAAGATTTCGCTGGACAAATCTACTGCTTTTTTTGATAATTGGATAAGAGAGAATCCAGATGCAAAGATACTTGTTTTTGACGGGGCGAACAAGTTAGCTGTATATAATAGATAGTACTGCCATATATAATATCAATAGACAGAAACAGAAATCAGAGGAGAAATGGTGAGGCAAATATTATGGGGCTGCCCGGATTTGAACCGGGGACCACTAGCTGTCCGTCTCATGATCAGAGATATAAGGCACCTCTATGTCAACGAACCCCGAGCTAGTATCATGTTCCAAGCTAGACCACAGCCCCAGACTTAGGCGCCGCTTCTTCAGTTAAGAATAACAGGAGGTTTATAATTGTTTGTAAATATTGCATAGATTTTTGGCTTATAGAAAATTTTATATTATTTTTGGTGACCCTTATCTGTTGAAAATCATAGATTGTTTAGTGTTTTGCCAAAAAATTCGTGTAAAAGAGTGGCGACATAATTTATATTTTAACTACCATAAAGTTTATATATTAGTTGTGTATTAAAGAATAATAACAATATTACTAAATTATTAAGGAGGGGATTTTATGATGAGAAAACTGGTTGTTTTTGGACTGATATTGATTTTTCTTTTGAGCGGCTGCAAAGAGATAAAAGAGCTTTACGGAATAGAGGCTCCCGGCAGCGAGGAATATGTCCCTATCGAAGCTATAAAGGTCAAGGAGTCTGAGGGTATAACAGAACAGCCTGCTTCCAAGGAAGAGGACATACCTGAGATAGAGGAGATAGTAGAGGAGATAATCGAAGAGATAGACAAGGAAGAGGCCAAAGAAAAGGCAGCTGAAGTGGCTGAGGAAGAGAAGGCCGAGGAGACCAAAGAGGAAGAAGTTAAAAAGGCTGAGGAAGAAGCTCCTGAAAAGCCAGCCGGGTTGAAGGGAAAAGAGGCTAAGGTCCTTATCATCAAAGAGACAGAAACTGTCTCATTAAAGCCGAAAGCTACCGACCCTGACGGAGACACGCTTACTTTTGCATATACAAAGCCTATAGATGATAATGGAAAGTGGGAGACAACATACGGCTCTGCCGGGGAATATACTGTAACGATAACTGCATCTGACGGGGAATTGAGCTCTACAAAGGATGTCCTTATCATCGTAAACAAGAAGGAAGAGGTACCTGTCATAGATGTTTTTTCTCCTGAAAAGGACTCATTGGAAGCAAATGAAAACTCAAAGATAGAGTTCAGCATAAAGGCTTCTGACCTGAATGGTGACCCATTGACATACTTATGGAAGCTTGATGGTGCAGACGTCTCTAAAACCGAGGCATACACATATGACATCAGCTATGATGACGCAGGCCAGCATACTGTCAAGGCCCTGGTTTCAGACGGTGTTAAAGAGACAAGCAGGATATGGTCATTAAAGGTCGAGAATGTCAACAGGAAGCCTATACTTGAGAAGATAACAGATATCAGGATAAAGGAAACGGAAAAATTTATCTTAGAGCCAAAGGCATCTGACCCGGACAGCGATGCGCTGGAGTTCAGCCTGGACAGCGATAAGTTCAAGAAAGAAGGGGGCAGGTTTGAATGGGAAACAGGCTATGATGATTCAGGGGAGTATTCTGTCACTGTAACAGCATCTGACGGGACAGACAAGGCAATCCAGACCGTCAAGCTTACTGTAGATAATGTCAACAGGGCTCCTGAGATACTGGATATCACTTTAGGGTAGGCTTTTGGGTATCCTAAAAGCTATCGCAGCTGGGGGGTTTCGTAGGCCGGACAAGATTCCTGCCATGGGATCTTCCTGTTCTTTTTAAGCGGGGGGTATGAATGAGAGCCAAGACTGTTATGTTCGCATTGTTATTCTTATTTTTTATTGGCCTTTCAAGCGCTGCAATAAAAACTATAACAGTGAATGAAACTGACCTTGTTTCCCTGAAGCTGGAAGCGAGGGACGAGGACGGCGACAGCATATATTATAATTTTACAGAGCCGCTGGACAGCGAAGGCAGGTGGCAGACAGGCTATGGGGATGCAGGAGAATATACTATAATAGTCACCGCCTCAGACGGAATATTAAGCACTTCAAAGGAGGTCCTGCTGGATGTCAGGAAGAAGAATGCTGCCCCTACTGTGGAATCATACAGCCCTTCAGGGGAAGAGCTTGAGATAGATGAAGGGAAATCCATAAGCTTCAGCATAACAGCTTCAGACCTGAACAATGA
The DNA here is from genome assembly GCA_019322475.1 of Candidatus Woesearchaeota archaeon. GTDB lineage: Archaea > Nanobdellota > Nanobdellia > Woesearchaeales > JACPBV01 > JAHWHQ01. Next base: position 4,948 of record JAHWIN010000023.1, read on the forward strand.
TGTCCTTCAGTACAGGTGGAAGATTGATGATGATGACATATGCACAGGACCCTCCTGCACATATTCCTCTGACTACATGGATGCCGGACTGCATGATATAACTGCTATAGCCAGTGACGGGGAGAAGGAAGATGTGAAGGTGTGGGGCCTGAGGATAAACAAGGTCGACAGGACCTTGCTTCTGGACGGCATGGCTGACATCGAGGTGGATGAAGGAGATAAGGTCCGATTAGAGATCCCTGACCTTAAGGAATATAATCTTGAGTATTCCATATCTGAGCCGTTAGGGGACGACAACTTCTGGCAGACAGGCTATGATGATGCAGGGTCCTACGAGACTGAGATAATGGCCTATGACAGGGGTTTCAGCTTCTCCAAGAAGATAACCATAACAATCAATGACATTGACAGGGAGCCGGTATTCAAAGATATATCTGCTGCGTGGATGGAAGAGAACCAGCAGGTAACTATAGAGCTGGAGGCATACGATCCTGACGGGGATGAGGTAGAGTTCTATGCAGAGCAGCTTCCTGACGGCGCTACCCTTGAAGGAAACACATTTACGTGGCTGCCTGACAATTCTGCGGTGGAAAAGAAAAGCTGCCTTGAAAAGGCGCTTGACAAGTTCCATATACTATACAAGCCTTTCAAGATAACCTTTACAGCCAAAAGCAAGGGCATCGAAGCAAAACAGGATGTGCTGATAATGGTGAAGGACAAGAACAGGGCTCCTGTATTAAGCGATATTGCTCCTATCACCATAAAGGAAGGGGAAGAGGCTGTAATAGAGCCGGAGGCATACGACCCTGACGGAGACAGGGTCATTTACACATACACTGGGTGGAGCAATTCCAGAAGAAGGCTGACGGGCTATGATGATGCAGGGGTATATAGGGTGAAAGTCACTGCATCTGACTCTTTTTTGAAGGATGAGAAGTATGCAGAGATTACAGTTGAAGATGCCAATAGGGCTCCTGAATTTGAGGATATCGGCCCTTTAGAGACAGATGAAAATGAGAAGCTGGAGCTGAAGATAGGCGCTTCTGACCCTGACGGCGATCATATAACAATAAGCTGCGAAAGCATGCCTGAAAATTCAACTATAGAGGATGGTGTTTTTGCATGGGTTCCAGGACATGATGCTACAGGAAAAGGCTCTACTATTTACAGCCTAAGGTTCATAGCAAGCGACGGCGAGGAAGAGTCTTTCAAGACAGTAAACATAACTGTGCATGATGCAAACAGGGCTCCAAAGATAACATCTGCCAGCTATGGAAAAAGCATAAAGGTAAGCAAGGGCAAAAAGGTCAAGTTCATCATAGAGGCTGAGGTCCCTGACGGCGATGAGCTTAAATATGTGTGGAGGTTCGGATTTCTTGATAGCTACAAGGCGGGCAATGCGATGGTAAGGAAGTTCACGGCTGAAGGGGATAAGGAAGTAAGGGTAACTGTTTCTGACGGAAAGGATGAAGCTGAATACAGGTGGGATGTTAAGGTAGTTTAATGGGTTTTGGGCTATTTGCAAAAAAGCTTTAATCCATGATACGCCCAGCTGCATGCAGGCAAACAAAAATATTTATAAACAATAGTATAAACTCTGCTTATATGATGGAAATCAATGTAGGGCTTATAGGGACAGGGACTATAGGGTCAGGGGTAGTCAGCATAATATCCAAGAACAGGGGCCTGATTGAAAAAAGGACAGGCATAAGGATCAACATAAAGAAGGTCTGCGACCTAAACCTAAAAGAAGCAGAAAGGCTGGGGCTTAAAAAAGAGCAGCTTACAAAAGACCATAAGGAGGTTACAGGCGACAGGGACATAGATGTAGTTGTAGAGCTTATAGGAGGATATAACCCTGCAAAGGATATCATCCTTAAAGCGCTTAAAAATAAGAAGCATGTTGTAACAGCCAATAAGGCGGTCCTTGCAAGGCACGGAAACGAGATATTCAAAGAAGCCAAGGACAATGGGGTAAATATAGCGTTTGAAGCTGCTGTAGGCGGGTGCATACCCATAATAAAGACCATCAGGGAAAGCTATGCAGCAGACAGCATAAGGCAGATATACGGGATCCTTAACGGAACCACAAACTACATACTTACAAGGATGGAAGAAGGGATAAGCTACAGCGAGGCGCTGAAGCAGGCCCAGGACCTTGGGTTTGCAGAAGCTGACCCTTCATTTGATGTGGAAGGGAAGGATGCAGCGCAGAAGCTGGCAATACTTTCATCACTGGCATTTAATGCAAAGGTCAAAGATGAGGTACCTACCTGGGGCATAACCAGGATAGACAAGAGCGATATCCTGTATGCCAGCCAGCTGGGATATAAGATAAAGCTGCTTGCGATAGCAAAGCATGAGAACAAGGAGATAGAGATGAGGGTCCATCCGACGATGGTGCCGAAAGGGCATGAGCTCGCCAACGTCAATAATGAGCTCAACGCTGTCTATATAATAGGCGAAAATACGACAAAGTCCATGCTTTATGGAAAAGGCGCCGGAAGGCTTCCCACTGCAACAGTCATAGTAGGGGACATAATAAGCATCGCAAAAGGGGCGGGCAAAGATGAATTTTACCTTGAAAACATAAAGACAAAAGACATAAATACCATAAGGTCAAGGTATTACCTAAGGCATAATATCGTAGACAAGCCAGGGGTGCTGGCAAAGGTCTCTAAGATATTGGGTGACAATAACATAAGCATCGCAGGGGTCCAGCAGAAAGAGGTCAACAAGGATATAGTCCCTGTCATAGTGATAACGCATGAAGCCCTTGAAAAGGATGTTATGAAAGCTGTAGGGGAGATAAACAAGCTGGACTCTGTAAGGGAAGATTGCGGGGTAATAAGGATAGAAGACATACTTTAAAGGTGGTAAGATTGTATGGCTATAAGAACATATTTGATATTGATGTAAGCTGGACATGGAAAAGCATATCTGTATTGGCTATGCTGGCCATATTCCCAAATGTCCTGGGGCTGTTCCATTCAACAGTATTCGGAGTAAGGATACATTTCTTCCAATACCTGATATTTCTTGCTGCAATAGTGTACGGGCCCGTCGGAGGATTGGTTTCAGGAGCTTTCGGCTCTGTATATACTGCAATAGCCCTGAACAACCCCTATATAGTCATAGGAAATATCATCTTAGGGGGCTTATTCGGCATATTCATAAGGCTCGGATGGAATGTTATATTATCTGTCCTGGCAGCATATGCAATACAATTGCCATGGCTCTGGGCAACTGATGTCTATCTTGCGCATATGCCTGTAAGCGCTGTAAACTCAATTGTCATAGCGCTGCTTATAAGCAATGTTATCTGGGCATTTGCTGCAGGATGGAGCTCAAGGTTTGTTTCTGGATTGGTCAAAGGATAAAATGTACAAGCAGGTCATATTGGTAAGGCAGGATCTGAAGCTGCCCAAGGGAAAGCTTGCAGTGCAGTCTGCGCATGCCTCTTCTTCAGCGCTTATCAAGAGCCATAAGGATGATATAAAAAAGTGGCAGAAAGAAGGGATGAAAAAGATAGTATTGAAGGTCAAGGACCTTAAGGAGCTCTTGATGCATAAGGAAAAGGCAGAGGATATAGGCCTGGTAACAGCACTTATCCAGGATGCCGGAAAGACTGTTGTTGAGCCGGGAACAGTGACATGTTTGGGAATAGGGCCTGACAGGGAAGAGAAGATAGACAAGGTGAGCGGAAAGCTGAAGATGGTGTGAACTGGCACAATCC
>JAHWIN010000024.1 GCA_019322475.1 Candidatus Woesearchaeota archaeon
GAAAAAGATAGAGCTTTTAGCCCCCGCAGGAAGCATGGCCTGCCTTAAAGCGGCAGTAAGCAAAGGCGCAGATTCAGTTTATCTTGGGATGAAAAGGTTCAGCGCAAGGGGCTTTGCAGCTAACTTCACCGGCAATTTTCTGAAAGAAGCTGCAAGGATATGCAGGTCTAACGGTGTAAAGCTGTATCTTGCTATGAACACCTTAGTTAAAAATGATGAGCTGGATGGCTTCTTCAGGCAGCTTTCATTTGCTTATTCAGCAGGCATAGACAGTGTCATAATCCAGGAGATATCCTTCCTGGACATTATAAAGAGGAGCTATCCAGGCTTGGATGTCCACATATCCACCCAGGCAGGGGTTATGAACACAGCCCACGCAGGGCTGCTGGAAAAGGCGGACAGGATAACCCTTGCCAGGGAGCTGAGAAAAGACGAGATATCTTCGATAAGAAAAAAGTTTTCAAAAGAGCTGGAGATATTCTGCCATGGTGCTTTGTGTGCATCAGTGTCCGGCCAGTGCCTCTTTTCAAGCTTTTTAGGTGGAAGGAGCGGCAACCGGGGAAGATGTGCACAGCCATGCAGGAAAAGGTACAATGGACGTTATCTCATCTCAGCAAAAGAGCTGTGCCTTATAGAAAAGATTCCTGATATCATCAGTACAGGGATAGATGCAGTAAAGATTGAAGGAAGGATGAGATCCCCTTATTATGTTGCTTCAGCAACAGCAGCATACAGGAAAGCTATAGACAGCTTTTACAGGGGAAAGTTCGTGGTCCCAAAAAAGGAGCTTGATGATCTTAAGGGCTCTTTCAGCAGGCAGTTCACCCAGGGCAGTTTCAGCAATTCAAGAGGCATCTTCAACATGGAAACTGCATCAGGGATAAAAGAACAGCATAAAAAAGAATTTTACAGGGTCAATTCAGGAAGGCCGGTGATAAGCAGGAAGGATGTTAAGCTAAGGTTGCCCCAGGTAGCTAAAAGGGAGGTTACTGGCCCCCAGCTGTCAGTAAGGGCATACAGCAAAAAAGATGCCTATGAAGCCTGTTCAAATGGGGCAGATATAGTATACTTCGATATCTTTGATCCTTCCTTTGAGAGCCTTAAGGAAAGCCTGAACTGCAGGCTTTTTGGGGCAGCGCCCAGGCTGCTTATGGACCGGGGGATTGATGACATGATAAGCGCAGTAGATGAAAAAAAGCCTGACGGGATCCTGGCAGGAAACCCGGGACTTCTCTCCTCACGCCTCAACTTGCCGCTGCATCTTGACTATAGCATAAACTGCTTCAATGACCTCGATCTAAGCTATCTCTTGGGCCTTGGGGCAGTCCCTGTAATCTCTCCTGAACTTAGCATAAAAAGCCTGGCTAGGTTCATAAATAAGGATTTCATAGCCCTGGTGCATGGAAAGCTAAGGCTTATGGAATTAAGGCATAAGCTGGAAGAGGGCATTATAAAAGACGGGCAGGGAGGCTCATTTAAGATAAGCAGGGCATATGGCGGAGTAGAGGTAATAAATGGAAAAGAGCTTGGCCTCTTGGGAAAAAGCTCTCAGCTCAGGGACAAAGGGATAAGAAATTTCTTTATAGATACAGAAAAAGGCGTAGGCAATATAACCGCCTTATACAGGGATATTCTTGATGGCAGGAAGATAGACGATTCCAGGATAAGGGACAATTACACCCTTGGATGGGCCTATAGGGGAGTTTCCTGACATATCTTGTATATCCTGATGTTAAGATGATGTGCATCTCTCATTTATTCGATACTATCTCTACAATATCCCCATGCTTCAGCTTATGCTCTTTTCCTACAGTCATCTTTGTCTTTACATCTATAGCCCTTATGAAATTGTCTCCAAAATCAGTATGCAGCCTGTAGGCAAAATCAAGGGCAGTGGTATCTTTTGGCATAAGAAAGCAGTCAGGCAGCACATTTCCCTTCTGGTCCTCCAGCTTATTTACCCCTCCCGGGAAGACAGCCATATATCCTAAAAGGTCAAATACAGACCCATCAAGTACCTCCTGAACCCCTGTGCCTCCAAACTTATCAAGTATCTCTCTTTTTATGAAATCAAGGGCGTTCTTTTGTTTCTCTGATATCTTGCCCTCTTCTTTAATCTCAAAGCCATTTTCACCGGGAACATAAGAGATGAGCTCATGCTTTGCAGCCTCCCTCAGTGCAAGCTCGCTTTCTGCGCTGCATCTTACTAATGCATGGTCAGGAAAATCCTTTTCGATCCTCTGGAAATTCTCCTCAGCCCCTTTGACATCTATCTTGTTGCAGGCAATTATCATGGGCTTTGTCCTTTTCCTTATCTCAGAGCCAAGCTTGAAAAGGTCATCCTCGTTCCATTCTAAGATCCCCTTCTCTTTAAGCCCCGAGTTTTCCACAACCTCCTCGACAAGCTCTTCAGTTACGCCTAATCCTACAAGATGCCTTGCTATTGCCTTATGCACCTTGTCATGCGTCTGCTGCACGGTCCTTGAGAACTTGTCCCACCCTTTCTTTATCAGCCTCAATATCCAGTAGTCCAGCTCTTCTTCCAGGAATCTTATGTCTTTGGCAGGATCATGGCTTCCTGGCTCGACAGGCTCACCTTTGTCATTTGTAGATCCTGATATGTCTACAACATGTATAAGTGCATCTGCCTGCCTTAGGTCATCCAGGAACTGGTTTCCCATGCCCTTGCCTTCATGGGCCCCAGGCACTAGTCCTGCAACATCTATAATCTGTACAGGGACAAACCGCTTCCCATCAATGACAAACCCTTCTCTGGGATTGCTTACCTTGCCGAATTGCCTGGCAGCATCCTCAACCTTTACATACCCCACTCCTGAGTTGGGCTTTATAGTAGCGAAAGGATAGTTCGCTATCTCTACTTCTGCCAACGTAGCCGCCTTGAAGAACGTTGATTTTCCGACATTAGCCTTTCCCACAACACCTATGATCATGATTTCACCAAAAGCCAGGTAAACCTATTTTTATTTAAATCATTTGTTTTTTAGGACTTCATCCATAAAATGAAGGTTGCCATCAATTTTGCGAACGATGAATCAATTAAAACGATTACAGCGGAGGATTGACAGGTAATTGGTTGTGCACCTCCTCCTTAAGTTGGGGCGGGACACTTCAATCAGTCCTGCTCCTTAAGGGGAGGATTGAAGTATTTAGCCTTTGGCTAAATACTTTGCCTAAGGGAGGGGCCGCCCTTTGGATAATAACAGCTCAGAGCGAGCCGATGGCAACCCCAAAGGATTTTATGGATGAAGCCGTTTTTTAGAGAATCTTCTTTTTGAAATAAACAATAGAAACCTTTATATAAATACTTTTACAGTAATTTAAACTAATGACAAATATACCAATCCCTCAGACAAAGGTAAAATACAAGGACATCTTCCATCTTAAGAACCTTTATGTTATGATGCATGAGTATCTTGTTGAAGAGAAGTGGTTCGGCAAAGGGGGCCCTGGAGGGGAATATGCAAGCCCTGTGCATAGCAACATAGAAACCCTCTATCTTGAAAAATTCTGTCAGAAAGGGATCCATTCAGGGGGAAAAGAGATGTGGATATACTGGCGCGTTTTTAAGAAGCCCGAAGGCAAATACTCAGGCTATATAAGGTATAAGTTAAACATAGATTTTCATGGCGTGCATGTTCAGGACAGGGAGATAATGCACCAGGGAAAAAAGCTAAAGGTGCAGTGGGGAGAGATGGAAATATTCTTTAACGGAACGGTCCAGACAGATTACAACGAGAAATGGAAAAATCATTGGTTCCTGAAGCATATCCAGAGCGCCTATGAATCAAGGATACTCTCTCAGGACATTGAAAAGCACGAAAAGCTGCTTTGGAGAGAAGTCTATAGGCTTACAGGGGTCGTAAAGCGCTACCTTGACATGCGCGTGTTTATACCGACGCCAGAGCCCTTCACACCGAAATTATACGGCATGGAAGCATAAGTTTTTTAAATAGCCACAATTTCTTTTTAATCATATTTTATCATTATTGATGCCTCCGTAGCATAGTAGCCATTGCGTCTGACTTGTAATCAGAAGGTCGGGAGTGCAAATCTCCCCGGGGGCTTTTCAGTATAAGGGTGATACAATGAATCTTATCTTTTTAGGCCCCCCAGGGGCAGGAAAGGGGACGATAGCCCAGCACATAGTAGATGATTTTGGGATTGTCCAGATATCGACAGGGGATCTTCTAAGGGCTGCTGTCAGGGAAGAAACAAAATTAGGTATGGAAGCAAAAGGCTACATGGACTCCGGAAAGCTGGTTCCTGATGATCTTGTCATAGGTATGCTGAAAGAAAGGATATCAAAGGATGACTGCAGCAAAGGCTTCATATTAGACGGCTTTCCAAGGACAATACATCAGGCAGATGCTCTTTCCTCCTCCAGCGTGAAGATAGACAAGGTGATAAACTTTAGCGTTGATGACGAGCTTATAATCCACAGGATAACCGGCAGGAGGACATCAAGATCGACAGGAAAGATATACAACATCCACCCTGACTGCGAGCCTAACCCTCCGAAAGGCCACCCTGAAGAAGACCTTTTACAGAGGGATGATGACAGGGAGGATGTAGTAAGAAAAAGGTTAGTCCAGTACAGGGAGCAGACAGAGCCCCTGATCAGCTATTATAAGGAAAAAGGGCTGCTTGTGGATATTGATGCTTCCCAGAAGCTTGACAGGATTGTTAAGGACGTCAAAAAAGCATCAAGTCAATAGATTTATAAATCATCATTTATTCTTAGCCAACATGCGCCCCTAGCTCAGCTTGGATAGAGCGACTGAATATCCCCTTAAGGATATGCCGCTAAAGCCTCCTAAGCTGTAGGTCCGGAGTTCGAATCTTCGGGGGCGCGCTTTTTTATATTCTATTTATAGCCCCTAATACTTTTTATCTTTCATCCCATAGAGGGCTATCGCGAACAAAGTGAGCGATAGTCCAAGGGGGTGTATCGGGCGGAGCCCTTACGTGTGAATCTTCCTGGTCACGTTTTCCCTTCACTCCCTTATCTTCTCCACACCATTGACGCAGTTCTCTATCTTCCCCTCTTTCAGGGCAGAGACTATCTGGTTTGCAGCATCCACAGCAACATTTACCTGAGCCTCTTTTGTAGAAGCCCCAAGATGCGGAGTGCAGATCACCTTGTCATGCGCTATCAAAGATTTGCATAGCGGAGGCTCTTCACCATAGACATCAAGTGCAGCAGCCCCTACCTTTCCTGAGACTATAGCATTCTCCAGCTCTTTCTCGTTTACAACCCCGCCTCTCGCAACATTAAGTATCTTTACCCCATCTTTCATAATGGAAAACTCCTTCTCAGATATGAGGTCTTTTGTCTTCTCATTTAATGGGACATGAACTGTTATGTAATCAGATGTCCTGATAAGCTCCTCAAGCTCTTTTTTCCCGACATTTATCTCCTTCATAGCTTCTTCATCCAAAGAAGGGTCAAAGCTTACGACATTCATCTCCAGCGCATTGGCAACCTTAGCCACCTTCTTTCCTACGTTCCCTAACCCTATTATCCCCAGGGTTTTTCCTTTAAGCTCTGTTGCCTTGTATTTCTTCCTGTCCCACACCCCGCTTTTTAACTCAGCAGTTGAATGTATTATGTGCTTTGAAAGCATCATCAGTAGTGTAAGAGTATGCTCTGCAGCTGCATTTGTATTGCCGAAAGGGGTGTTCTCTACAACAACACCTTTACTCCCGGCGTATTCCTTATCGATGTTATCTACGCCGACGCCGGCCCTTACTACAACCTTAAGCTTTTCAGCAGCATCGATTACCTCAGGCGTTATCTTTATGCCGCTTCTTATTATCATAGCATCGCAATCCTTGCATATCCCTGTAAGCTCTTCGACGCTTATGCCTGGCTTGTTCTCTACCTCAAACCCGTTCTCTTCAAGTATCTTTGTTGCCTTTTCATTGACCTTGTCCGGAATCAAAACCTTCATTTTTGCCACCTCAAAAGTATTTTTCAAGCTCAGAGGTAAACTCCTTTATCTCCTCTAAGCTTAAGTCTCCCATATGGGCTATCCTAAACGTATTGGGCTTTCCCTCGCTGTCCAGTTTCTCATTTAGTTTTCTGTAGCCAGAATCCATGCTGTACCCTTTGGTAGCCATGTTCTTCTTTATTGCCTTGAAGTCAAGCTTTCTTGTATTTTCTATGCATGATACAGTATTGGATCTGTATCCTTTCTCAGAGAACATCTCAAGCCCATTTTCTCTGGCCCAGCTTCTTACATAATCAGCCATCTCCTTGTGCCTGTTGAACCTGTTCTCCAACCCCTCTTCATCGATCCTTTCAAGCTGCTTCTTCAGCGCATAAAGATGGGGTATAGATGCAGTATAAGGTGTCTGGTCCTTGTCATACATCTTCTTCAGTTCAAGTATGTCAAAATAATACCCTCTCCCAGCAACATTTTCCGCTTTTTTGTAGGCCCTTCCGCTTACAGACACAACAGCGATACCAGCAGGAAGCGCCAAAGCCTTTTGTGATGAAGCGAGGCAGACGTCTATCCCCAGCCTGTCCGTCTCTATCTTTATCCCTGCAAGGGATGATACAGCATCGACAATCCATAAGACATTGGGGTGCTTTTTCATAACCTCTGATATAGCCTCAAGGTCGCTGGCTACCCCTGTGGATGTCTCGCAATGGACCATGCAGAATGCCTCATAATCGCCCTTGGAAAGCTCCTCATCAACGTCAGAAGCCTTGACAGCTTTTCCCCAGTCATATTCTATCCTGCCTGCCTCCTTGCCGCAGCTTTCTGAAAGCTTGGACCACTTCTTTGAGAATGAGCCGTTGACAGCATGAAGAACCTTTTTGCTTACACAGCATCTTATGGCAGCCTCCCATAGGCCTGATCCGGAAGATGTTGAGATAAGAACGTCATTTTCAGTGAAGAATAGTCTCTTTAACCCTGGCTTTAAGCTCCCGAAAAGGTCCTTGAACTCCTGTGTCCTATGCCCTATCTGCGGTCTGCTAAGCTCATCCAATATCTCTTTCCTGACCTCTGTAGGCCCAGGAATAAACAGCTTGTTTGCCATACTATCCGCCCCCCTTGTTTTTTGAGGGAAAAACTGGTAAATCCCCCTTAAAATACGGTTATTTGCCTCTTATTTATTAATCTTATTGATTACAAGCCCAGAGTAAATCTTAGGGTAGAAATAAGTTGATTTTTGGGGCATGGTCTCTCCTGCCCTTGCAGTCAGGAATATCTCCCTCATAAGCGGCGCATTGATGAAAAATGCAAACTGGTATTTATCGTCATTAAGCTTGTCTAAGGCTCTCGTGCATCCTTTGGCATAATCTATATGTGTCCCCTTAAACTGATCCTCCTCGCTTATCCCAAAAACCCTTTCAAAGATTGCCTTATGCAGTATGTTTATATCCAGCTTTTTGTAAACATCATTCTCAGCAGGGCATAGCTCATCTAAAACATTATTGTCCTTTAGCTTCAGGAAATAAGATTTCTTGTTCATGTAGCAGTACATCCCAAAAACATGGTTCTTTAGGTTTGAGCTCTTGTCGATCATTATCTCTGTATTATCAACCTTCCTGATAAGCTCATTAACATCCTTTGTCTCATTTATCTCAAAATATTCCTCTAGCTTATTCAATATCTTTCCGACATCAGCATCCTTGCAGTTGAAGACAAACCTGTCTACAGGAAGTATAAGGAAGCTTTCGTTGAAAGAGTTTACAAAACAGCACATAGTATATCTTGAATCCTCCAGTTCAGGATGGGTTTCCTTGAACCTGATAGCGGATTTATACCTGTGGTGGCCGTCAGCTATCACGCATTGGTACTCTGCCATCATCCCTTTTAGCCTTTCTATAGTCTCATCATCAGAGATTTTCCATAGCTTATGCTTTATGTCGAACTTGTCTTTAAACTCCATATCAGGCTCATTGCCTGTTATCTTTTCCTGGACAGCCTCATCCACTTTTTTTTGCTTGTCATCATAAAGGATAAAAACACATCCAAGATCAGCCCTCGTCTCTTCGATAAGCCTTAGCCTCCCTTTCAATGGCTTCTCCAGCGTTTTTTCATGTGGAAGTACCCCTTCCCCCTCATTTTCCAGCCTGACCAGGGATATAAAGCCTGTCCTTGTAAATCTTTTTCCCTTGAAAGGGAATGTCTGGCTGTAAGCATATATAGAATCCTTATCATCCTCCTTTAGGATGCCTTTTTCCACCCACTCCTTAAGGTATCTGGCAGCTCTAGTATACTTATTCTCACCGTTATCCCCTTCCTTCTCTCTCCCCAGGATTAAGTTTATAAAATTATATTCAGAAAGAGAATAGAGTTCTTCCTGCTCCTTTTCGTTTATAACATCATAAGGGGGGGTGATTACTAGGTTAAGGTCCTTCACTCTGTCTTTATCATATCTTATCCCCTTGAAAGCTTTTATCTCTACCATATTAAAGATTATTCCTTCTTTTCCAAAGCAGCATGTGCGGCAGCAAGCCTTGCTATAGGGACCCTGTAAGGGCTGCAGCTTACGTCATTCATGCCTATCCTGTGGCAGAACTTAACAGACTCTGGCTCTCCGCCATGCTCTCCGCATATCCCCACCTCTATCCCTTTCTTGGCTTTTCTTGCCTTTGTGATGCATATCTTCATAAGCTCCCCCACTCCTTCTTGGTCTATGGACTGGAAAGGGTCTTTTTCATATATCCCTGCCTCAACATATTTGCCGAGGAATTTGCCGGAATCATCCCTGCTGAATCCGCATCCCATCTGCGTCAGGTCATTAGTCCCGAAACTCATGAAGTCAGCCTCTTTGGCGATAGCATCAGCTGTTATGGCTGCCCTTGGAACCTCTATCATAGTGCCTATAAGATAGTCTTTCCCTCTTTTCAGCCCTAGTTCCTTTGCAGCTTTCTCTATTATCTCCTTTATTATAAGGAACTCCTTGACATTGCCTACTAAAGGAACCTCTATCTGGGGTATTGCCTTGATGCCTTCTTTATTGCATTCTATATAAGCCTCCATTATTGCCTTTGCCTGCATCTCAGTTATCTCAGGATAGCTCACCCCTAATCTGCACCCCCTGAAGCCGAGCATAGGGTTAAATTCATGCAGCCCTTCGATAACATCCTTCAGTTTCGTTTCAGTAACGTTAAGCTCTCCGGCAAGCTCCTTTACGTCCTTCTCTTCTTTCGGAAGGAATTCATGCAGTGGAGGGTCCAAAAGCCTTATTATGACAGGAAGCCCGTCCATTGCCTTGAACAGCCCCTTGAAGTCTTCTCTCTGCATAGGAAGAAGCTTTCCCAGGGCTTTTTTCCTTCCTTCTTCATCCTCAGACAATATCATCTCCCTCACAGCCTTTATCCTCTCTCCCTCAAAGAACATGTGCTCTGTCCTGCATAATCCTATCCCTTCTGCACCAAAATCCCTTGCAACCTTTGCATCATGCGGCGTATCTGCATTTGTCTTGACCTTCAGTTTTTTGAACTCGTCTGCAAATCCCATCAGCTTTGAGAAGTCTCCGCTAAGCTCAGGGTCTATAACCCCTAGTTTTCCCTTAAAGACCTCTCCTGTGCTGCCGTCAAGTGTTATATAATCCCCTTCCTTTATCTCTATCCCTTTGACTGTAAACTTTCCCTCTTTCTCGCTGACATTTATGTCCCCTGCTCCTGCTACGCAGCACTTTCCCATCCCTCTTGCCACTACAGCAGCATGTGATGTCATGCCGCCCCTTGCAGTAAGTATGCCCTGGGCAGCATTCATCCCTTCGATATCCTCAGGGCTGGTCTCTGTCCTTACTAATATTGTTTTTCTTCCTTCCTCTGAAGCGTCATACGCCTTCTCAGCCGTGAAAACAGCTTCCCCTACAGCAGCCCCGGGTGATGCAGGAAGCCCCTTTGCAAGCATCTCAGCCTCCTTCTTTGCGACAGGGTCTATCCTCTTATGCAGCAGCTGGTCAAGCTGGTTTGGGTCAACCCTCAGCACAGCCGTCTTTTTGTCTATCAGCCCTTCCTCAAGAAGGTCGACTGCTATCTTTACAGCTGCATGTGCAGTCCTCTTTCCGTTTCTTGTCTGCAGCACCCATAGCTTCTTGTTCTCTATCGTGAACTCCATGTCCTGCATGTCCTTGTAGTGCTTCTCTATCTTTTTGTAGATGTCTACAAGCTCATCATAGCATCCTGGGAATGATTTTTTAAGCTCAGCGATAGGCTTAGGCGTCCTTATGCCCGCAACAACATCCTCTCCCTGTGCATTGACCAGAAACTCTCCGTAGAATTCATTCTCTCCTGTGCTTGGGTTTCTTGTGAAGAATACCCCTGTTCCCGAATCATCACCCATGTTCCCGAATACCATGGTCTGCACGTTTACAGCAGTGCCTATAAGCCCTTTTATATCGTTTATCCTCCTGTAAGCTATGGCCCTGTCGTTGTTCCATGAGTCAAAGACAGCGTCGATAGCCATCCTTAGCTGCTCTTTAGGGTCATTAGGGAACATCTTCCCTGTTTCGCTCTTTACTACATCCTTATATTCCTCACACAGCTTCTTTAGGTCTTCAGCGTTAAGGTCTGTATCAAACTCGACCCCTTTGCTCTTTTTCATCCCGCTTATCTTTTCCTCGAATTTTTCATGCGGAACCTCCATGACAACATCTCCGAACATGTTTATGAATCTCCTGTAAGCGTCCCATGCAAACCTCTCGTTGCTCGTCTTTTTGGCTAAGCCAAGGACAGACTGGTCGTTCAGCCCAAGGTTAAGCACAGTGTCCATCATCCCTGGCATGGATACAGCAGCTCCTGACCTTACAGATACTAATAGTGGATCATCAGAATCTCCAAGTTTTTTTCCAAGCTTATCCTCTAGTGCCTTTAGCTTCTTGTCAACCTGCTCCAATGCCCCTTCAGGGTATTTTTTTCCTAATTTGTAGAACTGGTCGCAGGCCTCTGTAGTGATAGTGAATCCTGGAGGCACAGGTATGCCTAGGTTGGTCATCTCAGCCAGGTTGGCTCCCTTCCCCCCTAAGCTCTCTTTCATCTCCTTTTTTCCTTCTTCAAAACTATAGACCCATTTTTTTTCAGCCATGTTAATAACCTCCTCAACTATCTCATAGTTATATCTTATTGTTGTTAGCCTAAGTTAAGGCAGTTTTATAGCCATTTATAAATTTTGTGTTAGGATATAGGTCATAAAAAGCAGGAGAAATAGGATGTGCATGTGCCTGTAACTTTGGGTTTTAAAGGATATTCAGCAAACGACCTCGCTCACATGCTCGTTCTTGTTTATCCTTATAACCTTATCTACAAAAGACTCTATCTTTGACTCATGCGAGACTATTATTATCTGGCTTATCCCTATCTGCTCCAGCAA